>NZ_JBFTJJ010000038.1:0-36331 GCF_056395365.1 Variovorax sp. 10L421
CAGAGGCTGGCCAGGATCAGCCCGATGTTCCTGAAGTTGAACTCCAGCGGCACGCCCTCCACGAGGAACGACCGGACCACGGTCGCCACGCCGATCACCAGCAGCATGCCGCTGATCATGGCGGGGAACAGGCCAGGCCCGGCGCGGCTGAAGTCTCCGATGGGGTAGCGAAGCGCGGTCAGGCCGAAGGCCAGCGCGATTGCCATGAGGAAGAGTCCCCTGACAAGGTTTCTATTTTTCATACGCTCACAAAGAGATGTGGTTCGAATGCGCCCGCCCCCCCTGAAACGGGGTGCTGGCATGTCTCCGTCCGAGGGCCTTCCTCGGACGCACAGATGCTCTTTTTGCAAGCTGATCGGAATCTGACGCCCCCGCGAGGGGAATTACGTACACGTACGGGGGCGAGGACGGACCCGCGCCGGTGCCAGCGGCCAGCACGGACATCGCTGGTGCCCGCGACGTGGCGGACGCACGAAGCCGGGTCGGTGAGGCCGTCCACTCCCCGCTGTCGGTCAGCGCATCAGCCCTGCAGGCCACGGCTGTCGCGGCGGCGGGCGCGGCAGCATCGACGGCGAAGGTCGGCGGCATTGCGCGTTCCCTGGCCACGCGGGCCAGGACGATCTTCATCGCGTCGAGCACCGCCGGCCCCGCGCCGCGATGCAGGCCTGTCCCCGCGCTTGCGACCATGGCGAGCCTCCGAGTCCAGAAGAAACATCGGGTCCATGGCGATTCAATGCAACGGCATCGCCGTGGGATGCGCTCGCGTGCCTCGCTGGGCGCCAACGCGCCGACCTGCGGGTCCTCGCTGAAAAAAGCGGAGCGCGGAATCGGCAAGGCCTGACGGCCGAAGCCGGCAGGCGGCGCAATCGCTGCGCGCCGGGCGCTTGCCAGGCCTTGAAGCCAACGGCCCTCAGTCCGCCGCGGACCCCGCAAGGGCTGGCATCTCCCGCGCCACGATGAACGCGAAGGCTTCCTCGGCAAGACGCGCCGCCGTGAAGATCGCCGTGCGGTCGCCGCGCAGCACCTGCAGCCAGGCCTCGATGTAGGCCGCATGCCCCTCGACCGTGGCATCGACCAGCCCGCAATGGCCCATCACGAACGCACTGCCGAGCTCGGCCACCAGTTCCTCGAAGGCATAGGCCGCGTCGCCGAAACGTTGTCCGAAGCGCCGGTTCAACCGGTCGGGATGCCCGGTCCAGTGCACCAACTCGTGCAGCGCCGTCGCGCACTGCGCCTCGGGACTGGTGAACTGCCGCGGCCACGGCAGCCGGATTTCGTCGAGCGCCGGCAGGTACGCCGCCCGGTCGAAGCCGTGACGGATCCTTGCATTGCAGCCGCCCAGCAACCGCATCGCCCGCTCCACCGGACCCTGCACGTTCGCCGCCGGCGCAGCAACACCGAGGTCCACCACCTCGAGCGGCAACCCGTCGATCTGCGCCGCGTTGAACAGCCAGAACGGCAGGCACAGCAGCACACCCGCGCGGGCACCGGCGTCCGCCGTCATGCCCCCCTCATCCGTCGCCCCTTCCGCGAGAACGTCATCGGCATCCGCGCGACGCTCGCGCGCCCTGCGCTCGAAGTGCGCGCACAGCACGCCGCGCTCGCCCTTGCGCACCTGGGCACCGAGACCTTGCGCCTGCCTGTAGGTCAGCCACACATTGGACGCATAGCCCTCCTCGATCGCCGCCTCCCACAGCAGCAGTACGTTCGCGCCGCGGTACGGTACCCCCGTCTTCCCGTTGCGAGGCACACCGCGCGACGCCGCCCGCGTCCAGCGTTCGCGAAACACGTTGCCGCCCTTCTCCAGCATCGCGACGATCCGGTCCGTCACGACCTGCCGCACGTCCATGCGGCCCGCACCCCGCGCAGCGTGGCCGCAGGATTCATCAGCACCCCCACCTGCTTGGGGTGAGCCCTCGGGGGGTACGGGGGGAACGCCCGTGGTTGTCGGGTTGCCCGGGCTGTGCGGGCTGCCCGCACCGCGCGGGCTGGAACTGGAAGTCGAATTGGCGTGCATGGCCGGGCCTTTCTGCGGCGTATGCCGCGGTGGTTGAACATCTGCTTTCGGAGCCGCCTCGACGCATGAAGAGCGCGCAAAAGGGCCGATGTCCAGGGACCGCCCACAAGCCGCAGCCGAGCACAGCGAGGACCGGGTGAGGACGGTGGCAAAGCCCGCAGCCCTGGACAGCGGCCCGTGCGCGCTATGCGTCGGTCAAGAGGCGGCTTCGAACGCAGAGGCAACGCGCACAGGCCACGAAGCCCTGCACACGCCGCCCGCGCCCCTCCGCGCCAAAGGCGGCACGCCATCGAAGCCCTGCGAAGCAAAGGCCCCACCCCAACGTCAGGAACCGCCGAACGCCGAGGCGGGCGGCCTGGCCAGTGACTGCCGTGCTTGCACGGCCAGTTGGCGCGCCGTGCGGGTCACGCAGACGCGAGACGCCCCACGCGGCGCAACGGTCACGCCCCACGAAGCTGCAGCGATTCGGCTGTCGAGCCCACTGTTCGAAATCAGAGTCGACAGCAGTTCGAATTTCGCGCCGCATGCGCGCGCGGCGGGACCGTCGCCGGCGCCGCAGCGCAGCAGTCAAGGTTCGAAGACGGCCGCAGGCCGCCAGCGCACCACATGGCGCGCGCAGGACCTTGACGGCGAGAACGGTGTGCCACGCTCCAGGTCGCAGCAAGCCCTACGCTCCGGTTTCACTTTTCTTGGGGCCGACGCGAAGCGAGACGGCACGCTTGAAACTCGCCGCCCTCTCGGGCGAGGCACTGGACGGTGACTGCGTACATGGGGAACTGATGCTCAATGCCTGATGGCGTGGACGACCTCACGGTCAGTGATAGTCGTCCTCTCGCTGATGTCGGATGGCAGACACCACGATCTCGCGTTCACTGACGATATGGAACAAGGCAACGTAGCCTGAGGCACCGAATGGAATGACGAGTTCTCGCTCCAATCGGTCGTCGAAGGCAATTCGACAGGTGAAGGGATTGGACTCCAAGATGCGGAACTCTCTCCGAATAGCCAGTAGTGCGCGATCCGGTAGTTCCCAGTCTCCGTGCTTGAGAGCCGCCTCGAGGAGAAAGGCTTCAAGACGCTGCAGATCTTCCAACGCCTCGCGCGTCAAGCGAACAACGTATGTCACGCGCGCCGTTTGGAGATGCCACCGCGCCCCTTTTCGACAGCCTTGCGCGCGATATCGATCCGAGACTTCATCGCATCGAGCACCTCGTCTGCCGCATAGGACTCGCCCGATTCGAGCGCACGGGCAAGCGAGGCGCGTCCACGCGCCACGAAATCTTGCTGTGCCTTGCGGCGACGAGCAGCATCAGTCGCCGCCTGCTCGACAAAATGCGACAGCGTTTCGCCTTCGAGCAGCACGCCCTCTATCTGTTCTCGAACGGCAGCCGTCACACGAACCGGGGGAAGTTGAGCGGTCTTCATCGTCAGATTGTATAGCAATTGCTATGCAACATCCAGCACGATCCGAGGGCCCGTATTGAGCCAGGAACTTTCGAAGAAAGCATCACGCGCTCCCTTGTATTGCTCGACGGACCGCCTCTGTCGTGGTGGCGCAGCCGTGAAGAACCTGGCCCATAGTGTCTCCTTCCATTGAGAGGGAAAAAAGGCCTCAGGCTTGGTGGATGCGCCCTACCATGGCGCCTCCTTCGCACAGGCGCTCAGGATGCAGGCCGCTCCTTCATGGCCTCCGGCGCCTTGGCCTTGCTCACGCGGCCGACGTCGTTCGCGGCGGTCGGCGCCACTGCTTGTCGGTGTGTCCGGACAGGCGATCTACCACTGGGAGCAAAGCGAGGGCCGTCCGCGGGCTGCGCAACTCGAAAACCTTGCGGCAGTGCCAGACCTCAGGGCGCACGAAATCGCGCAGCGCGTATCCACGCGATAGCGCGACGCGGCAACAAGAGCGAGGCGACAGGACTCGAATCGGCGTGACCCGACAGCGCCTCGGAAGATCCGCATTGGTTGACGCTGCTTACAAGCGCTTCGACGATCGGGCGTGCTCGTGCCGAACGGCGTGCAACCTTCGCGGCCACTTGGCATCTGGCTGGGCCGCGGCACGTCGGCCGACGTCGGTCACATGAGGCGAGTGAGCGTTGCATGAGCGCGACGGGACGCTGCTGGACGTCCGCTTGCGCCGACATGCCGATCCGTTGCCCTTCCAGGTCCAGCTGGGCGAGAGTCGCACGACACCGGACCACGGGTATCGTTTCACGGGACTCCTGCACGGACTTCACTGCGACTTCACCCGGGTCGCGCACACTGCCTCTCGACAGTGGTTCGGCGCTGGTAGAGGCCAGGGAGAAAAAACCGCTCAGGGGAACCGCCTCGATGCCGGCCGCTGTCACTCTTCATACGCAGTCCGTCGACCAATGCGTCCACAGCGGGCAAGGCCCAGGAGCCCATCGACGCCGAAGTGATTGTCCGAATGCACACCGCGCTGGAGCGACCAACCTGCGCTTCGGTGATCGGCCCAAATTCACCGGGCGCCGTGCGTCACGGTGCAGGCTCGAAAGGGAAAAAGGACGGGACGAAGAAAGAAAGGTATCAACGCACTCGATCAGCCGTTGCGCCCGAGCAGGCCCGTCCCCACGCGCCTCACTCGCGCAACGTGAACACCACCGAGAGGTAGGACACCGGTCCACCTTGAATAGCCTCGATGCCATGCAGCGCCGTGGCCTCGAACAGCAGTGAGTCCCCTGCCCTCACCGTGACCACCTTGGCACCGTAGCGGTAGCTGACCTCCCCGGACAAGAAGTACAGGAACTTGAGGCCCGGATGCTGGAAGGTCACGTAGGGATCGGCACCGGGCAGAAGCGTGACCAAATAGGGCTCGACGAACAGGTTGCCGGACAGCAGGTGCCCCAGCAGCTCGTAGCGGTAGTCTGAAACCGCACCGACGCGATCAACCACAACGCCCTGCCCTGCGCGCACATGGCAGAAGTCCGTGCGGCGCGCCTGATCGCCAAAGAAACGCGACGCCGGCACACCCAAACCATTCGCGAGACGCTCCAGGGTCTCCACCGAAGGCGAGACCAGACCGCGCTCGATGCGCGAGAGCATCGAGGCAGAAATCCCCGAGGTCTTGGCCAAAGCACCGCCAGAAACATCAGCCGCCATGCGCAGCGCCCTCACCTGCGCGCCGATGCGAGCCGCAGACAGACTGCGCACGACAGGTGCAGATTGCCTCCGGCGGACACGCGTCACCGAAACCGGCAACCGCAGAGGTCGTGCCGTTGGCAGTGGCGATGCGACGTGTCTGCGAGTCATACGGCCACGAAGCTGCGCTTGAGTTCGAGAACCCGTCTGGAGGCGACGCAGGACATATGGAGAGAAGGCAGTATGTGGAAGATCGTCCGTGGTGCGATCGTACACAAGGCGAGAGCATTTTGTCTATGCCAATTGCCTCGCCCAAACACGCGCTCGACCCAGCGCTGTTGGCGCTGGGTACTGCCATCAAGGCATTGCGAAAAGCGCATGGAATCTCGCAAGAAGAGCTCGCGCATCGCAGTCACATCGATCGCTCTTACATGAGCAGCATCGAAAGAGGGATGCAAAACCCTGGCGTGATGACCGTTGTTCAGATCGCCGCAGGCATTGGCGTTTCTGTGACCGAGTTAGCGGCCAAGGCGCGGCTCTAGTCTTACTCTGTCACAAGAGTAGCTTCGAGCTTGCCCTTCCGCAGCAGGGGCACTGGCCGAGACGAGCGATCAACTGATAGCTCAGTCGATGGCGCTGTCCGCGCCGAAGTAGAACTGAGCTGGGGGGGGTGCGGCGGAAAACTTGGACTACCTGGAGATAGTTCATGTATTCATACGAAGACCGCATCCGAGCGGTCACGCTCTACATCAAGCTGGGCAAGCGCACCGGGGCGACTATCCGTCAGTTGGGCTATCCGACGAAGAACTCTTTGAGGAGCTGGCATGGGGAGTACGAGCGGCGCCTAGACCTGTCGTCCGGCTACGTGCGCTCGAAGCCGAAGTATTCTCAAATTCAGAAGGAGCAGGCCGTCATGACCTGCCCCCTCCCGGCCGTACCAGCGTAATGGCAGCGAAGTCCGTCAACTTGGAGAATGACGGACATGAGAAAGAGCAGATACACCGAGGAGCAGATCATCGGTTTCATCAAGCAAGCCGAGTCCGGCTTGCCGATCAAAGATCTGTGCCGCAAGGGCGGCTTCAGCGATGCGACCTTCTACAAATGGCGCGCCAAATACGGCGGGATGGACGTGCCCGATGCCAGGCGCCTGCGTGAACTCGAGGCCGAGAACAACAAACTCAAGAAGCTGCTGGCCGAAGCGCACCTGGACATCCACGCGCTGAACACGGCCTTCGGGGTAAAGCGATAGCCCCGCAAGCCAAGCGCGCGGCCGTCGCCATCATGATCGGGGAATGCGATCTGAGCGAGCGACGTGCCTGCAGGCTTGTGGGGCTCTCCCGCGACAGCTATCGCAATCCACCCGAGGCCGATGCCATGACGCAAGAGCTCAGCAGCAAGATCGTCGAGATCGCGCATGCACGTCGGCGCTTCGGCTATCGGCGCATCCACGACATGCTGCGCCCGCACTTCCCGGGCGTGAACCACAAGCGCGTCTACCGCCTGTACAGCGCGGCCAACCTGGCGGTGCGCAAGCGCAAGAAGGTCAAACGCCCCGCGAACGAACGCGTGCCGCTGCAACTGGCCACGACGGTCAATGAGGTGTGGAGCATGGACTTCGTCAGCGACAGCCTGAGCACGGGACGGCGCATCAAGTGCTTGACCGTGGCCGATGACTTCAGCCACGAGTGCGTGAGCATCTCGGTGGACTGGGGCATCTCGGGGAAATACGTTACGCGACTGCTGGATCAAGCGGCCGTGTTCAGAGGCTACCCGCTGGCTGTGCGCACCGACAACGGCCCGGAGTTCACCAGTCGCGCCTTCATGGGCTGGGCGCAGGCCCACGGCATCCGTCACATCTTGATCGAGCCGGGACGGCCCATGCAGAACGGCTACATCGAGAGCTTCAACGGCAAGTTCAGGGACGAGTGCCTGAACGAACAGTGGTTCGAGACGCTGCAGCAAGCCCGATCGGCCATCACGCTCTGGCGCCAGGACTACAACGAGATCAGGCCGCACAGCAGTTGCCAGCGAATGCCTCCGTCGAAGTTCGCCGAGCTGCATCGCCAGCGCGCTGGCGATGCAGCTCGATCCAGCTCAACAACCACCGAGATCAATTAATCTTGCAACCCCGGACTTCCTCGTTATGAATGGCACGGCAGAAGGGGGCAGGTCAGTCAAACACTACGCCGAGCACGGGCACTGCATTGCCTCCGCGGTCAAGGCGTTGGGCTATCCGTGCCGCGATTTGCTGCGTGCCTGGATTCATGAACTGGACCCCGCCTCCCGCCAGCGCGTTGTCGGCAGGGCCGTCAGTACACCTCGGCCACCGCAACTGAAGAAGCTGGCGGTCCTCGAACTGTGTACTCGTGAGGGAAGTGCGCAGGTGGTTGCTCAGAAGCTTGGCGTGAGCAGGCCGACGTTGTACAACTGGAAGAACCAGCTCCTGGGACGTGAGACACCCGCATCAATGAAACACACCAATCAGTCCCCGCGGGCTCAAGAGCGCGACGAGCTCGAGCGCGAGGTTGAGACGTTGCGCCGCGAAGTCAGGCAGCTGCGCCTTGAGCAGGACCTCTTGAACAAGGCCAATGAACTGTTAAAAAAAGGCCTGGGCGTCGATCTGCAGCTCCTGTCCAACCGGGAGAAGACACTGCTGATTGACGCCCTCAAGGAGCATTACGGCTTGCCAGAACTCCTTGCACAGTTGGGCCTGGCACGTAGCTCGTACTTCTACCATCGGGCCCGCGCAATGGTGGGCGACAAGTACCTCCAAGTGCGGCAGTCCATCACCGAGATCTTTGAGTCGAACCACCGTTGCTACGGCTACCGCAGGCTGCAGGCCTCGCTGACCAGGCAAGACGTCACCATCTCCGAGAAGGTGGTGCAGCGCCTGATGAAGCAAGAGAGCCTGATCGTGGCCAAGCCCAAGCGGCGCCGGTATGCGTCCTACCTTGGCGAGATCAGCCCCGCGCCCGAGAACATCATCAACCGAGACTTCCAGGCAGGGGCACCGAACGAGAAGTGGCTTACGGACATCACGGAGTTCCAGATCCCGGCAGGCAAGGTGTACTTGTCGCCGATCATCGACTGCTTCGACGGGATGGTAGTGAGCTGGACCATTGGCACGAGCCCGGATGCTGAGTTGGTCAACACCATGCTGGATGCAGCCATCGAGACGGTGATGGATACCGCCGATCGTCCTGTGGTCCACTCCGACCGCGGCGGACACTACCGCTGGCCAGGCTGGCTATCGAGAATGAGCGATGCCAACCTCATCCGCTCGATGTCCCGCAAGGCCTGTTCTCCGGACAATGCGGCTTGCGAAGGCTTCTTCGGTCGCCTCAAGAACGAACTGTTCTATCCTCGGGACTGGATGGGCACGACCATCGAGCAGTTCATTGAAGTGGTCGGCTCGTACATCCGCTGGTACAACGAGAAGCGGATCAAGATCTCCCTGGGGGCCCTCAGCCCCATCGAATACAGGGTGAGCCTCGGACTTGCGGCATAAAACCAGTCCAAGTTTTTATCCGCACCCCCACTGGCTCAGTTTCCGGTCGGCGCCAACAACCTATTGGAGCTTCACAGCTAGCGGGGGCGGTACGTGCCGCATACCCGGACGTGAATGAACAACTGGTTGGTGTATCCGGACAGACGATCTACCACTGGGAGCAAGGCAAGATGCGCCCGCAGGCCGTGTAACTAGAAAGTCTTGCGGCAGTGCGAGAACTCGGTGCACGCGAGATTGCGGAACATCTGACCGCTCAATAGCACTGCGCTTCCGTTCGTAGTAGCGGCGGTACATTGCCGAGGGCGCCATTCACGGTGCTTCGCGCAGCGCTCTTTCCAGCGTTGCATGCGACGTTTCTCCCATCGAGATTCATGTTCGTAGTAGACAGGTGCTGGGACGGAGTAGAACTGCCGTGAGGCTGGTAGTAAGTTGGAGCGGGCCGCGAGTAAACCGGCGGGGGCACAGCATTGGCCGTGGCGTTCTTCTAAAAACTCGTGCTCCATCTCAACAGCTCAGCTGAACGACAGACGTGGCTCGAGGCACACGCTACCCCTCTTCGCGCTTCCCAATGCACACAAACCAATTGCGCACAGCCGAATGAAATTGGCGATCTCCCTCATTTTCCACACTGAGAGACTGGAAGGATCTAGGCCTCACCCCGACTCAGGTCGTGGTCGCCATAGGAAAAGCGACGGTACGCGGTACATCGACGAACTCCACCAACGCCGCGCGTACCGAGCGTTCGACAAGCTCCCTAGAGAGGAAGCTTTCAAGCTTCACAACCTCTAGGTCCTTGAAGTTGTCTCGTTCATTCGTAACAGCCACAAAGGGAATTTTTGCATCCCGCGCGGCAACCATGTCACCCAGTGAATCGCCAAAGAAAATGGTCTCCCTGTCGCGATGCCGGGCAGATATCTCTTTCAAGGCTTTGGCCTTTGGTGTACGACTCCCGTAGACGGAAACGAATCGATGAAGAAGTCCGCCTCGCGTGAGTTGTTCGTATATCTCCGTCTCGGGCGCGGTCGAACTGATATAGACAGGACAAGGACATTGCGACACGAACTCCTTCACGCCGTCGACGAAAGGGGCTTCGGCAAGCGACACCTCCACGCATCCTGCATAGCGTGAAAGGTATTGCGCGAGAAGCACCGGGGTGGCTTCCACACCGATGATGGTTTCGAGGATCCCAGCCAGCTTCTCGCGCCGTGCAACACCGCCATGACTCAGGATGTAGGCATCGATCTCGGCCGATTTCTCCTGATGGTCGGAGAACATGGCAAGCATGGCCCTGCGCTTTGCCACATGGGACTTGATGATGACGCCGTCGAAATCGAGGACGATCACCGATGCCCCACCCACGTTCGAATTCCGCATTCTCAACTCCCGATTGAAGATCTAATTGCTGAAGTTCTTCTGCCATTGGAGTGCCTGCCCTGTCGGAGTCTGCAACGCCCGCATTCGCGCTCTCTTGACGAACGACTGCGTTGTCTCCAAGGAAGCGCTCATGCGGAGACAGCCGGAGGGCGAATGCCCCGGATGCCTCCTGTTCTCAGGTGCGCACGGGTCGCACCAGCATCCTCAAGACCCGTCTGGTGCGAATCTCGAGTCCGGATGGATATGGATGTTCAACAATGCATAGGCGAGCGTCACTCCTTCTTCCCCGTAGATGCCGATGCATGGGGTCGGCGGTATCTCATGAAGAGCACGAATGGAATGACCCCGAGGTTCAGGATCAGCAATAACCGGAAATCGAATAGGTACGCGAGGAATGCGGCCTCGGTCGCCCCATGGTTCGCAAGGTTGAGGTCCGTGCGATAGGTCAGCAGTGACTGCATCAGCGAGACGCCAGCACTGCTGCCGAAGTTGCGCGACAGCGCGAAGAAGGCGGCACCGTCCGAGCGCATGCCGGCGGCGAGGGTCGAGAACGTCATGGCGTTCAGCGGGGCGAAGATCAGGCCCAGCCCGGCGCCCAGCACAAATCCGGAGACGATGATCGAACTCGCCTGCACCGGCATACCCAGGAACACCAGCTGTAGGATGGCGGTCCCCGTCACCACGAAGCCGCCGGCCATCATCAGGCGCGGGTCCACCCGAGCGATGATCTTTCCTGCAACCAGCATCGCCGCGAGCGTTCCGACGCCTGTCGGTGCCATCAGCACGCCCGCGTCTGCGACGTTGTAGCCCGCCACATTGACCAGCATCTGCGGCAGCAGCGCGCGCGTAGAAAAAAGCAGCCCGCCGACTACGGCCGTGAAGAACAGCCCGGTCACGTAGTTACGGTCCATCAGGAGCGCCCGGTTGAAGAAGCCGCCCGACTCGCTGCGCAACGTATGCCGGATGAAGACAACGAATGCCAAGGCCATCACGGCGAGTGCGCAGACGAGCAATGTCGAGTCGAGCCAGCCTACATGCTGGCCGGTGTCCAGGATGAGTTGGAGCAGGCCGATGGCGAGCGACATGCTCATAAATCCCGTGAGGTCGAACGACCTCACGGGTTCAGGTGCCGTCTTGATGTCGCGCGTTGCGATGCCCGCAAAGGCGATGAGGCCAACGGGAATGTTGATGTAGAAGACCCAGGGCCAGCCGTGGTACTCGGTCAGAACGCCGCCGATCACCGGGCCGAGGATGGGCCCCAGCATCACCCCGGCGCCCCATTGCGCCAGTGCCTGCGCCTGCCTGTCGGGCGGGTTGATGTCGAGGATCAGCGCCTGTGAGATCGGAACCAGGACCGCACCGAAACAGCCCTGCACCACGCGTGCGAAGACAAGCTCAGCCAAGCCGGCGGACAAGCCGCACCATACCGAGCTGATGGTGAATCCCACGATGGCAACTAGGTACAAGCGCTTGCGGCCGATGCGCGCGGAAATCCAGCCGATCATCGGCGTCGCAATCGCAGCAGCCACGATGTAGGACGTGACCACGAGCATGGCTGCATCCTGGCTCACCCCGAACCCACGCTGCATCTGGGGCAAGGCAACGTTCACGATGGTGCTGTCCAGGCCCGTCAGGATGGTGGCGAGCATGATCGAAGCCGTTGCGACGAACTTGTTCGCGCCGGTCATCGGCGCCAACCGGAGCGTCTCGGCCTGGTTCATTCAGGCGCTTTCGCCTTCGCGCAAGCACGACGAGCAATGGCCTGGATGTCAGCAATCACCTCTTCGTCCCTTCGGT
This sequence comes from Variovorax sp. 10L421, assembly GCF_056395365.1. Classification (NCBI taxonomy): domain Bacteria; kingdom Pseudomonadati; phylum Pseudomonadota; class Betaproteobacteria; order Burkholderiales; family Comamonadaceae; genus Variovorax; species Variovorax sp. 10L421. The sequence goes on from NZ_JBFTJJ010000038.1 coordinate 11,793, forward strand.
TCGCCGTGAGGACGACCTCGTCCGCCGCCGCGCTGTACAGCGGCGCTCGCTCCTCGTAGAGCCGGTCGAACGAGCCTTCCGGGTCGAGCGGATCGACGAATGCGGGCAGCCGTCCCGCAAACCACCGTTGCCTGATCACATCCCGCGGGGTATCGATCAGGATCAAGGGCCCCAGGCGCCGCAGCAGCGCCAGGTTGATTGACCTGAACGGGGTTGCCCCGGTCGTCGCCAGAACAGCGAAGCCCTTGCCTCCCGGCGTCCGGTCGACAGTCGCTGCTACGAATCTGCTCAACGCTCGCTCCTCGAGCTCCGCGAAATAGGTGCTACCGAGATCACGGAATATCTGGTGCGCTGCCAGCAACTTGCCGCTGGCGTCCGCGTGCTCCTGTTCCAGCAGACGATCCAGGTCCGCGAAACGTCCCTCCGCCGACCTGGCAAGCATCGCGCCATAGGTGCTCTTGCCACTCGACTTGAATCCGATCAGGACCACAGCTTCGGTCATACGTACTGCTCTCCATGCGCGACCACGTGGCAGCAGTCGACGATGAGTTCCTTCACCGAGGACGCAGGCGACAGCGCGAGCAAGAACCTCACGCAAGCATGAAGATCGGACGGCGGGATCTTCGCCTCGTCCGGCAACCAGGCCTGGCGCGCGCTCTGGTCCGTGTGTACATAGCTGGGGCAAAGTGTCGACACCTTCACGCCCTCCTTGGCGAGTTCAAGACAAAGGGCCTCGCTGTAGGCGCGAAGCGCCGCTTTGCTCGCGGCATACCCGCCATTGCCAGCCTTCGGATAGACCGCCGAGCGCGATGCGACATTGATCACATGCCCGCGGCGCGCGGCCTTCATCACCGGCGACACGGCGCGCACGAGATTGATCGCACCGAGCAGGTTGATGTCGAGCACTTGCCGCAGATCCGCATCCGCAATCGCCGAAGTTCCACGATGGACGATGCCTGCCCCGTTGAACAAGACATCCACGCGCCCTGTCTCCTCCACGATCCTCCGCATCGCCTGAGTGACTGCCTGCTCGTCTGCGACATCCAGCGGGCAACGGATCGCGGCGGCGCCTTCTGCCTCCAGTTCGGCCGCGAGCGCCTCGACGCCCTCCGTTCTGCGCGCGACCAGCACGACCGCATAGCCATCGCTGGCAAGACCACGGGCCACGGCGCGGCCGATGCCTCGGCTCGCTCCAGTCACGATCGCCACCGGCCTGTCCTTGGTCCGGTGCATGTCCGTGTAGACCATTCTGGGTATTCCCTTGAGGACGGCGACGGTCAACGCGCGTGGAGCATGCCCCGCATGCGCACGATCTCGCGATAAAGATCGGGGTGCGGCTCGAACACCTCGCGCCCGTGCAACCAGTAGTTGTTGTTCAGGAACATCATGGCGCCCACGGGAATCGTGACGCACTCGACCTTCGGGTCCGACTCGATCGATTCGACAAAGCTGCGCAGGTACGCCGCATCCTCGATCGACTTCGGAAAGATGAACTGGTCGGCGAACCGTGCGCACAGATGGCCGTGCCAGTCGAAGAAGATCGGCCTGTTCAGAGGCTCGCTTCGAACGTTGTTGCCCCATTGCTGCTGCCGTGGATCGTTGGCGGACGGCAATTCGATCAGGAAGGGCTTGCGTCCCTGCGGTGCTTCGGAGAACTGCCGCACATCGCGCCAGTCGTCGAGGTGCAGCAGGCGGTTGCGTCCTCCCTTGACGTGCCGCTCGTGGGTCTTGCCGAAGACCAGCCAGTCGGTGGTGGGGTTCCTCGATGCAGCGCCGTCGGTATGCATGCCGAAGGTGCGGTAGGGCTGGAAGAGGTTGCTGCTTTGCGGCGTCACATCCTGGCTCTTCACCGGCAGGCGCGCATAGAACTTCCCGGAGAGCACGTCGTTGTCGGGCGTTCCGATCGCATGCGCGAGCGCGGTGATGAAACGGATCAGTTCCTCGTCGTTCGTGGTCGCCGCCGAGATGTCGAGGAGGAAGCCGCCGCTGCGGCGGTCCTCGATCAGCCGGTCCAGCGTCTGGATGAACTCGTCGCCCCAGACGCGCTGGGCGACCTCCGTCACATTGAATCGGCTGTACGGCACGTACTCGAGCGAGCGCGTCGTGAAGTGAGCAGTCTCGTCCAGGAAGTGCCTGACGTCCTCCCGCTGCAGGACGATGCGCGGAAGTCGCTTGGACTCTGGATGTTCTTCCACCCGATACCCGGCAACGGCGGCCGTGTCGAATGTGGATGCGTATGCGGCGTTGCTGCTATGCTGGCTCATGTGCGATTCTCCAAGGGGAATTGAAGGGCAGACGAAGCGGGATCGCGATCGAAGCGATCGAAGTTCTGGGCGCGATGGCGCAGCAAGTGGTCCATGAGAACGATCGCTACCATGGCTTCCGCGATCGGCGTCGCACGGATGCCGACGCAAGGGTCGTGGCGCCCGTGCGTGGAGATGACCGCAGCACGCCCCTGCGTATCGATCGTCCTGGCGTCCAGATGCAGGCTGGCCGTGGGCTTCAAGGCGATGCTGACGCACACGTCTTGCCCTGACGATATGCCCCCCAGGATGCCGCCGGCGTGATTGCTCAGGAAGCCCTCCGGCGTGATCTCGTCCCGGTTCGTCGTGCCGCGCTGTTCGACCACGTCAAAGCCAGCGCCGACCTCCACACCCTTCACCGCGCTGATGCTCATCAGCGCATGAGCCAGATCGGCATCGAGTCGGTCGAAGATGGGCTCGCCCAGCCCTGCAGGCACGTTGCTGGCGACCACGTTCACGCGCGCGCCGATCGAATCTCCCGCCTTTGACAAGCTTGCCATGAAGCTCTCGATCTCGCCGATCTTGTCCGGATCCGGGCAGAAGTAGGGATTCGTGTTAACGAAGTCGAGGTCCACCGTGGTAGCCTTGATAGGCCCCAGCTGGGCCAGATAGCCGCGCACCTGGATGCCGTGCCGGTCGAAGAGGTATTTCTTCGCCACGCCGCCAGCGGCCACCCGGATGACGGTCTCGCGCGCCGACGAACGGCCTCCCCCGCGGTGCTCGCGCATTCCGTACTTGTGGAAGTAGGTGTAGTCCGCATGCCCGGGACGAAACAGGTCCTTGATCGCCTCGTAGTCCTTCGAGCGCTGGTTGGTGTTCTCGATGCGCAGGCCGATCGGGGTGCCGGTGGTCACGCCGTCGAGCACGCCCGACATGATCTTCACCGCATCCGACTCCTGCCGCTGGCTGACGAAGCGCGAACGCCCCGTCCTGCGACGCTCGATATCGGGCATCAGATCTTCTTCGCTGATGCGCAGACCCGGCGGACAGCCGTCGATGATGCAGCCGATGCTGTCGCCGTGGCTCTCCCCGTAGGTTGTGATCGCGAAGTTCTTGCCGATGGTGTTTCCTGACACGCTGTGCTCCTGAACGATTAAAGAATGATGCTGACCATGCCGTGTGGCGTAAGGGTTTCGTGATCGAGGATCGCCGTGCGTCGGCGGATCCGCAGTTGACCTCCAAGCGTGACGAGCTCGTGCTCGTAGTGCCCGATGAAGGTCTGGAGATCGCCATGCCTGAAACGATGGACCGAGAAATTCGACTCCACCCGGCACACGCCCTCGTGCTCGCCGGCAACCCGGATGTTGCTGAGCATCCGCCGCGTGCGCGAAACGGGGTTCTCCGCCCAGGCGCGCTCGCCAAGCAGCAGGCCGACGCGATAGGCCAGGCGCTTGCGGTCGTCATGGATCAGCGTGAGGTCGCGGGCGGGCACCGGCTTCGGGTGGTCGGTCGTCGGCACCACGTAGACCGCGTCGTCCGTGAAAAGGTCGAGCCACTCCTTGAGCCGCCATTCGTCGAGCAGGCGGGCTTCGTCGTAGAGAAAGCGGGCCAGCCGGTGTTCGAAGAGAAAAGACGAGAGTTCGGCATCGGTTTCCATCTGCAGCATGTCGTTCTCGCTCTCAATCGTTGACTTGCGCCGTCGCGAGTTCCGTGCGCCGCGCCCACTCGCGCCAGAAGATCCGGTTCTGGAATTCGTCGGTGTGCAGGGGGTGCTCCCGCTTCATCCCCCGCGACAGATCGTTCCACTGCACGTCTGGCGCCGCGTAGGCGCGCTGGCAAGACTCCAGGATCTCCACGTCGTCGGGTGTACCGAAGCCGCCTGGCCCGACGAAGGTCAGGAGCGAATCAAGCCGCAGCTTGCGCGCTGCGTCGTCCTCACCCCTCGGTGCCAGCGCCCACAGGTGGATGGCGACACGGTCGACGGCGACCGGCTCGAAGGTGCGCAGCGTCACCGCCATGTTGTCGTTGACGATCAGGTTCGGGAAGATGAAGAGACCACGATTGGTCTCGCACATGTCCTTGGCCTTCTGCTCTCCAAACTTCCGGTACAGCGACGCCCTCAAGGCGTCCAGACGCTCGCGGTGGCTCTCGGGGAATGCGGGCGCCCACCAGGCGATGGGCCGACCGCCTGAAGGCGGCGTGCTCTTGGCGACCGCATGGCCTCCCCCCAGGTGCAGTACCGCGCCGGTGCGCTTGAATGCAGCTTCCTCGGTGCCCTCTCCGCTCAGGAAGTCCAGGTAGCGGCGATGCGCGAACGGCAAGTGGTACAGATCGGTGCTGTTGTCCGCGAGGACCTTCCAGTTGATCTGCATGCTGTGGATGTAGGAGCCGTGGACCACCTCCCACCCAGTGTCCAGTTGATCGCAGATCAGGTCCAGGTAGTAGCGCACGTCGCCGAGGTAGTCGTCGAGGGACTCGCCTTCGCTCGCGAAGTTGAGAAAGTAGAAGCCTCGGTAGTCCTCGACGCGACCAACCGGCACCAGGCCCAGTTCGGCCTGCGAGAAGCCGGCACCGTACGCCTCGATGCCGGGCACGCCGATCAGGGCCCCGGTGTTCGCGTAGGTCCAGCCGTGGTACGGGCATTGAAAGCGCACTTGATTGCCACTCGCCGCGGCGCAGACCTGTGTCCCGCGATGGCGACAGGCGTTCAGGTGCGCGCGGATCTGTCCATCGCCGTCGCGCACGAAAAGCACCGAGCGGCCGGCCACGTTGCGCTTGATGAAATCGTTCGGACGCGGCAGCTCGGATTCGTGCCCGAGGTATTGCCAGCACGTGGAGAAGATGGCCTCCTTCTCGAGCTCGAACAGCCGACGGTCGGTAAAGACTTCCGTGTTGACCCTGAAAGTCGCGGCGTCGGTGTCGTCGACAACATAGCGATTTGGCATCCCTTGTCCTCTACTAGATGAGCCGATGAAGAAATGGTTCAGACCTCAGCAGAGGCCGGCGATCGAGCGTCCCCTCGACCTGCCGAGATCCGCACAGCGAGAGCCGTTGATACAGGACGGCGCCATCCGCAGTCGGGCCGACTTCTGTCACCCCGTCGACGGCGCCGCACACCAGCCAGCGCCCGTCCCTCGCGTGGCCCTGCTGCTGGTTCATCCACGGCAGCGGACTGGCGTCGGACACACGCTCGGCCAGGACCAGCGCGCGAACCGTCGGTGGTGTTTCGGTCAGGGTCGTCGCGATGAGTGCACTTGTCGCGTCGGTCAGGCGGCACTCGTGCAGGCGACAGACCCACCGGGAGAGATTGAAGAGCAGGGGGCGCATCGCGCGGCTCGCAGGCGTGGGCTCGCGCAGCAGCCGCTGGTAGCCTTCTTCCTCCAGGACCTGAACGTCCCGCAGGCCATAGAGCGTCAGATACCGCTGCCCGATCTCGGAATGGTTCTGGCCATAGCGCTGCGCCCACAGCACGCCCGGGACTGCGCATCGCTGGGGCACATGCTCGCCGCCATGCCATGCGTTGTAGGCGTCGTCATGCGACGGATCGACGTCGTTCCAGAATGCGAGCAGCGCGGTCGCGCGATCAATCATGCAACCCCCAGGGCTTGAGCAGGACCTTGCTTGCAGCCTTCCTGTGCGCGAGCGCGAAGCCCTGGTGCGCTTCGTTCAGCGGCAGCACGTGGCTGATCATGGGCGCGATGCCCTCCTTCAGTTCATCGATCAGCGCAAGCGCCTCGGGCCACGCGGACTCGGGCGGACGAAACGAACCGCGAAGCTGCAGCTGCCTGCGCACGAGGTCGGTGAGGTCGAGCTGCAGCGGCCGGGCATGGATGCCGGTGACGATCACTATGCCGTCGTGGCGCAGAAGCTCCAGGGCCTGCGCGACGGTCTCCGGGACACCGGTGGCCTCGAAGACAAGGTCGAACATCTCCCCGTCGCGATGAGGTGCCGTGGCATCCGCCAGCGACTGCATCGCGACATCCGCCAATGCCTGGAAGCCCATTCGGCGCAGCACTTCGAAGCGCGTGGCATCCTCACGCCCGGTCACGACGATTTGCGATGCCCCCGCCCGACGGGCCAGCAATGCAATCCCCTGGCCAATCGTGCCTGGCCCCATCACCAGGATCCGCCGTCCCATGACCTCGCCGGCCACACGCAATGCCTGCATGGCGATCGACAGTGGCTCGGCGAGGGATGCCAGCTCATCGCTCACGTCGTCGGGAACAGCAACGCAGTTGCGCAGCGGCACCCGGACCCATTGTGCGAAAGCACCGTCGCGCGTCATGCCGATGCCACTGCGTCGCGTGCAGGCGTCGAAGTCCCCTGTGCAGCAGGCCGCGCATGCCCCACAGGTCACCGATGGCCGCACAACCACGCGTCTTCCCGCGAATGGCCCGTCTTGCGGCACTCCGACGAATTCATGGCCAATGGTGATCGGGAGGCCCGGCGCCATGAACTCGTAGCTGGAATGCCAGTCGTCCACATGAAGGTCGCTGCCGCAGATTCCCACGGCACTCACGCGAACCAGCGTCTCGTCGTCCGACGCCGTCGCGGGTATCGGGACATCGACCAGTTCGAGACCAGCTGCGGCCCGGGTCTTGCGCAAGGCTTGCATCGTGTCAGAGTTCATTGTTCGAACTTGATGCCAGCCTCTGTGATGATCGCGCCCCATTTCACGCGCTCATTCGCGATGAAGCTCTTGAACTCGGTGGAAGATCCCCCACCCATCTCCAATCCCTGCTGCGCGAGTTGCTCCCGCACCGAAACATCCTTAAGCACGGCGTTGACATCCGTATTGATCCGGTCCACCAGTTCGGCCGGTGTGCCCGCCGCGGTGAAGAGACCGTTCCACGCCAGGGATTCGAAGCCGGGATAGCCCGACTCCGCCACTGTCGGGAGGTCTTTCAACCGCGGCGATCGATGGGCACTGGTGACAGCAATCAGTTTGATGCGCTTGCCCTGGATCAGGGACAGCAATGCGGGCTCGACCGTGAATAAGGCTTGCGTCTCTCCCGCTGCAAGGGACATACCCGCGGGCGGCGATCCGGGATACGGCACATGCACGCCAAGCAGGTTCGCCTTCTTGCGCAGCAGCTCCATCGTGAGATGAGAGGAACTGCCCAGCCCCACGGAGGCGTACGTGAACTTGTCGCCCTGCTGCTTTGCCCAGTCCACGAACTCCGGCAAGGTGTTGGCCGGATTCTCGACCGGCACGGCGAGCACGTTCGGCTGTGACGTGGTGAGCACCACGGGGATCAGATCCCTGGACGGCTCGTACGGCATCCGTTTGTAGAGGAAAGTACCAAAGGCGATGGGGCCGTTGAATCCGACGCCCAGCGTCAGCCCATCCGGCGGCGCCTTTGCCACCATGTCCATCGCGATCAGACCGCCTGCACCTGCCTTGTTCTCAACGATGATCGGTTGCTTCCAGCGCAAGCGCAGCTTGTCACTCAGCACCCTGGCGATCACATCCAGCGAGCTGCCGGCTGGAGCCGGCACGATCAGCCGGACAGGCTTCGCCGGCCAGGTCCCTGCCGATGCCGTTGCACAGATCACGAGTGCAAGCAGCAGTGCTACGAACTTCTTCATCGTGTGCTCCCCTTTGCGGTGCTGGACAAATTCTTGCGGAACCGATGAAATACTTCAAAGATTGATTTGGTATGTTCTCCATACCAGCGAGGTATGCCATGGAGCTGCGCCACCTTCGTTACTTCGCGGCTGTTGCCGAGGCGGGCAACTTGAGCCGTGCGGCCGTCAAGCTGAACATCGCCCAGCCACCACTGTCGACGCAGATCCGACTCTTCGAAGAGGAATTGGGTGTGGCGTTGTTCATCCGACACCCGAAAGGCGTGCGCCTGACTACCGCGGGTCAGGCCCTGCTGCCCGAGGCGCGCTATCTCCTCGAGCGAGCGGCCCGTCTCGCCGACGTCGCGCGCGAGGCAAGCCACAGCGACAAGGCATCCAGCATCGGCGTTGGCTTCGTTCCCTCAGCCAGCAGCATCGTGCTGCCGTCCCTGGTGCGACAGCTCAAAAAGAAGCACCCACGCCTCAACATCGAGCTGCACGAGTTGATTAGCTCCGACCAGACCGATGCGCTGATTGCCGGGCGCATCGATGCGGGCATCGTGCGCCTCACGGCGCACCACCCTCGACTTTGCCAAGCCAAGTCGATCAAGGATCCCTTGTGCCTCGCGTTTCCCGCCAGTTCCGAGCCCCGCGCCGCCGGACTGGTGGATCTGAAGCGATTCTCCGAGCACGACTTCGTGGCCTTTGCCCAGCACAAGGGCGTCGCCTATTCCGATCACGCGAACCACATGTGCATCCAGGCGGGCTTCAATCCTCGGGTGCGCTATGAAGCCAGCACTGTCCACGGTGTGCTGGATCTGGTGAGTGCGAGGCTTGGCATCGCGCTCGTCCCGGCCTCGAGTTCCTTGCTCGGCGTCAAGGGCATCGCTTTTAGAGCCTTGAAACAGAAGATGGCGGACGAGTTCCTGACCCTGCTGCGACGAAAGGCCGATCCCAATCCGGTGCTCGCACTGGTTGAAGACTCCGTAAACGCCACTTTTGCATCCATCAGCCAGCGAATCTCGCACCTAGTGCCCTGTCCTGCATAGAGCGGCTAACAAAACGGTGTGAGATGGCGAATGCAGATGACGCAGCAAACCAGAGAAAGCAGCGCGACATGAATGTCGATGCGGCGCTCGAAGCGAGTACGCAGCTTGCCGAAGGCAGCCAACCAGGCGTGCGTGCGCTCGACCACCCAGCGATGACGCCCGAGCCGGTCATTGCGCTCGATACCACGCCGGGCAATACGCGCCGTGATGCCCAGCTTGCGCAAGTGGGCGCGGCAACGCGCAAAGTCATAGCCCTTGTCGGCATGCCTTGACCTCGTCGATGTCGAAGGCGCGAGGATCGAAGGGACGACCGATCCATTCCTTCATCTCGATGTGCTCGGGATGCTGAGGATCGACCAGCGCTTCGAGGAACTCCTCGTCGCCAAGTGATCCGCCCACATCTTCTGGCGGGCATGCGTTCTCGCCGCCGACGCACCGTGCACGTCGCGCTCGAACGAATGCATTGAGTCAAGTGGCTGTTCCCATTCGGCCAAAGCCGCCTCGCACCGTGCGATGCGTGCGTGGGGCCTGCATGTGCCGCTCAAGCGCACCAGTAGAACGCCACACCGATGCTCACGGTGATGTGGATCGTCGGCCGCTGCTCGATGTCGAATGGCGCTCGCATCGCCACGACGAGCTTCGCGGCGGCCGGCCACCCATTTCTTTTGCGCATTGCGCTTGTTCTCAGCGTAGCCGGGGTCGGCGCGCAACTTGTGGCGCTGCCATCGCAGCTTGCGTTCTTGCTGGCAGGCTGCGTCAGAACAGAAGGCAGAAGGTCTGATCGGGGGGTGGTCTCTAGCCTGAACTGTTTGCCGCAGCAAGCGCACTTACGTTTCATGACGGCCCTCCATGTCAGACATGGTGGGCGATTGCGTTTCAGTTGGGGAGGGGCATTGATCGAAGACGGGCCTGTCTGGACTGATATCCCGCCGCGACAACATCGGCTTGATGTTTGTCGAGACGCAGAGCGCGGTTTTCGTCGCCGTAGAGTTCCCCGCCTCGAGCACGGCGCAGGGCAATGGTCGATTGACCTCAATGCCTAAGTATTAATCGCGAGAATTGTTGAGATTTGCGAGCGCTTCATTCGTGATGTTGTGCGCACGGCTGACACATGGCTGCCCTTCGCATAGGCCTTTAGTGCCCTGACAATTGGACTCCGACGCGTTTCGTTGCAGAACCGTTGCGGTTAGCCAAAAAACTCTCAGGGATGTCAGAGCATGAATCGCCAGCTTCACCGTGTCATTTTCAACGCCGCCCGAGGCATTCGGATGGTGGTCCAGGAAACCGCCACGAGCACCGGCAAGGGGTCGAACAAGGCGACGAAGGCAGCGGTTGGCGGTGCTCTGGCCGGTGCAGTGGCTCTTGCTCCCATGCTGATCGGTGCTGCTTTGGCGGGCATGCTCACGGCGACATCGGCCCACGCGCAGATCGTCGGTGCGCCGAACGTCCCAGGCAACCTGCGACCGACCGTGCTGGTCGCACCCAACGGCGTGCCATACGTCAACATCCAAACGCCCTCGGCCGCAGGTGTATCTCGCAACGTCTACAACCAATTCAACATTAGCACCAACGGCGCGATCCTGAACAACAGCCGGGTGAATGTGCAGTCGCAGCTCGGGGGCTACATACAGGGGAACCCATTTTTGGCCTCGGGCCCGGCGCGCATTATCGTCAACGAAGTCAACGGCGGGAACCCGAGCCAGATTCGCGGCTATCTGGAAGTTGCGGGCCAGCGTGCCGAGATCATCATCGCCAACCCAGCCGGGATCAGCATCGATGGCGGCGGCTTCGTCAACGCGTCTCGCGCAACGGTGACCACGGGTACACCGCAATTCAACGCCCTCGGCGGCCTCGACAGCTTCCTCGTGCGAGGCGGCACTGTCACCATCGACGGCGCGGGCCTCGATGCCAGCAAGACGGACTACGCGGCCATCCTCGCTCGCGCCGTGCAGCTCAATGCCGCGATCTACGCCACCGACCTGAAGGTGGTCACAGGCGCGAACCAGATCAGCGCCGACCATACGCAGATCACGCCCACGGCGGGCACCGGTGCCGCACCGACCTTCGCTCTCGATGTGGCTGCGCTCGGCGGCATGTATTCCGGGAAAATCGTGCTCGTGGGCACGGAGCAAGGGCTCGGGGTGCGCAACGCCGGCAACATCGGTGCGAGCGCAGGCAGCCTGGTCGTCACCGCATCCGGCCAGTTGCTCAACACCGGCACCCTCGAAGGCCAGAGCGTGCAACTCGCGAGCACCGGCGGCGACATCGTCAACCAGGGCACGATCCGCCAGACCAGCATGGCGGCGCTGTCGATTGCAGCACCGACCATCTTCAATGCGAACGGCGGATGGATCGGCCCCGAGCCTGTACCGGCTCCCACGGCCGGGGGCGGCAGCAACGGCAGCACAGACACCACACCCAACTCGGGCTCCGGTGGCTCGACCGGCACCCCCGCATTGACCGGGGGCCCGACAACAGCAGGCACACCAGCGCCAGCTCCCGCGCCGATTGCTCCTGGCAGCATCACTGCAGCCGGCGCGATCCTCAACGACGGTGGCAAGGTCTACGCAGGCAGCCCCATCACCGTGCAAACGGCCAACCTCGTGAACAACGGCGGAACCCTGAGCCTGGCGAGCATGTCGCTCAACCAGCCGAGCTTCTCCAACCGGGGCGGAACCATCAATGTGTCCGGCGCCTTCGCGGCCAACCTCGGCACCTTCGACAACGCGTCCGGAACCCTGCGCACCGGAAGCCTGGACATCACCACCTCCGGTGACCTGAACAACCAGGACGGTGTGCTCACCAGCGACAGCAACGCCAATCTCACGGTCGGCGGCTCGCTCAACAACCTGCGCGGCAACATCTCGGCCGCAGGGGCGCTCGCAGCCAGCGTCGCTGGCGCGACCGTCAACACCTCCGGCACCCTGGCCTCCAACCAGGGCTTGGCGCTGCATACCGCCTCGCTCGAGAACTCGCAGGGCAGCATCCAGTCGGCGAAGTCCAGCGTGCAGATCACATCGACAGGTCCGCTTGTCAACGGCGCAGGCGGCTCGATCAACGCGGCCACCGACCTGGGCATTCAATCGGGCACGCTCGCGAACGCCGGCACGCTGCGCGGCGCGAACGATGTCAGCGTGACGCTTGGCGACGTGCTCACCAACGACGGCAACATCACCTCGGGGCGCAACACCACCATCACGGCTGCGAGCGTCCAGAGTGGCACGGCCAGCGTGATGGGCGCGGGCATCCAGAGCGACGGCACATTCGCTGCATCGGGCAGTGGTGCAGGCGATCTGCGTGTCATCGCCACTGGGGCCCTTGCGGCCAACGGCACCAACCTCTCCGCCGGCAATGCGACCTTCCAGGGAGCAAGCGTCGATCTCTCGGCCGGCAAGACCAGCGGCAGCAACATTGCCATCATCGCCACGCGAGGCGACGTGACCACCGACAAGGCCGTCATCACCACGCCCGGCACGCTGAGCATCGCGGCGGCCGGAGCTTTGTCGAATATCAAAGGCACGCTGGGCGCCAACGGCGGCGTCACAGTCAACGCCGCCAGCCTCGACAACGCCACTGGCACCATGGCGTCCGTGGCCGGTGATCTTCGTGTCACGACCACCGGCACGACCAACAACACATCGGGCAGCCTGCTGGCCTCGGGCGCCGTCGTGCTCGCGAACAGCGGCCTCACGAACACCGACGGCAAGGTCAACGGCAACAGCTTTGCCATCGACACCCACAACGCTGCGCTGGACAACACCCGCGGCACCCTGAGCGCAAGCAGCACCGTCGACGTCAACTCGGGTGCGCTCAAGAACGACGCAGGCCTGATCCAGTCCGGTGGCGCGATGGCCATCGACACGCATGGCGGAGATCTCGTCAACACCAACGCCGCCGGCTACGCAAACGGCCAGGGCGGCATCGTCAGCGGCGACACTCTCACCCTGAAGACCGGCGCCGTCAACAACACGGCCGGCTTCATCGGCTCGAAGAATGCCCTGAGCGCCAACACTGGCGAGTTTGTCAATGGCAGCGGTGGCCTTGTGCTGGGCCAGTCGACGCTCGCCATCGACACGCACGGCGCGACTTACGACAACCGGGGCGGCCAGACGCTGGCCGTGGGCGATCTGCAACTCGACGCAGGAAGCATCCAGAACGCGGGCGCCTTAATCCGTTCGGGCGCCACGACCACACTGCGCGCCGGAAACATCGACAACACCGCCACCTCCGACGCCGATCAAGGCATCGAAGGCAAGAACGTGGCCATCACGGCAGCCATCGTCGACAACACCTCCGGCGCCATCCGCGCCGATGTGAACGCTACCGTGATCAGCACCGGCCTCATCGAGAACGGCACGGGTGGCCTGATCTCCGCAGGCGACATCGTGAGCATCGTCGATCCCCATGCGGGTACGGCGGCAGCCAAGACCCTGAGCGTTTCCAACTCCGGCGGCACCATGCTCGCGGGCAAGACGCTTTCTGTGGATGCCGCCTCACTGACCAGCACCGGCAAGCTGCTCTCCCAGGGCGACATGCGTCTTGCCTTGACGAAGGACATGGCGTTTTCGGCGGGCAGCGAAACCATCGCCAATCACGACCTGAGCATTGCGACCAGCGGCAATATCTCCAACAGCGGCCGGATCGCCGCCGGCAACGACCTGTCACTCTCGGCGGCCAACATCGACAACGCCGCCACCGGCGACATCCAGGGCACCACCACCCGGCTGAGCGCCAGCGGCACCGTGACCAACCGGGGCGTGGTCGACGGCGTGGTGACGCGCATCGACGCAGGCACACTGACCAACATCGGCACCGGCCGCATCTACGGCGACCAGGTTTCCATTGGCGTGGGCACGCTCAACAATCTCTCGGAAACCGTCAACGGCACCACCAGCGCCGCCACCATCGCCGCGCGGGTGCGCATGGACATTGGCGCGGGCACCGTCAACAACCGCGACGGCGCCCTCATCTTCAGCGATGGCAATCTCGCCATCGGCGGCAGCCTCGATGCGCTGGGCCATGCCACCGGCTCGGCCACGAGCGTCGACAACCACGCCGCGACCATCGAGGCCACCGGCAATGTCGACATCAAGACCACCACGCTGAACAACACCAACGGCGGTGTCACCTGGGCCTTGCAGCCCGGCACACCCCGCAGCGTCGTCGAGTACGAGATCCCGGGCAGCAGCACGCGCTACAAGGCCGATGACGTGCTCATCGGCTTCGGGGGCCTCCAGCAGTTCCCCGACACCGGCTGGAACAGCTGGAATGCCGCAAGCGCGGCCAATCCGCTGACGGCGGGCAGCGACCCGTATGCGCGGCTGCTGGTTCCCTCCCCGGACTACCAGCTGGCCCGGTTCCGGGCCTACTACATGCAAAGCCCTGCCAGCAGCCAGGACCGGACCATCCAGGAGTGCACTGTCGGGCAGGACAGCACCTGCAAGGCTGTGCCCGTCGCCGGCGCCTGGTATTCGCGCACCGATCCCATCTGGGCCACCTTCGGGATCACGCCACCCGGCGTGGATTTGCCCATGGACTTCATCGGCCGCAAGTACCCGGACATGACCGTGGGCCAGGCTGGGGTAATGGTCCCGGATGCAACCAACCACGACCAGTGGGTCCCCTTCGATCACCCGGTCACCCAGGCCGAGTACGACCAGTGGCAGGACTACCGCCAGGCCCACGCCGCACTGGACAAGGCCACGCTGAAGTTCATTCACACGATCACGGGCTACACCTCGCTCACGGGCACCGAGTACGAGCCCGGACGCTTCGCATCGACCTACGACGCCTACGTCTACGCCGTCACCACGCCCACGCCGGTGCTGCAAAGCTCCGCGCCGGGCAAGATCATCGCGGGTGGCGCGATGAACATCGCCGTGGGCAGCGGCATCAACGAGAACAGCCAGATCCTCGCGGGGGGCGCCCTGAACGTCACCGGCGGCACCATCGTCAACAAGGGTCTGACCGTCGACGCCCCTACGGTGCAGACCGGCACGGTGATGCACAGCTATGTGGAGGCGCACTCCGGGGATGATGAACGGGTCTACCAGATCGCGCCGTACAACCTCACGACCAATTCCACCGTCGTGCTGTCAGCGGCACGCCAGGAAGGCAATGTGGCTGTCGCCGTCGGCCGCCCGGGCCTGGGCACGCTCGCACTCGGGCAGACCGGCGCCGGCGCGCAGGCGGCCGGCGGCGTCGCTGGCAGCACGCGTGTCAACCCCATCATCGAGGTGTCGGCGATCAGCGGGACCGGCGCAACGGCCGGTGTCGCTGGTGCCACGGTCGTGCGCACCAGCACCCCCAGCGTCGGCATTCCCAGCGCGAGCCTGTTCCGAACGCTGGCCGATCCTTCGAGCCACTACCTGATCGAGACCGATCCCCGGTTCGCCAACTACCGCAACTGGCTCAGCAGTGACTACCTGTTGAACAACCTCGGACTGGACCCCAACAACACGCTCAAGCGCCTGGGTGACGGTTTTTATGAGGAACGCCTGATCCGCGAACAGGTGGCTCAACTCACCGGTTACCGCTATCTGGACGGCTTCGAGAGCGACGACGCGCAGTACACGGCCCTGATGAACGCCGGGGCGACCTTTGCGAAGCAGTACGGCCTGCGCCCGGGCATCGCCCTGACGGATGCGCAGATGGCGCAGTTGACAAGCGACATCGTCTGGCTGGTCGAGCAAACCGTCACTCTGCCCGACGGCAGCACCCAGCGCGTGCTGGTGCCGCAGGTCTATGTGCACGTGAAACCGGGCGACATCGACGGCTCCGGCGCGGTGCTGTCCGGCGGCAGCGTGGACATGCGCTTGTCCGGTGACCTCACGAACTCGGGCGGCACGATTGCCGGGCGCCATGCGGTGGCGCTGTCGGCCGACAACATCAACAACCTCGCGGGCCGCATCACAGGTGAGGACGTCACCCTCAAGGCCCGAACCGACATCAACGTCATCGGCGCCGTGGTCGATGCCAGCAAGAGCCTGACGGCCATCGCGGGGCGCGACATCAACGTGGTGACGACCACCCGCGACTCGAAGAGCGACACGGGGCCGCTGGCGCGTTCGAGCGCCGACAGTGGCGTGAATCTCAGCGCCACGACGCTGGACCGAGTGGCGGAGCTGTACGTCACGAACCCGGGGGGAAGTCTCAATGTCGTGGCCGTGCGCGACGTCAACCTGATCGGCGCCGAGGTCAAGAGCGCGGGCGATGCGACGGTTGTCGCGGGGCGTGACGTGAACCTCGGCACGGTGACGACGGGCCGCACGGATGACATTCGGTGGAGCTCCGACAACACGCGCAAGGACGAGACGAGCAAGGAAATCGGGACCACGATCAGCGGCGCAGGCAACGTGGGCGTTGGTGCCGGGCGCAACCTTACAGGCGTTGCCGCGACGCTGAACGCGGGCGAGACGCTGAGTCTGAGCGCGGGCGACAAGCTGACCTTGATGGCTGGCGAGAACTCGACTTCGGCCAGCACGAAGGATGCGCAGAAGGATGGTCTGAGTCACTCCAGCGCGAATGCCGACAGCCAGGAGACCACCCTGGCGCGCACCACGCTCACGGGCAAGGACATCCAGATGCGCAGCGGTGGCGACATGACGCTTAGCGCCATCGAGGCCAACGCGCAAACCCTGGGCATCGACGCCGGGGGCAAGCTCAACCTGCTCACGCAGAAGACGACCAGCGCGTTCAGCGGCTCGGAAACCGATGGCGACGGCGCCTGGGTCTCGGCCAAGAGCGCGGGCCACACGGACGAGGCCAGCCAGTACAACCTGTTCAATGTCCAGAACCTGAACATCAAGGCCAGCGGCGGGGTGACGGCGCAACTCGGGCAGAACGCCAGTCTTGCCGATCTGGCGAAGCAGCCCGGCATGGCATGGGTGGACCAGCTCACATCCGATCCGGCCCTCGCGAACAGCGTCGAGTGGCAGCGGGTGCAGGAAGAGCACAAGAAGTGGGCGCAGAGCCAGACCAGCATGGGGCCGGTGGCGTCCCTCGTGGTCAGCGTCGTAGTGGGGGTTGCAACAGCCGGTGCCGGCTCCGCCGCGGTCGGAACGGCCGGCACAGCGACGACGACAGGAACCGGTATGGCCGGTGCGCTGGGCTTGTCCGCAACGACGACCACCATCGCTACGGCAGCGATGCAGGCGGGCATCACGGCACTGGCGAGCCAGGCGACGATCTCCTTCGCCAACAACGACGGCAACCTAGGAAAGGTGTTCGATGAACTGGGCAGCAGCCAGGGGGTCAAGAACATCCTGACTGCGATGATCACTGCTGGCGCCATCCAGGGACTGAGCGTGGGAGGCGTGCTGCCCGAGAACCTCGCGAACGCCACGAACGGTTCGGCGCGATTCACAGACCAATTGCAGCGCCAATTGGTCGATGGTGCCGCCAGTGCGGTGGTGCGCAGCGCCATCAATGGCACCAGCCTGGAAGACGAACTGCGCACCGGATTGACGAATGCGCTTCTGAATACGGTTGCAGCACAGAGCGCGAATTGGATAGGTCAGAACGGTCCGCGGGGCAACGGCTCGCTCAATACATTCACCGCCGAAGTCGCGCATGCCATCGCAGGATGCGCAGTAGGCGTAGGCAGGGCCGGCAACAGCGACGGTTGTGCTCCAGGCGCAATAGGTGCAGTGATTGGGCATCTGGCAGCCCAGTTCATGAACCCCACCAGCGATCCCAGCCGGGCGTTGGAGACCGTGGCGTTCTCGCAGATCATCGGCAGCCTTGCGGCCGCCGTCGCTGGTGGCGATGCGCAAGCGGTCTACATCGCTGCGGGCGCTGCGGGAAATGCGGTGGAAAACAACTGGCTGAGCCAGAAGCGGCCCAACTTGCTAACCCTTTCGGAGCAGGAGAAATACGATGCTGCCGTGGCAGCGTGCGGCGGGGGCGACAGGACGGCGTGCAACACGCGGGATCAGCTGGCCCAGATTTCAGCGGCGCGCGATGCTTCGTTGCGTGATGCATGTGTCAATGGCGGGGGATCGTCAGTCTGTCAGACGGAGGTCCAGCGTGCTCAGGCGGCGGGAAACAGAGTCTTCGTCGATGGTCAGGGGAGCATCACAGTCAATGGGGTTGCGTTTGCCACGGCGGGCCCGATCGTGACGCCTTTCACCACGTCGACCGCAGGCCAGATCGCTCAAAGCACCGCGGATGGCCTCATCCTCGAAGCTGGAAATCAAGTGGTTGGTGCTGGTCTTGGCGTGCTTGTTCGTGGCGGTGGAACTGTCTCTCAGGCAATAGGACAAGCAGGTAACGGGGAAGGTCTATTCACAAATGTGGCACGAGCTCCCTACACGCCTACCAATTCAACGTTTGGACAAGCATTTGATTTTTCGTGCGTCGCGGCGAGTTGCAGGATGGCAGCAAACCTTACCGATACCCCTGAAGCATACGTTCGGCAAGCTATATTGACCGATACGTCAGGGACGGCGCTGTCAAATGTTCCAAATGGACTTCAACGGCTCGGATTTAGTGGTACCGCCAGATACTCAACAACGATGACAACTGAGTCAATAACCGCAGCAACCAATAATGGTGCCTCAGTTATTGTCAATGTAACTACTGAGGCGGGTGGCACTCACGCGATTGTTGTTGACTCCATTAAAGGAGGGATGGCGTATATCCGCGACCCTTGGCCATTAGGAATTGGCTCAAGTTACGCAGTCCCTGTAAACTCTCTTGGATCTGTTCTTACAGGCAGGGGTGTGACTGTGCGCCCGTGATTAATATTAGGAATCGCTATGCAAAAACAAGCTGATCTATACCTCTGTGAGTCCGTGCGGTCAGAGCGACTAAAGTTTATACATATCTTCGATAGGAATTTTTCCTATGACGCTGAGAAATACTATTCTGGATACTTGGGAATTAATGTAGGTAGAGTTAAGTTAATATCGGTAATTTCTGATTTGAGAGCGCACAAGGTCGACTGTTTTGGCGTTCCGATTGAATATAGAGATTTTGAAAATATTTCCATGTCTCGGGCGTTTGATTTTGCAAAAAAATATGCCAGTGGGGCTGGTGCGTCGGTTTTTGAAATATCGCAACCCCAGTCAAAATGCCCTCCCGTTTATTGGAGATTTGGCCTAAATCAGGAAAATGGAATCGAAGAAAAGGCCGGTGGCATAGTAATGATTGATCGACTTGATGGGCATGTATGGACGGATGCCGAAAATGATGAGTATATGTATGACTATAACAATATCTTTTAGGATTTAGTTAATCACCATGATTTGTTTGGCGCAAGGCGCTTGCGATAGAAGAGCGACAGTCGGGTTCGGCCTGCAATGCGCGGAGGTGAAAAGAAAAATGGTTCAGCATCTTTGTTTTGCAATCTGTTTGAACGAGGCTTGGCTTTGAGAATGCTCGGAATTCTATTTGCGAATTGTATTTTTATTTTTGGCGTCGGCTTTTCGTTGGTTGTCTTGCTCGCCATGCCCTTGATTCGCTGGGCAATTCATGGGGTGCTTTATTTCCCGGTCAGTTCATTTGAACTTCGCAGTCTGCTGTTTGTCGTCCTCGTGTGACGGTTGTTGCAACAGCCGTGACGTGGTTGACCGAAAGTACGACTGGGGCGTCCGTTATGAGCATTGATAATGAAATTTCTTTTGAGGCAGCACAACAATTGGCCAAAGAACAAGCCGAGTCGCTGCTGCGTGACTACATTGAATCAGACGTCAAGATTCTCGATAAGAAATTCATCGAGCGCAATGAGTTTTGGATGTTTTTTAGAAATACGGGGTTAAAGTTTTCACCCGAGGCTTCGTTACCTGCTTCCGCCGCTTACGTTGTCAGCAAAATGGGAGAAACCAGAATAGTTGCTGATTTGCCAGATGATGAAGTAGGTTTAAAAAAACTCGAGGATCAGCTTGCGGAGTATTTTCAGAAGCAAATGGGAAAAAAGAAAAAATAATCCAGGTCATCGCAGATGCGATGAGAGAAGTGTCTTGGCTTCGGCACAACTTGGAAACCTTTGTAGCCTGCAGGCGCGCTTGCCGTCTTAGTCGCTTTGTCGACGCATCGTGGAATAGAAAAGAAGATGATCAGGGAGATTCAATTGCCCGCGCGTGCTGCTTTGGCTACCGCGCTGTTTGGCCTTCCGGTGCTTGCAATAGCCCAGGTTCCCAGCGCACCGCAACCCTTTGTCGAGCAACAACGCCAGCAGGAGCGAGAACGTGCTTTGCGCGAGCAGAACGAGCGCACTGTCGACCAGCGCCCGCAGGCCGCTCCTCCGGCTCCGGTTCGGCGCATCCCTGAATCCGAATCGCCGTGCTTTCGCATCGACCGTGTGCTGTTGGTTGGTGAGCTGCTCGCGTCTTTCCAATGGGCCGTTGCCGATCTATCAGGCCCCAAGGGCAATGATCCACCCATCGGCCGTTGCCTCGGCACGGCTGGCGTCAACGTGGTCCTTGCACGTGCGCAACAAGCTGTCATTGCACGCGGCTACGTCACCACCCGCGTGCTCGCCGCGCCGCAGGATCTCTCTACCGGCACGCTGACCCTCTCGCTGGTGCCCGGCCGCATCGCCGCCATCCGCACGACCGCCGACTCCTCATCGACTTTGCTCGGCAGCTCCGCCTTGCTAGCCACAGCCATTCCCGCACGCCCCGGCGATCTGCTGAACCTTCGCGACATCGAGCAGGGCTTGGAGAACTTGAAGCGCGCCCCCACCGTCGAAGCCGACATTCAGATCGAGCCGTCGACAGCGCCGAATGCCAAGCCCGGCGACAGTGATCTTGTCGTCAAGTACGTCCAATCCAAGAAGTGGCGCGTCACCCTGAGCCTGGACGACAGCGGCACCGAAGCCACGGGCCGCTACCAATCCGGCGCCACCCTGTCGCTGGACAACCCCTTCGGCCTGAACGACCTGTTCTACGTCAGCGCGAACCACAACATCAACAACCACGTCTTCAGCGATCCGGCCAAGGGCACCGAAGGCCAGACGGTGCATTACTCGCTGCCGTACGGCTACTGGATGCTGGGCTTCACGGCGTCCAACAGCCAGTACCACCAGAGCGTGGAAGGTTTCAACGGCCCCATCAGCTACGCCGGCAAGTCCAACAACGCCGAGATGAAGCTTTCGCGCCTGGTGTACCGCGACCAGCGCCGCAAGACGACGCTGGCGCTCAAGGGCTTCCGCAGGGAGTCGCGCAGCATCATAGAGGACACGGAAGTGCCGGTGCAGCACCAGGTGGTGGGCGGCTGGGAACTCGGCCTGAACCACAAGGAGTTCATCGGCGAGGCCACGCTGGAAGGCACGCTGGCCTACAAGCGTGGCACGGGCGGCTTTGGCGCCAGGACCTCGCCGCAAGAGATTGCCCACCGTGACAACCCGAGCGAGCCGCTGGACGGCACTTCGCGCCTGAAGCTGTACACGGCCGACATCAGCCTCAATGCGCCGTTCAAGCTCGGCGAGCAGAAGATGCGCTACTCCGGCCTGATCCGCGCGCAGTGGAACCGCACGCCGCTGATGTCGCAGGACCGCTTCGCCATCGGCGGGCGCTACACGGTGCGCGGCTTCGATGGCGAGACGAGTCTGCTGGGCGAGCGCGGCTGGCTCATCCGCAATGACATCGGATGGGCCATGGGCCAAAGCGGGGCGGAACTGTACGTCGGTGCCGACTATGGCCATGTGGGCGGCCGCTCGACGGTCGATCTGCTCGGCCGCAGCCTGGCCGGCGCTGTCATCGGCGTGCGCGGCCAGTGGAGCAAGCTGAGCTACGACTTCTTCGTTGGTGCGCCCATCAGCAAGCCCGAGGGCTATCGGACCGCGAAGGTCACGCTGGGTTTCAACCTGAACGCGAGCTTCTAGCTCCACACATCAAATCAACGGCTCAATTCCAGGGAGGAAATTCATGTTCATTAAGACGTTCTCAACGCTGCTCGCAGTGGTCGCACTGACCGCCTGTATCGCTCCAACACAGTATCGGGAATCAGGTGTCGGAGGCAACAGTTTCGGCTACGCGAGCAACAAGCTCTCCGACCAGGTCTATCGCGTTCGCTTCATCGGCTCGTCGCGCACGCCGCCGCGTTGGGGGGATGCGTTCGTGCTCTACCGCAGCGCACAGATTGCGAAAGAAGCTGGCGCACCTGCATTCAGGATCGTGGAAGGCACCGTCGACACCACCGTGCTCACCGGTGACGATGTCTTTGGTCAGATGAGCCTGCATGCCGACGTCGAAGTAAATCAGGCCGTGCAACAACCGCAGATCGATGGCGACCGGGTTGTCGGCGCCCTTGAGCCCTACATGCAGCGAACCGCGGGCGCGATGCCTGTGTTCCGGACGCCGCCCGCACCAATGGCTGTCAAGAGCCCAGCTCCCTTGTTCATCTACATACCCTCCAGCGGAGCGGGTCCTGCGCAGGCAGGGCGATCCATTCTTGTCGAACTGCGATCCGAGCTCAAGAACATGGATAAGCAGACGTTCGTCACCGACGAGGTTCTCGGTCGACTTGGACCTCGGATCAAGCTGGCACCGCAATCTCCGGACGCGCCCCGTCTCGCTTCCATCACTTGATCGGCATACATCGGGTTATGCGCGACCGACGTTTCGAGTTCACATCCCGCGCAAGGCCCAGGCCCTTACACCAACAGGAAAAATTCATGACGACCAGCAAATATATTTTTGTCCTCGCCGCTCTGACCACGGTGATGCTCACTGCCTGTGGTTCTCGCCGCCCCGCGGTGCCCGAAGCCGAGCCACCGGAGCCCACGGCCAACGCCCGCAATGCGGTGATCCTTCCCGCCATCAGCTACGGCAAGACCACCAAGGGCGTGCAACTGACCAAGGCCGATGATGCGTGCGATGTCCCCGCATCGCTGAACCAGGCCATCCAGGATCAATTGCTTGCGCCATATGAGTTTGCGGTGCCGTCGTCATCGGCCAATGTTGCTGGCGCACCGACCCTGCGCATCGAGATCACGGACATCCTGGCCAATGCCGGTGGGCTCTACGGCGGCCCGAAGATCGTGCAGTTGCACGGTGTGCTGGACCGCCCCGGCGCCGCGCCAGCCCAATTCACAGCGCAGCGTCAGATGTTCATGTACTTTGGCATGCCACGCAGCACCTGCAGCATGGTGGGCGTTGTGACGTATGCGCTGGGAGGTGACATCGCCAAGTGGCTGCAAAAGCCGGTGGACGCGGCGAAGCTCGGGGAACTGTGAGCAGAAATTCTCGAACGAGACCGTTCAATCCAGGTGTGGGCATCGGTGTGCGCGGTCAGTGGACCAGGCTGAGCTACGACTTCTTTGTGGGCGCGCCCATTCGCAAGCCCGAGGGCTACCACAGTGCCGAGGTGACACTCGGCTTCAATCTCAACGCGAGCAACTAGGGGTTTCGACTCCACAAGTACGAAGTTCACGATCCATCAAATGCAAAAAGAGTCGCTCCCTTGAAAATACAAACTATCTGCAAGCTCGGCCTGTTGACTGGAGTCGTCGCGGTCCTGATTGGTTGCTCAACCGAGCAAAAGGCGGCCATGGCGGCACAGAACAGGGCAGATGTCGAGGCCGCAGTCAGCGCCTACGACAATCAACTCGTCCAGTCCGGCGAGCCATATGCGTTGCTCTCGGCGCAACCGCGCCCCATCGACGACGTCGCCGTTTTTAGCCCCTATCAACTTCAGACGATCGACGGCAAGAAGTTGGAGCGAACGCCTTATTCATTCACCCGCGCGAGGCCGCTTCCGAGAGACCTGGCATTCTCGGAACTGAAGGTTCCGGTGGGAACCCATGACTTGACAATCAACGGTGGAGCCATGCGCGCCTACTTCACCAAGTTCTCGAATGTCAAGTTCGAAGCCGGCAAGCGATATGTCATCGTTGAGGAAGTAGCGCTTGACGAAACGATCACAGTCCACATCTCGGAATACCGTCAGGACAAACGTTTTGCGCCGATCGACAAGGAGTACTACGTCATCGGCAAGCGCATCAGCGATGTTGTCGAGAGGGGCGGATCGACCGTGGTGAACCTTCAAAGGTCCAAGCCGTGAGGATCGCCGCTGCAATTGTTTTTCTTGCTGTGCTATCGACGGGGTGTTCTATCCTAGGCTATCGCGACGTGAATGACCTCAAGACCGAAGCCAAGTATCGGATTTCCAAAGAGATCGATCGTGATCCGGTTCTCGTCTACAGAGACGTGACGTACGCATTGGCCGCATGCACTCGGAAATCTCCAGCCGCCCCATATCGGGCCGTGGCCTCGAACTTGAACCGGGAGACCGAGCGCGGGGAGGTTTCTCTGACGCATGAAGGTCGGGTCATCGCGAGGTACGAGATCTCAAAAACCGGTGACGGCAAAGCACAGATTTTTGGGTGGTGGCTGATCGGCGCTCAGTCTTGCCAGCCTAGGCTTTGAGCATCGCCGCGAATCGTTGACGGCTGGGCGGGCAACGCAAATTTCTGAAGATGGCCATGGATGGACACAACACCGGCAACGGATCTGGGGGACTATCACGTTCAGGCCATGGCTAGTTGTGAAGCTCCAATAGGTTGTATCCGGTGTTCATCCGGATTGGGYTTGAGAGACTGGAAGTCGCCAAACACCCAATCCACTCAGGACGCCCAACCGGATGAACACCCATAAGCATGCCCGACTTACCTTTGCCCGCCGATTCGAGATGGTCAAGCAGATGACGCTGGAGGGCTTGGATGCTGTGCGCGCAGCTG
>NZ_JBFTJJ010000039.1:0-31306 GCF_056395365.1 Variovorax sp. 10L421
ATCGAGGCGATCAGGCCCCAGAACAGCTCGGGGTTGCTGGTCATCACCTGCGGGCCGGGCTGGATGTTGTGGATCGTCATCGCACCCACCATCAGCGCCATCACCGCGTTGGGCGGAATGCCCAGCGTCAGCAGCGGGATGAAGGAGGTTTGCGCACCGGCGTTGTTGGCCGACTCGGGAGCCGCCACGCCGCGGATGTTGCCCTTGCCGAAGGGCACTTCGCCCGGCTTCAGCTTGGTCTTCTTCTCGATCGTGTAGGCCGCGAAGGCTGCCAGCAGCGCGCCGCCGCCGGGCAGGATGCCCAGTGCCGCGCCCAGCGCCGTGCCGCGAAGCACTGCGGGCAGCATGCGCTTGAAGTCTTCCTTGGTCGGGAACAGGCCCGAGACCTTGGCGGTGAACACTTCACGCTCGTCGTCGGGGCGCGAGAGGTTGGCAATGATTTCGCCATAGCCGAACACGCCCATGGCGATGGCCACGAAGCCGATGCCGTCGGTGAGTTCCGGGATGTCGAAGCTGTAGCGCGCCACGCCCGAGTTCACGTCGGTGCCGACCAGGCCGAGCAGCAGGCCCAGCACGATCATCGCGATCGCCTTGAGCAGCGAGCCCGAAGCCAGCACCACGGCGCCGATCAGGCCCAGGATCATCAGCGAGAAGTACTCGGCCGGGCCGAACTTGAAGGCCAGCTCGGTCAGCGGCGGTGCGAAGGCGGCCAGGATCAGCGTGCCCACGCAACCCGCGAAGAACGAACCCAGGCCGGCGGCGGCGAGCGCCGGCCCCGCACGGCCCTTGCGCGCCATCTGGTAGCCGTCGATCACGGTCACCACCGACGAGGATTCACCTGGCAGGTTGACCAGGATTGCAGTGGTGGAGCCGCCGTATTGCGCGCCGTAGTAGATGCCGGCCAGCATGATCAGCGCCGACACGGGCGGCAGCGCGTACGTGGCGGGCAGCAGCATCGCGATGGTCGCGACCGGGCCGATACCCGGGAGCACGCCGATCAGCGTGCCCAGGATGCAGCCGATCAGGCAGTACAGCAGGTTGGTGAAGGTAAAGGCAACGCCAAAACCCATCGAGAGGTGTTCAACCAATTCCATGATGTGAGCAGCTTTCTTCTCAGCCGGTGATGAAGGTCGGCCAGACCTGGATCTGGAGCTTCAGCGCCCAGATGAATGCGACATAGCTGCCAATGGCCAGCACGGTGGCCAGGATCAGCACGCTGGGCAGCTTGAACTCATGGCCCGCAAGGCTGGAGATGATCACCAGCGCGTAGATGGCGATGATCATGCCCATGGCGGGGACGCCGATGCTCGGCAGGCCGCCGAGCAGGATGCCGAACGCGAGGTTGGCGCCCAGGATGAACACCACCTGCTTCCAGGCCCACTTGCCGATCTTCTCGCCGTCGGTGGTTTCAACGGTGAGCCCGCTGAACATGATCCCGAGGCCGATGAGGGCCATCAGGATGCCGAGCATCAACGGGAAATAACCCGGACCCATGCGGGCTCCGCTGCCCACGGTGTAGGTGGTGGCGCCCCATGCGAACGCCACACCCACCACCGTGAACATCAGGCCCGAGAAAAAGTCTTTCTGACTCTTGATCTTCACGAACAGTCTCCTCGAACAAATTTCGATGCGGGATTGTCGAGTCAGCTTCCGGTCAGCCTGATGTGGATTCCACTAACAAAAGGCCTAGGGATAACCCGAAAGGACTCAGGGTCCTGGGGCGGAAGACTATTCCAGTGGCGGCGTGGCGCTCAGCACTTCCTCGATGGTGGTCACGCCCTCGGCCACGCGCAGCGCGCCGGCCAGCCGCAGCGGGCGCATGCCGTCGATCACGGCCTGGCGGCGCAGCCCGGCGAGGTTGGGCTCCTTGGTCACGTTGCCCTTGAACGCCTCGCTGATGCTCAGCAGTTCGTAGAGGCCCATGCGCCCCATGTAGCCGGTCATGCGGCAGTCGACGCAGCCCACCGGCTTGTAGGCGCGCACCGAGCCCGTGATCTGCCAGGGCTTGACGATGGCCTCCAGCTTCTCGCGGGTGACGGTGTCGTCCGGCTGCTTGCAGTTGGGGCACAGCGTGCGCACGAGGCGCTGGGCGAGCACACCCAGCATCACGGCGTTGATGAGGTAGGAGGGCACGCCCAGCTCCATCAGCCGCGTGATGGCGCTCGGCGCATCGTTGGTGTGCAGCGTGCTGAACACGAGGTGGCCGGTGAGCGCGGCCTGCACCGCCATCTCGGCGGTGGCGAGGTCGCGGATTTCGCCGACCATGATGATGTCCGGGTCCTGCCGCATCAGCGCGCGCAGGCCTTCGGTGAAGCCGAAGTCGAGCTGCGGCTGCACCTGCGTCTGGTTGAACGAGGGCTCGATCATTTCGATCGGGTCTTCCACCGTGCTCACGTTGACCTCTTCGGTCGCCACGCGCTTCAACGTGGAGTACAGCGTGGTGGTCTTGCCCGAGCCCGTGGGCCCGGTCACCAGGATGATGCCGTTGGGCCGCGTCACCAGCTGCTCCCAGCGCTGGGCGTCGTGCTGCGCGAAGCCCAGTGCGTCGAGGTCCTTCACGGCGGTGTCGGGGTCGAAGATCCGCATCACCATCTTCTCGCCGAAGGCCGTCGGCAGGGTCGACAGGCGCATTTCGATTTCGTCGCCGCGCATGTTGCGGGTCTTGATGCGGCCATCGAGCGGGCGGCGCTTTTCCACCACGTCCATGCGGCCCAGCAGCTTGATGCGCGCGACCATCGCGTTCATCACGCCCATCGGCATCTGGTAGGCGGGGTGCAGGATGCCGTCGATGCGAAAGCGGATCACGCCCTGCTCGCGGCGCGGCTCCAGGTGGATGTCGCTCGCGCGCTGGTCGAAGGCGTACTGCCACAGCCAGTCGACCACCTGCACCACGCTCTGGTCGTTGGCGTCGAGCTGCTTGTTGCTCTTGCCGAGCTCCACCAGCTGCTCGAAGCTCGCGCCGCCGGTGTTGCCGCCGGCCTTCTGCGCGGCGCGCACCGACTTCGCGAGCGCGAAGAACTCGGCCGTGTAGCGCTGGATGTCGGCCGGGTTGGCGACCACGCGGCGCACCGCGCGGCGCGACTGGCGCTCGACCTCGGCGATCCAGTCGGTGAGAAAGGGCTCGGCCGTGGCCACCACCACCTCGTTGGGCAGCACCTGCACCGGCAGCACCTTGTGGCGCTCGGCATACGCAGCGCTCATGGTGTCGGCCACCTTGCCCACGTCGACCTTGAGCGGATCGATGCGCAGGTACGTGAGCCCGGCGCGGCCCGCGAGCCATTGCGTGAGCATTTCTAGATCGAGCGGCTTGCCGTCGCCCTCGCGCGTCATGGCCACGTTGGCCAGCCGCACCAGCGGCGCCTGCCGGCTTTCGGCCTGGGCGCAGCGCGCGATGGTGCGCTTGGCCTCCATGGGCGAGATCACGCCGTCGGTAGCCAGCCATTCGATCAGGCGGCGCAGGTCGAGCGGGCCTTCGTGGCGGGCGGCCAGTGGGGCGGGAGCAGAAACAGCGGGAACAACGCTCATGAGCCGGCAGGTCGGGTAAGTGAAATATTCAGGGGCTTGAAGACCCGCAGCCATTTCGGCGCGGGCAGGCTCCAGCGAGTCTGGATCGTTTGGGCGCGCTCGGCAAGCGCCTCGCGCTTCGGTCGGCTCGGCGTGCGCTGCGCGAGCACCACCGTGTTGCCTTCGCGCGTCGGCCTGAACGCCCAGACGGCATCGGCACCGAAGGCACCGGCGATTTTTTCGAGGCTGCGCTCATAGCTCGACGAGCGGCCGAAGAGGTTGACCGTCATGCAGCCGTCCTCGGTGAGCAGCGCGCGGCAGTCGGCATAGAAGTCTTCGCTGTCGAGCACGGGCGCGGCGGCCTCGTGGTCGTACAGGTCGACCTGCAGCGCATCGACCGTGCCGTGCCATTCGGGCTTGCGGATCTCGGCGGCCGCATCGGCGATCACCACGCGCAGCTTCGGGTCGTCCGGCGGCAGCTTGAACCAGCCGCGGCAGGCCGACACCACCTGCGGATTGAGCTCGATCGCGGTGGTGCGCATGCGCAGGATCTTGCGGCTGAACTTGGTGAGCGTGGCCGCGCCCAGGCCGAGCTGCATCGCGTGGCGGCTGGCCACGGTCTTGCTGTCGGCGAACAGCAGCCAGGCCATCATGCGCTGCACGTATTCGAGCTCGATCTCGAAGGGCGCGTCCAGCTTCATCGAGCCCTGGACCCATTCGGTGCCCAGGTGCAGGTAGCGGACGTCGCCCCAGTCGGAGAAATTGACTTCGGGAAGAACGGCGGGAATTTTGCTGGATGCCATCAGACGAGTTGGTGGGCGGCGAAGACCTCGCGCCAGGCCGCGAGCTTGCGCTCGAAGCTCCACGACGCGTTGGCGGGACTGGTGGAAGGCAGCGGATAGACCGGCACGCCAAGGGTGCGCGTGTGCCGTGCGTGCTTGAAGCTCTCGCCGCCGTTGTGCGCGATGGCCGCGAGCTTTGGCAGGTGCAGCCCGGCGATGTCGTTCGCCACGGGCGCGCGGATGGCCGAATCGAGGCTGCCCTCGCGCTCGCAGGCGCCGTACACGTCCCACACGCCCAGGCCGCGGTCGAGCAGCCACCGGCAGCGCTGCGCGTAGCTGTCTATGCCCGACGGCAAAGGGACTTCGGGCCAGACGGCTTGCAAGATCTTCCAGAACTGGTTTTGGGGGTGTGCATAGTACTGCTGCCGCTCGAGCGACTTGACCCCGGGGAAGCTGCCGAGGATCAGCACCACGGTGGCCGGCGACACGATGGGCGCGAGTCCCGTGAGCAACGTGCTCGCGGCGGTAGCGGATGCGGCGGGTGGATTCATGGGCGGCAATCGTGCCACCGTCCCGCGCGCACTTGCACCGCCCATGAAAAAACCCGCCGAAGCGGGTTTTTTCGCGAAGGCCGAAGCAGGCTTACTTCTTGGCGGCTTCGTTCTCTGCCGTGCCGGGGATCTTCTCGCCGATGGCCTTGCCGGTGCTGCGCATGCCGTCGGCCGCCTTGTGGCCGGCGTTCTCGACGGCTTCGCCGGTCTTGGCGGCTGCCTTCTTGGTGGCGTTGGTGGCCTTCTTGGTCGTGCGCTTGGTGGCCTTCCAGGCCTTCTTGGTGCCGCTCTCGGTGGCCGCGACAGCCTTCTTGGTCGTGCGCTTGGTGGCGTCGACGGCTTCCTTGCCGGTCTCTTTCATCTTCTCGGTGGTGGTGGGCTCGGCCGGGGCCACAGCGGGGGCCGGTGCGGCTGCAGGCGCGGTGGTCTGGGCCACGGCCGACACGCCGATGGAGGCGAGTGCCAGTGCGAGGACGACGGGCATGGTGCGAACGAAAGACGTGCTCATGTAAAGCTCCTTGTTGGATGAAGTTTTGAGTGACTGACTTGCCACTGAACCAGCAACGAACTGGTGGCGCTCGAGGATGACAGCAAATCCGCGGCATCTGCCTTCATGCAGGCAGGACGGGGCATTGGCCTACGCGGGGCGCGGTGGACGCGCCGACATGGCCATGAGATTTTCCAGACGCGGCAGCGCTTCGAGCGCATTCCGGGTGGTGGCTGCGGCCAGCTCGTCGAGGCCGATGCCGCGCAGGCCGGCCACCACTTCGGCGATGCGCGGCAGCTCGGCCGGCTCGTTGCGGCCCTGCGGCTCGCCGGCATCGCGCTGGGCCTGCGTGCGGTACAGCCAGTGCGGCTGGATGTCGGGCGCATCGGTTTCCATCACGATCGATCCAAGCGGCAAAGTGGCGGCCAGCCGCCGCAGCTGCAGCGCGCGTTCGAAGGTCACCGCGCCGCCGAAGCCGAGCTTCAACCCGAGCTCGATGCACGCTTGCGCCTGCTGCTCGCTGCCGTTGAAGGCATGCGCAATGCCCTGCCACGGCTTGCCGGCTGCCGTCTGCCGCAGGTGCTTGAGCACCTTGTCGACCGAGCGCCGCACATGGATCAGCACGGGTAACCCGTGCCTGCGTGCCAGTTGCAACTGAGTGTGAAAAAACCGCTCCTGCTTCTCGCCGTCGAGCCCCTCGACGAAGTAGTCGAGCCCGACCTCGCCGACCGCCACCAGCCGCGGGTCGCCGCGCTGCGCGGCCAGCTCGGCATCGAGGGTTTCGAGGTCTTCATCCTTCGCCTCGCCGGTGCACAGCGGGTGAATGCCCAGCGCGTAGGCATCGCCCTGCGCATGGGCCAGTTCACGCACAGCTGCGAAGTTGAAGGCGGCCACCGCCGGGATCACGCACATCGCCACGCCCCGCGCGGAGGCGCGGGCGCGCAGGACGGGCATCTCGGCACCGAATTCAGGCGCATCCAGGTGGCAGTGGGTATCGACGAAGGTAGCCATCGCGCGATGATGCCCGATGGGATGCGCAGGCGTGGAAAGCGTGCTACTGTGAACTCCTTCACGCGATTTTTTGCCGGAGGTGCTCCGATGCGCAGGCCAGGTGTCTACAGCCATTCGCCCCGCACGCTGCCACCGGCCGCAGACGAGGCGGCCGAACGGGCAGGGGCGCCAGCCTCGCCCGAAGCGGTCGGCGCGGGCCCTGCGCTGCAAGCCGCCCCCGCAAAGAAGACCGGCTGGCAACCCGGCCGCCGCAGCTTCGCGATGCTGGTCGTGCTGTCGGCCGCGCTGGTCACCGGCGCTGCGCTGTGGGTTCCGCGCCCG
This sequence comes from Variovorax sp. 10L421, assembly GCF_056395365.1. Lineage (NCBI taxonomy): Bacteria > Pseudomonadati > Pseudomonadota > Betaproteobacteria > Burkholderiales > Comamonadaceae > Variovorax > Variovorax sp. 10L421. The sequence goes on from NZ_JBFTJJ010000039.1 coordinate 6,657, forward strand.
GGCGCCAAGGCCCTCACGCAGAAAGACATCGACGCGGCCGTGCTGCGCACGCTGCAGACCACCACCCTGCCCTCGCCCGCCGCCAAGGCCGCGGACATCATCCGGCCCTCGGTGGTGCGGGTCGTGAGCTACGGTGAAGAAAAGAACACGCCCGAAGCCAAGATCCAGAAGCGCGGACGCAACCTCGCCAAGGGCAAGCCGCCCGAAGCCCCCAGCGATGGCGGCACGCCCGGCGAGGTCGAGCGCGGTGTGGGCACGGGCGTGGTGATCGTCGACAAGGGCGTGATCCTGACCAACCTGCACGTGGTCGCGGGCGCCGACAAGATCAAGGTCACCTTCTTCGACGGCCTGGAGGCTGTGGCCACCATCACCGGCGTGCAGCCCGAGAACGACCTTGCCGTGCTGCAGGCGCAGAAGATTCCCGACGACCTGATCCCCGCCACCATGCGCTCGACCGCCGACCTGCGGCCCGGCGACCAGGTGGCGGCCGTGGGCTTTCCGTTCGGCATCGGGCCTTCCGTGTCGGCCGGCGTGGTGTCGGGCCTGAAGCGCTCGTTCCGCTCGCCCGAGGGCAAGCAGGAGCTGGGCAACCTGATCCAGTTCGACGCGGCCGCCAACCCCGGCAATTCGGGCGGGCCGCTGATCAACATGGACGGCGAGGTGCTCGGCATCGTCACCGCCATCCTCAACCCGACACAGCAGCGCACCTTCATCGGCATCGGCTTCGCGGTGCCCATCGAGAACGCCGCGTCCGCCGCGGGTTCGCCGCCGTTCTGACGATTCTTTTTCGAAAGTCCTTCGCATGAGCACAGAGACCGTCAATCCCACGCCCGCCGGCACCGCCGAACTGATGGAGCAGATCCTCTACGAGGTGAAGCGCGTGGTCGTGGGCCAGGACCGCTTTCTCGAGCGCGTGATGGTCGCCATGCTCGCGGGCGGGCACCTGCTGGTCGAGGGCGTGCCGGGCCTGGCGAAGACGCTCACCGTCAAGACGCTGGCCGACACCGTGCGCGGCCAGTTCAAGCGCATCCAGTTCACGCCCGACCTCGTGCCCGCCGACCTCGTGGGCACGCGCATCTACAACCAGAAGACGGGCGAGTTCAGCACCTCGCTGGGCCCGGTGTTCGCCAACCTGCTGCTGGCCGACGAAATCAACCGCGCGCCGGCCAAGGTGCAGAGCGCGCTGCTCGAGGTGATGCAGGAACGGCAGGTGACCATCGCCGGCGAGACGCACAAGGTGCCGCGCCCCTTCCTCGTGATGGCCACGCAGAACCCCATCGAGACCGAGGGCACCTACCCGCTGCCCGAGGCGCAGGTCGACCGCTTCATGATGAAGGTGCTGGTCGACTACCCGAGCGACGAGGAAGAGTTCGTCATCGTCCAGCGCGTGATCGGCCCGCCTGTCAACGCCACGCCGGTCGCCACCACCGAGCAGCTCGCGGCGCTGCAGGCCGAGGCGCGGCGCGTGTATGTCGACCCCTCGCTGATCCAGTACGCAGTGAAGCTGGTGTCGGCCACGCGCACGCCCGAGAAGCATGGCCTGAAGGACCTGCGCCGCTTCATCACCTTCGGTGCCAGCCCGCGCGCCAGCATCAGCCTGACCGAGGGCGCGCGCGCCCTGGCGCTGCTGCGCGGCCGCAGCTATGCGCTGCCGGAAGACATGACGGCGCTGGTGCCCGACGTGCTGCGCCACCGCGTGACGCTTTCCTACGAAGGCCTGTCCGAGGGCCTGACGCCCGACGGCTTGGTCGAGAAGATCATGCGCGCAGTCCCCGCTCCTCCCAAGCCGCTCGAACATGAAAAGCTGGTGGCGTAAGGCCCCCGCGGCCGCGAACGACGAACGGCTCGCCGCAGAAGCCGGTGGGGCCGAGCGCGCGCTGCGCCGGCTCGAATGGACTGTCATTCGCCGCCTCGACGGCCTGCTGCAGGGCGACTACCGCACGCTGATGCGCGGCACCGGCCTCGACCTGGCCGACCTGCGCGAGTACCAGCACCACGACGACGTGCGCCACATCGACTGGAACGTCACGGCGCGGCTGCAGACGCCGCATGTGCGCGTGTTCACCGAAGACCGCGAGATGGCTGCGTGGTTCGTGCTCGACCTGAGCCGCTCGGTCGATTTCGGCTCGGGCCTGAAGGCCAAGCGCGAGGTCTCGGCGGGTTTCGTCGGCGTACTGGCGCGGCTGCTCACGCGGCACGGCAACCGGGTGGGCGCGCTGGTCTACGGCAGCGATCTCGAAGCGGTGATTCCGCCGCGCACCGGACGGCGCCACGTGCTGCACCTGCTGCACGCGATGGAGAAGCGCGCTGAAAAAGCCGAGGCCGCGCCCACGCAGAAAGGCATGACGCGCCTGGCCGACCTGCTCAAGTCGGCCGCCACGCTGATGCCGCGCCGCTCCACCGTGTTCGTGGTGTCCGACTTCCTGAGCGAGCCCGGCTGGGAGCGCCCGCTCGGCCAGCTGGTGCAGCGCCACGAGGTGATCGCAGTGCGCCTGTTCGACCCGCTCGAACTCGAACTGCCCGACCTCGGCCTGGTGCCGCTGCGCGACGCCGAGACCGGCGAGCAGCTGTGGGTCGACACCCACGATGCGGGCTTTCGCAAACGCTTCGCGCGCCTGGCGTCGGAACGTGAAACCGCACTGCGCGAGGCACTGGCCAGGGCCGGCGTCGACGCACTCGAACTCTCGACCAATGACGACCTGGTGGAAGCCATCGTTCGTTTCGCCGATCTGCGCAAGCGCCGCGCGCGCATCGGCCCGGCAGGCATGAAGGCGGTGGCAGCATGACTTTTCTCTGGCCTCAATTCCTCTGGCTGCTGGCGGCCCTGCCGCTGCTGATCCTGCTCTACCTCTGGCTGCTGCGCCGCAAGAAGAAGCTGGCGGTGCGCTATGCGAGCCTGTCGATCGTGCGCGAGGCCATAGGTGCCGGGCAGAGCATGCGGCGGCATCTGCCGCCCGCGCTTTTCCTGCTGGCCATGGCCGCGATGCTGGTGGCCGCGGCGCGTCCCATGGCCGTGGTGGTGCTGCCGTCGAACCAGCAGACGATCATCCTGGCGATGGACGTGTCGGGCAGCATGCGCGCGGCCGACGTGCAGCCCAACCGGCTCGTGGCGGCGCAGGAGGCGGCCAAGAGCTTCATCAAGGACCTGCCGCGCAGCGTGAAGGTGGGCATCGTCGCCTTCGCGGGCAGCGCGCAGGTGGCACAGCTGCCCACCACCAACCACGAGGACCTGGTGACCGCCATCGACAGCTTCCAGCTGCAGCGCGCCACCGCCACGGGCAATGCCATCGTGGTGTCGCTGGCCACGCTGTTCCCCGACGCGGGCATCGACGTCGAGCAGTTCAGCGCGCCGAGCCGCCAGCGCGGTGCAGCCATCGACCAGTCGGAGAAGAAGCTCAAGGACTTCACGCCCGTGGCGCCGGGCTCCTTCACCTCGGCCGCGATCATCATGCTGACCGACGGCCAGCGCACCACCGGCGTCGACCCGCTCGACGCGGCCAAGGCCGCGGCCGACCGCGGCGTGCGCATCTACACGGTGGGCGTGGGCACGGTCGACGGCGAGACCATCGGCTTCGAGGGCTGGTCGATGCGCGTGCGGCTCGACGAGGAGACGCTCAAGGCCATCGCCAACAAGACGAACGCCGAGTACTTCTACGCCGGCACGGCGAACGACCTGAAGAAGGTCTACGAGACGCTGAGCTCCAAGCTCACCGTGGAGAAGAAGGAAACCGAGATCTCGGCACTGTTCGCGCTGGGCGCCGCGGTGCTCACGCTGCTGTCTGCGGGGCTGTCGCTGCTCTGGTTCAACCGGATTCTCTAGGCCCGCGCGGCATGGCCGCCGGCGCATCGGGCGACTTGACCGCGCCGATACCTCCCAGGAACAGGTCGGCCACGATCGGCGCGATGGCCGCGTGGTCGAGCCGGCCATCGGGTTTCATCCAGGTGAACATCCAGTTGATCATGCCGAACAGCAGCATGGTCAGCGGCTTGGCGAGGTCGTCGCTCGGTGCGCCGGGGCGCAGCGCAGACACGGCGCGCGCAAAGCCCGCGACCACCTCGCGCTCCTTGTCGAGCACGCGCTCGCGGTCGGCCTCTTCGAGAAAGCGCACGTCGTCGGTCAGCACGCGGTGCGCGTCCTGCGCGCCGGCATATTCCTCGACGATGCGGTAGATGAAGCGGCGCAGGCGCTGCTCGTCCGTGTGCGTCGACGCCTCTTCCTCGGCCACCAGCGCCGCGAGCTTGGAGACGTGCGTCTCCGCGATGCTGATCAGCAGGCTGCTCTTGTCCTTGTAGTAGTGATAGAGCGTCGCCTTCGAGAGCCCGCAGGCCTCGGCCACCTGGTTCATCGAGGTGGCGGGATAGCCGCTGCGTGCGAACAGCTGGGCGGCCTGCGCGAGGATCAGTTCACGCTGGTCGTCGTAGGTGGCGGATCTTCCACGCGGCATCGGTTCTTGTTCCTGGGTTGGACTGTTGTGTTGAGGGCAACGGGCGATCTTGCACGAAGCGCGAACCGGATCAGCCCCGCTTCGTGGCGATGAGCGAGCGCACCTCGGTGGCCGGCAGGCGCGGGCGGTGCGGCTCCACCTGCGCGAGCGGCGCCACTTCATGCAGGCTCGCGAGGCTGCGCACCGTGAGCGCCTGGTAGGTCTGCGTGCCCTCGAGTTTCCAGGCGATCTCGTCTTCGCTCAATTCGCGCTTCACCTTCGCCGGAATGCCCGCGACCAGCGAGCGTGCCGGCACCTTCATGCCGGCCGGCACGAAGGCGCAGGCCGCGACGATGGCCTTCTCGCCGATCTCGGCCTCGTCCATCACCACCGCATTCATGCCCACCAGCGCGTCGCGCCGCACGATGCAGCTGTGCAGGATCGCGCCGTGGCCGATGTGGCCGTTGACCTCGATCACCGTGTCGTTGTCGGGAAAGCCGTGCACGCAGCAATGGTCCTGCACGTTCGAGCCCTCCTCCAGCACGATGCGGCCGAAGTCGCCGCGCAGGCTGGCGCAGGGACCCACGTAGCAGTTCGGGCCGACGATCACATCGCCGATCAGCACCGCCGTGGGGTGCACGTACGCGCTCGGGTCGACGACGGGAATCACGCCGTCGATGGAATAGCTGGGCATTGGGTCGGACTCCTTTTTCCGTGACTCAGGGTTTGCCCTGAACCACCCCCGCTTGTGCCGGGATGGAGGTCGATCCTAAAATCAACCGAACGGTCGGTCAATAGTGTTTGCACGCCGATCCACCCCCACAGAGGATGAAAGAGACACGCCATGCCCGAGCCTTTGGTACTCACCGGCAACGCCGGCACCGTTCGCACGTTGAGCCTCAACCGCCCTGCGGCGCTCAACAGCTTCACGACCGAACTGCATGCGGAGTTGATGGCGGCGCTGGAGGCCGCAGCGCAGGACGAGAGCGTGCGCTGCGTGGTGCTCACGGGCGCCGGCCGTGCCTTCTGTGCCGGCCAGGACCTTGCCGATCCCTCGGTCGCGCCCGACCCGACTCCGGGCGCCGCGCCCAAGGACCTGGGCCACGTCATCTCCACTTATTACGCCCCGCTCGTCGCGCGCCTGCGCTCGATGCCGGTGCCGGTGATCGCCGCGGTGAACGGCGTGGCGGCCGGTGCGGGTGCCAACCTCGCGCTGTGCTGCGACCTCGTGGTGGCGGGACGCTCGGCCAGCTTCATCCAGGCCTTCACCAAGATCGGCCTCGTGCCCGACACCGGCGGCACATGGCTGCTGCCGCGCCTCGTGGGTTCGGCGCGCGCGCTCGGCATCGCGATGCTGGGCGACAAGCTGCCGGCCGAAGAGGCTGCGCGCATCGGCCTGATCTGGCAGTGCGTGGACGACGCGGCGCTGGCCGAAACCGCGGCGGCCCTCGCATCGAAGCTGGCGGCCATGCCGACCCGCGCCCTCGTCGCCACGCGCCAGGCCATGGCCGATGCGCAAGGCATGGACCTGCGGACGGCGCTCGACGAAGAAGCCCGACTGCAGCGCGTCATGGGCAATGCCGACGACTACCGCGAAGGCGTCGAAGCCTTCCGCGCGAAGCGTGCGCCGATGTTCAAGGATCGCTGAGATGAAGCATTGCTTCTTGATCTTTCGCGTTGTGCGTGAGACGGGTGCTTCGGGGCGCGCTCACGCCGACGGGGTGGCCCGTGCACGCACCCCGAACCCGAACACGCAGCTTCGAGCCAGCTGAAAAAAGATGACCGAACCCACCCGCACTCCTCAACAAACAGCCGAGTACGTCCGCGACGGCATGCTCGCGAACGACAACGCCACGCAGGGCCTCGGCATGCGCATCGTCGAGGTCGGCCCCGGCCAAGCCACCATAGAGATGAAGGTGCGCCCCGACATGCTCAATGGCCACGCCACCTGCCACGGTGGCTTCATGGCCGTGCTGGCCGACTCGACCTTCGCCTTTGCCTGCAACTCGTACAACGAACTGACCGTGGCCTCGGGCTTCTCGATCGACTTCATCGCCCCGGCGCGCGAGGGCGACGTGCTCACCGCGCGCTGCCACGAAGTCTCGAAGGCCGGCCGCACCGGCGTGTACGACACCGAGATCACCAACCAGCGCGGCGAGCGCATCGCGATGTTCCGCGGCCGCTCCTACACCGCCAAGGGCCGCCCCGCCGTTGCCGCCTGAGGAGACAAGACACATGACAGTCAAACGCCCCACCCCCGGCGACCTCGAGCCGATCGAAACCGCGAGCCGCGACGAAATCACCGCGCTGCAGATCCAGCGCCTGCGCACCACGCTGCAGCGCGCCTACGACAACGTGCCTCACTACCGCAAGGCCTTCGACGCCAAGGGCGTGCACCCCGACGACCTGAAGTCGCTCGCCGACCTGTCGAAGTTCCCGTTCACGGTGAAGGGCGACCTGCGCGACAACTACCCCTTCGGCATGTTCGCCGTACCGCGCGAGAAGGTGGCGCGCATCCACGCCTCGTCGGGCACCACCGGCAAGCCGACCGTGGTCGGCTACACGCTGAAGGACATCGACACCTGGGCCGACCTCGTCGCCCGCTCCATCCGCGCCGCGGGCGGGCGGCCCGGCGACATGGTGCACGTGTCGTACGGCTACGGCCTGTTCACCGGCGGCCTGGGCGCGCACTACGGCGCCGAGCGCGCGGGCTGCACCGTCATCCCGATGTCGGGCGGCCAGACCGAGAAGCAGGTGCAGCTGATCCAGGACTTCAAGCCGGACATCATCATGGTCACGCCCAGCTACATGCAGGTGATCATCGAGCAGTTCGAGCGCCAGGGCCTCGACGCGAAAGACAGCTCGCTCAAGGTCGGCATCTTCGGCGCCGAGCCGTGGACCGAGGCCATGCGCCGCGACATCGAGGCCAAGGCAGGCATCGACGCCGTCGACATCTACGGCCTGAGCGAAGTGATGGGCCCCGGCGTAGCCAGCGAATGCGTCGAGAGCAAGGACGGCCCCGTCATCTGGGAAGACCACTTCTACCCCGAGATCATCGATCCCGACACCGGCGAGCTGAAGGCCGACGGCGAGGAAGGCGAACTGGTCTTCACCTCGCTGAGCAAGGAGGCCATGCCCATCGTGCGCTACCGCACGCGCGACCTCACGCGCCTGCTGCCGCCCACCTCGCGTTCGTTCCGCCGCATGGGCAAGATCGTCGGGCGCAGCGACGACATGATGATCATCCGCGGCGTCAACGTCTTCCCCACGCAGGTGGAAGAGATCGTGCTCGCGCACAAGGCGCTGTCGGGCCTCTACCAAGTGCACGTGAGCCGCGCCGACAAGCTCGACCAGGTCGAGGTGCACTGCGAACTCAACCAAGCCGACGCAGCATCGGCGGACCGCACCGCCATCGGCGAATGGGTGCAGCACCGCGTGAAGACGCTCATCGGCATCTCCACGCGCGTGGTGGTCCATGCGCCCAACGAGATGGAACGCACCCAGACCGGCAAGGCACGCCGCGTGATCGACACGCGCCCGCGCTGAAGCCATTCCACATCCATTCACCGAAAGGACACGCACATGTACACCCAGGCAATGGACACCATGGGCAAGGACGCAGGCGACGGCAAACAGAAGGCCGTGCGCTCCGCCGAGGAAATGCGGCTCGAGGAACGCTTCGACGCGCACATCGACGCCGGCGACTTCATCGAGGCGAAGGACTGGATGCCCGAGCACTACCGCAAGACGCTGGTGCGCCAGATCAGCCAGCACGCGCACTCGGAAATCGTCGGCATGCTGCCCGAAGGCAACTGGATCAGCCGCGCGCCCACGCTCAAGCGCAAGGCCATCTTGCTGGCCAAGGTGCAGGACGAAGGCGGCCACGGCCTCTACCTGTATGCCGCGGCCGAAACGCTGGGCACCTCGCGCGACCAGATGTTCGAGGCGCTGCACAGCGGCAAGGCAAAGTACAGCTCGATCTTCAACTACCCCACGCTGACCTGGGCCGACATGGGCACCATCGGCTGGCTGGTGGACGGCGCGGCCATCATGAACCAGGTGCCGATCTGCCGCTGCTCGTACGCGCCGTATGCGCGCGCCATGATCCGCATCTGCCGCGAGGAAAGCTTCCACCAGCGCCAGGGCTACGAAGCCCTGCTGACCATGATGACCCACGGCACCGAGGCGCAGAAGGCGATGGTGCAGGACGCGGTCAACCGCTGGTGGTGGCCGTCGATCATGATGTTCGGCCCGCCCGACGACCAGTCGCCCAACAGCGCGCAGTCGATGCGCTGGGGCATCAAGCGCTTCAGCAACGACGAGCTGCGCCAGAAGTTCGTCGACGCCACCGTGGAGCAGGCGCGCATCCTCGGCGTGACCCTGCCCGACCCCGACCTGAAGTGGAACGAAGAGCGCCAGGCGCACGACTTCGGCGCGATCGACTGGAGCGAGTTCTGGCGCGTGATCGGCGGCGACGGCCCCTGCAACCGCGAGCGCCTTCAGGCCCGTGTCGACGCCTGGGAAGAAGGCGCGTGGGTGCGTGAAGCCGCCATGGCCCACGCCAACAAGCAACCGATGAAGGAAGCAGCATGAGCACCGATACCAGCAAGCAAGAGTGGCCCCTGTGGGAAGTGTTCGTGCGCAGCAAGGCCGGGCTCGATCACAAGCACTGCGGCAGCCTGCACGCGGCCGATCCGAAGATGGCGATCCAGATGGCGCGCGACGTGTACACGCGCCGCCAGGAAGGCAGCAGCATCTGGGTGGTGCGCTCCGACCAGATCGTGGCGAGCGACCCGGGCGACAAGGACATGTTCTTCGACCCGGCGGAAGACAAGGTGTATCGCCACCCGACCTTCTACGCGCTGCCCAAGTCGGTCGACCACATGTGAGCAAGGCCAGGACCATGCAAGCATCGATCGAACTGAACCGCACGCCCGCCGTGCAATACCTGCTGCGCATCGGCGACACCTGCCTCGTGCTCGCGCAGCGCCTGGGCGAATGGTGCGGCCACGCGCCCGTGCTGGAGGAAGACATCGCGATGGCCAACATTGCGCTCGACCTCGTCGGCCAGGCGCGCGCGCTGCTGACACACGCAGGCCGCATCGAAGGCCGCGAGCACGACGAAGACCAACTCGCCTACCTGCGCGACGAGCGCGACTACTTCAACCTCACCATCGCCGAACTGCCGCGCGGCGACTTCGCCTTCGCCGTGGTGCGCAACACCATGGTGTCGACACTGCTCAAGCTGCTGTGGCAGCGCCTGGCCGCATCGAACGACCCCGAAGTGGCTGCCATCGCCGGCAAGGCCGTGAAGGAAGCGCGCTACCACCAGCAGCATTCGGGCGACTGGGTGGTGCGGCTGGGCGACGGCACCGACGAATCGCGCCGCCGCACTGAAAAGGCGCTCGAGCAGCTATGGCTCTACATGCCCGAGCTCTTCTTCAGCGACGCGGTCGATGCCGAAGCCGGCGCCAGCGGCCTCGGTCCGGCGTGGAGCGAACTGCGCGACCCCTGGCTCGCCGAAATGCAACAGGTGCTCGACGCCGCCGGCCTCGCCATGCCGAAGGAAGCCGCCTTCCGCAGCACCGGCAAGCACGGCGTGCACAGCGAGCACATGGGCTACATCCTCGCGGAGATGCAGCACCTGCAACGCAGCTTTCCCGGGGGGGTGTGGTGAACGCCCTCGCCTCGCGCGTCGACGCGGCATGGGCCGTGCTGCACACGGTGCCCGACCCCGAGGTGCCGGCCGTGTCGGTGTGCGACCTCGGCATCGTGCGCGACGTGATCGAGCATGACGACGGGTTGGAGATCGTGCTCACGCCGACCTACTCCGGCTGCCCCGCCACCGAGGCCATCGAGCACGACGTGCTGGCCGCCATCGAGCAGGCCGGCCTGGGCCGCGCGCGCGCAACCCTGCGCCGTGCACCCGCCTGGACCAGCGACTGGATCAGCGACGAGGGTCGCGCCAAGCTCAAGGCCTACGGCATCGCGCCGCCCGCGCACCTGAACGCCGAGCAGGCCGCCAGCACCGCCATGCCCATCAAGCTCTTCGGCCGCATCGCCGGCGAGCGCATCGCCTGCCCGCGCTGCGCGAGCGAGCGCACCGAGCGGCTTTCCGCATTCGGCTCCACCGCCTGCAAGGCCCTGTACCGCTGCATGGCGTGCAAGGAGCCTTTCGAACACTTCAAACCCTTCTGAGACTCCCCCGCGATGAGCACCCTCTTCCATCCCCTGCGCGTGAAGGCCATCGAGCCCGACACGGCCGAGGCCGTCGTCGTCTCGTTCGAAGTGCCCATCGACCTGCAGCAGGTCTTCGGCTTCACGCAGGGCCAGTACCTCACGCTGCGCCACGACATCGACGGCCAGGACCTGCGCCGCTCCTATTCGATCTGCGCCGGCCTCGACGATGGCGAGCTGCGCGTCGGCGTGCGCAAGGTGCGCGGCGGCGTGTTCTCCAACTGGATCAACGCCCATCTGCAGCCGGGCGACACCCTGCAGGTGATGGCGCCGCAGGGCCGCTTCTTCGTGCCCATCGAGCCGGCTTCGGCACGCCATCACGTCGGCATCGCGGGCGGCAGCGGCATCACGCCGATCCTGTCGATCATGAAGACGGTGCTGGCGCGCGAGCCGCGAAGCCGCTTCACGCTGATCTACGGCAACCGCCAGCTGCAGTCCACGATGTTCAAGGAAGAAATCGAGGACCTGAAGAACCGCTACATGACGCGGCTTGTGCTGCAGCACGTGTTCTCCGACGAGCACACCGATTCGCCGCTGGGCTTCGGCGTGATGAACCGCGAGAAGATCGGCGAGTTCCTGGCGTCGGTGGTGCCTGCGAAGACGATCGACCATGTCTATGTCTGCGGCCCGTTCCAGATGAACGACGAAGCCGAGGCCGCGCTGCTGGCCGCCGGCGTGCCCGAGGAACGCATCCACATCGAACGCTTCGGCGTGGCGCTGCCTTCGGCCACGCAGGTCGGCGCGGTGGTGCACGAGGCGCAGCCCGGCGACGCCAGGCAGGCGCGCATCGTCATCGTGCGCGACGGGCTGCAGCGCGAGATTACCTACACCGAAGGCCAGCCCAGCATCCTCGATGCGGCTTCGGCCGCGGGGCTCGAAGTCCCGTTCTCGTGCACCTCCGGCGTGTGCGGCACCTGCCGCGCCAAATGCGTGGACGGGGAAGTCCGCATGGAAAGAAACTTTGCGCTCGACAAGAATGAAGTGGCAGCAGGTTTCGTGCTGACCTGCCAGGCACACCCCCTGACCGAACGCGTCACGCTCTCATTCGACGAGCGCTAGAACTTCAAATATTTTTCAACCGGAGACAAGACCAATGAAACTCTTCTTCAAGCCCCTGCTGATCGCCGCGCTGTGCGCCACCGCCGCCGCGGCGTGGGCCGACGTCAATGTCGGCGTGACGCTCTCGGCCACCGGCCCGGCCGCCTCGCTCGGCATTCCGGAGAAGAACACCATCGCGCTGATGCCCAAGACCATCGGCGGCCAGAAGATCAACTACATCGTGCTCGACGACGCTTCGGACACCACCGCGGCCGTGGCCAACACGCGCAAGCTCATCGCAGAGAACAAGGTCGACGTCGTGCTGGGCTCCACCACCACGCCCAACTCGCTGGCCATGATCGACGTGGTGAGCGAAGCCAAGGTGCCGATGATTTCCATCGCCGCTTCGGCCCGCATCATCGAACCGATGGACGCCAAGAAGAAGTGGGTGTTCAAGACGCCGCAGAACGACATCATGATGTCGCTCGCCATCGCCGAGCACATGGCCGCCAACGGCGTGAAGACCGTGGCCTTCATCGGCTTCTCCGACGCATACGGCGAAGGCTGGTCGGAAGAATTCGCCAAGGCCGCTGCGCTGAAGAAGATCACTATCGTGGCCAACGAGCGCTACTCCCGCACCGACACCTCGGTGACGGGCCAGGCGCTGAAGATCATGGCCAGCAAGGCCGACGCGGTGCTGGTCGCGGGCTCGGGCACACCGGCCGCGCTGCCGCAGAAGACGCTCAAGGAACGCGGCTACGCCGGCAAGATGTACCAGACGCACGGCGTGGCGAACGCCGACTTCCTGCGCGTGGGCGGCAAGGACGTGGAAGGCACCTTCCTGCCCGCCGGCCCCGTGCTGGTGGCCGAGCAGCTGCCCGCCAGCAACCCGGTGAAGAAATCTGCACTGGCTTACGTCGGCGCCTACGAAGCCGCCTACGGCAAGGGCACCGTGTCGACCTTCGGTGCACACGCCTGGGACGCCGGCCTGCTGATGACCTCGGCCGTGCCCGTCGCACTGAAGAAGGCGCAGCCCGGCACGCCGGAATTCCGCGCCGCGCTGCGCGATGCGCTGGAGCAGGTCAAGGAAGTGTCGGGCGCGCACGGCGTGTTCAGCATGACCGAGAAGGACCACCTGGGTCTCGACCAACGCGCCCGCGTGATGGTGAAGATCGAGAACGGCGCCTGGAAATACCAGCCCTGATGTCTTCGCTCCCTCCCCCAAAGGGGGATGGAGCAACACAAGGCAGCGCAACTGACGGCGCTTGTGCCTGACCCTGATTCGATACACGGGCCAAGCCCGAAGGTTTCTTTTATGGATTTGCAGATCGCCCTGCTCTTGGGGCAGGACGGCATCGTCAACGGTGCCGTCTACGGTTTGATGGCGCTCGCACTGGTGCTGGTGTTTTCAGTCACGCGCGTCATCTTCATTCCCCAAGGTGAGTTCGTCGCCTTCGGGGCGCTCTCTATGGCGATGCTGCAGGCTGGCCGTGTGCCGGCCACGCTGTGGCTGCTGCTGGTGCTGGCAGTCGCGGTGCTGCTGGTGGAAATCTGGCGCTGGAAGCGCGGCGCAGTGGTCGACTGGGCCTCCGCGCTCGCATGGTGCGTGGTGTTGCCGGCGGCGGCCACCGCGCTGGTGCTGCTGCTCAAACCCACGTCGATGACGGGCCAGACGCTCACCACGCTGCTTCTCATCATGCCGCTCGGCCCCCTGCTCTACCGCCTGGCCTACCGGCCGCTGGCGGACGCCAACGTGCTGATGCTGCTGATCGTCTCGGTCGCGCTGCACGGCGTGCTGGTCGGGCTGGGCCTGCTGTTCTTCGGCGCCGAAGGCTCGCGCACCGCGGCGTTCTCCGAAGCGCGCCTCGACATCGGCGGCATTCCAGTCGGCGGACAGTCGCTGGTGGTGGTCGGCGTCACGCTGCTGCTGGTGATTGCCATGTTCCTGTTCTTCGGCCGCTCGATGGTCGGCAAGGCGCTGCGTGCCACCGCCATCAACCGGGTGGGCGCGCGGCTGTCGGGCATTCCGACCGAGCTCTCGGGCGACCTGAGCTTCGCGCTCGCAGCGCTCATCGGCGCCGTCTCGGGGCTGCTGATCGCACCGATCACCACGGTGTATTACGACACCGGCTTTCTCATCGGCCTGAAGGGCTTCGTCGCCGCCATCGTCGGCGGGCTCGCGAGCTATCCGCTGGCGCTGGCCGGCGCGCTGCTGGTGGGACAGCTCGAAGCATTCGCCTCGTTCTGGGCCAGCCCGTTCAAGGAGGTGCTGGTCTTCACGCTGATCATTCCAGTGCTGTGGTGGCGTTCGCTCCACAGCCGCCACGTGGAGGACGAAGAATGAGCGCGTCTTCGAATCCCGCGACACTGAACACCCCGCCCGAAGGCAAGCCGCTGGTCACGCCGCGCCAGCTCACGCTGGCGTGCGTGGTGCTGCTGGCGCTGGCCTGGGGCTTCCTGCCCGAATTCACGGTCTCGGTGCTCAGCAACATCGGCCTGTATGCGCTGGTCGCGGCCGGGCTGGTCATGCTCACCGGCGTGGGTGGCATGACCTCTTTCGGGCAGGCCGCGTTCGTCGGCATGGGCGCCTACGCCACCGCATGGATCTGCACGTCGCCCACTGCTGCCGCCTGGCTGGGTGGCGCGGTCGGCCCTGCGCTGCTGCCGTGGGCCGGCCTGCTGCTGGGCCTGGCGTTCACCTTCGCGCTGGCCTGGATGCTCGGCGCGGTCACGCTCAAGCTGTCGGGCCACTACCTGCCGCTGTGCACCATCGCCTGGGGCCTGAGCCTGTACTACCTGCTGGGCAACATGGACTTCCTCGGCGGGCAGACCGGCATCACGGGCGTGCCGCCGCTGGTGGTGGCGGGGCTATCGCTGGCCACGCCGCGCGCGCTCGGCGTCGTGATCTGGGCGGTGCTGCTGCTGGCGCTCTGGGCGCTGCACAACCTGCTCGATTCCCGCGAAGGCCGCGCCATCCGCGCACTCAAGGGCGGGCGGCTGATGGCCGAGTCGATGGGCGTCGACACGGCGCGCCACCGCATCAAGCTGTTCGTGCTGGCCGCGCTGCTCGCGGCGGTGTCGGGCTGGCTCTATGCGCACCTGCAGCGATTCGTGAACCCAACGCCCTTCAACCTGAACATCGGCATCGAGCTGCTGTTCATGGCGGTGGTCGGCGGCGCGGGCCACCTGTGGGGTGCGGTGCTGGGTGCGGCGCTGATCACGCTGCTGAAGGAAAAGCTGCAGGACGTGCTGCCCTCGCTGCTCGGCAGCAGCGGCAACTTCGAGGTGATCGTGTTCGGGCTGCTGATGCTCTTCGTGCTGCAGCGTTTTTCCGACGGCCTGTGGCCCACGCTGGCGCGCATCACGCGCCGCTGGGTGCGCAACGATGCGGCGCGCAAGGCGCCGGCTCTCGCATCGAAGGCGCCGACCGTGCAGCTCGCGCAGCGCACGCTGCCCGCGAGTGGCGAACTGCTGCTGCAAGCCAGCGACGTGAGCAAGCGATTCGGCGGGCTCGTGGCCAACAACGCGATTTCGATGACACTGAAGGCCGGCGAGATCCATGCGCTGATCGGCCCGAACGGCGCCGGCAAGAGCACCTTCTTCAACATGATCTCGGGCGTGGACGACCCGACCTCGGGCGAGGTGAAGCTCGCCGGCCAGCCGATGGCGGCCAAGCCTTCGCGCGCCTTCGCCGCGCTGGGCCTGGGCCGCACCTTCCAGCACGTGCGCCTGCTCGGACAGCGCAGCGTGGCTGAGAACGTCGCGCTCGGCGCGCACCTGCGTGCGAAGCGTGGCTGGCTCGCCGCGATGCTGCGGCTGGACCGTGCCGAAGAAGCCGCGCTGATGGCCGAGGCCCGCAGGCAGATCGAACGCTGCGGCCTCGGCGCGCATGCCAACACGCCCGCGGCATCGCTCTCGCTCGGCCAGCAGCGCGTGGTCGAAATCGCCCGCGCGCTCGCCGGCCAGCCCTCGGTGCTGCTGCTCGACGAACCGGCGGCCGGCCTGCGCCATCTTGAAAAGCGCGCGCTCTCGGTGCTGCTGAGCCAGTTGCGCGCCGAGGGCCTCGGCATCCTCGTGGTGGAGCACGACATGGAGTTCGTAATGAACCTCGCCGACCGCATCACGGTGCTCGAATTCGGCACCGTCATCGCCACCGGCACGCCGGCCGAAGTGCAGGCCAACCCGCGCGTGCTTGAAGCCTACCTCGGCGGCGCGGACGACGAACTGCTGGAAGACGCCCGATGAGCCATCCTTTGCTTCAACTCGACGGCTTCTGCGTCGCCTACCGCACCGTGGAAGCGGTGCACAGCGTGCGCCTGCAGGTGAACGAGGGCGAGATCGTCACCGTGATCGGCCCCAATGGCGCCGGCAAAACCACGCTGCTGTGCGCCGCCATGGGCCTGCTGCCTTCCACCGGCCAGCTGATGCTGGACGGCGGGCGCGTCGCGCGCCCCAGCGTCGAGACCATGGTGGCGCGCGGCGTCGCACTGGTGCCCGAGCGGCGCGAGCTGTTCGGCGAGATGTCGGTGGAAGACAACCTGCTGCTCGGCGGCTTCTACCAGTGGCGCAAAGGCAAGCGCGACCAGCGCGCGCGCATGGACGAGATCTTCGGGATCTTCCCGCGCCTGCGCGAGCGCCGCCCACAGCTGGCTTCCACGCTTTCGGGCGGCGAACGCCAGATGCTGGCCATTGGCCGCGCGCTGATGGCGCGGCCGCGTTTGCTGATGCTCGACGAACCCTCGCTGGGCCTCGCCCCGCTGGTGGTGCGCGAGGTGCTGCGCGTGGTGTCGCAGCTGCGCAGCCATGGCGTGTCGGTGCTGCTCGTGGAGCAGAACGCACGCGCCGCGCTGCAGGTGGCCGACCGCGCCTACGTGCTGGAGATGGGCGCCGTGGCGCTCGAAGGCAAGGCGCGCGACCTGCTGCACGACCAGCGGATCATCGACACGTACCTCGGTATAGGAAAGAAGGAATGACCGACGTGCCTCCCTTTCTTGCTCACTCCCCTTCSGGGGGWGGGTTGGGGTGGGGGCACGACGGCCTCGAACGAAGAGCAACGCTCGTTGGGCGCTGCCCCCATCCCAGCCTTCCCCCAAAGGGGGAAGGAGCCATACAAGGACACCCTTCATGACCACCACCCTCCAAAGCTACATCGCCGGCCGCTGGATCGGCCAGCAGGCCGCCCAGCAACTGCGCAGCGCCGTCAACGGCCAGCCCGTGGCAGCCACGCACGCCGAGGCCATCGACTTCGCCGAAGCGCTGCAATACGCGCGCCGCACCGGCATTCCCGCGCTGATGGCGCTCGACTTCCAGCAGCGCGCCGAGCGCCTGAAGGCGCTGGCCAAGTACATCGCCGCGAACAAGGAAACGCTCTACGCCATCTCGGCCCACACGGGCGCCACGCGCGCCGACAGCTGGATCGACATCGAAGGCGGCGCCGGCACGCTGAGCGCCTATGCCGGCATCGGCACCAACGAGCTGCCCTCCGGCAACCTCGTGCACGAGGGCCCGGCCTTCCCGCTCGGCAAGAAGGGCGGCTTCGCGGGCACGCACATCCTGGTGCCGCGCGGCGGCGTGGCGGTGCATATCGATGCGTTCAATTTCCCGGTGTGGGGCCTGCTCGAGAAGTTCGCGCCCAGCTTCCTCGCGGGCATGCCCTGCATCGGCAAGCCGGCCACGGCCACCAGCTACCTCACCGAGGCGCTGGTGCGGCTCATCGTGCAGTCGGGCATCCTGCCGGCGGGCGCGCTGCAGCTCGTCATCGGCGGCACGGGCGACCTGCTCGACCGGCTCGAAGGGCCCGACGTGGTCACCTTCACCGGTTCGGCCGACACCGCCGCCAAGCTGCGCGTGCACCCGAACATCGTGCGCCAGTCGATCCCGTTCAATGCCGAGGCCGACTCGCTCAACTGCGCGATCCTCGCGCCCGACGTGACGCCGGACGACGAGGAGTTCGATCTCTTCGTGAAGGAAGTGGCGCGCGAGATGACGACCAAGGCCGGCCAGAAGTGCACGGCCATCCGCCGCGCGATCGTGCCGCGCCGGCACCTCGATGCGGTGGCCGAGCGGCTGCGCGCGCGGCTCGCGAAGACGGTGGTCGGCGATCCGTCGCGCGAAGAGGTGCGCATGGGCGCGCTCGCCTCGCGCGACCAGCAGGCCGACGTGGCCGCGCGTGTCGCCACGCTGCTGCAAGGCGCCGAGCTGGTCTACGGCGAGCGCGACGGCTTCTCGCCGATTGGCGAGGGCGTGGCCGATGGCGCGTTTTTCGCGCCTACGCTGCTGCTGAGCCGCAAGCCGCTCGAGCACGACGCTGCACACGATGTGGAGGCCTTCGGCCCCGTCAGCACGCTGATGCCCTACGAGGGCATCGACGAAGCACTGGCGCTGGCTGCGCGCGGCCGCGGCAGCCTCGTCGGCACGCTGGTCACGCGCGACCCCGCCATCGCGGCCAAGGCCATTCCGGTGGCTGCCGCGTGGCATGGCCGCCTGCTCGTGCTCGACCGCGAGGCCGCCGCCGAATCGACCGGCCACGGCTCGCCGCTGCCACAGCTCAAGCACGGCGGCCCGGGCCGCGCGGGCGGCGGCGAAGAGCTCGGCGGCCTGCGCGCGGTGAAGCACTACCTGCAGCGCGCCGCGGTGCAAGGCTCGCCCACCATGCTCGCCGCCATCACCGGCGAACACGTGCGCGGCGCGGCCGTGCGCGAGAGCGAGGTGCACCCCTTCCGCCGCTACTTCGAGGACCTGCGCATCGGCGACTCGCTGCTCACCCACCGCCGCACCGTGGGCGAGGCCGACATCGTCGCCTTCGGCGGCATCTCGGGCGACTACTTCTACATGCACTTCGACGAGGTGGCGGCCAAGGAATCGCCCTTCGGCAAGCGCATCGCGCACGGCTACTTCGTGCTGTCGGCCGCGGCAGGCCTGTTCGTGTCGCCGTCGCCGGGCCCGGTGCTCGCCAACTACGGCCTGGACACGCTGCGCTTCACCAAGCCCGTGGGCATCGGCGACACCATCCAGGCGCGCCTGACCTGCAAGCGCAAGATCGACCGCAACAGGAAAGACGCGAGCGGCCAGGGCCAGGGCGTGGTCGCATGGGACGTGGAGGTGACGAACCAGGACGGCGAGCTGGTCGCCAGCTACGACATCCTGACGCTGGTTTCCAAGAAACCCGAAGCGGCGGCCTCCTGATTCACCGGAAAGCGCCCAAGGCCGTGTAAATTCGCCCGCCATGCTCTTCTGGCTCCAGCTCTTCCTTCTCGTCGCCGGCACCGCGGCGCTGCTGTACGTGTCGCGCGGCCCGCTGAGCCGGCCCGGCTCGCACGGCTTCTACCGCTTCTTCGCGTGGGAATGCATGCTGGTGCTGGTCGTGGTGAACCTGCCCGTGTGGCATGACGATCCGTTTTCGGCGAGGCAGATCGTCTCTTCGCTCTTCTTCGTGCTGTCGATCTGGTTGCCGATCCACGCGGTGCGGCTGCTGAAGGCGCAGGGCAAGCCGACCGAGGCGCGCAGCGACGACCCCGCGCTGTACGGTTTCGAAAAAACCTCGTCCATCGTCACCACCGGCGCCTTCCGGTACATACGACATCCGATGTACACGGCACTGATGCTGCTGGCCTGGGGCGCCTTCCTCAAGCAGTTCACCTGGCTCACGCTGGCACTGGTGCTCGCGGCCACGGTGCTGCTGTTCCTGACTGCCCTGCGCGACGAGAAGGAATGCATCGCGCATTTCGGCGACGCCTACCGCGCTTACATGCGCGGTACGCGGCGCTTCATTCCGTTCGTGCTCTAGGGTCCGTTCACACGCGCGTCATGCACTACCTTGCGGGATGCTGACCCGCGTGCTCAGGTTCCGTTCACAAGAGCGGCCTAGCATTCGCGCATGCTGTTCGCACGCATCCGCCGTTTCGCCGAAACGCACCACAGGGCGTGGTGCGTCGCAGGCGTTCTGCTGATCTTCCTGCAGCCCTTCATCGCGGTCCATTTCCGCTGCGACGGCCTGGAAGACGAGCCGATGCTGCGGGTGCGCAGCGCCAGCGACACCACCCAGTTCGAAGCCGACGACCGCGCGGACCATCCGTCCGACCGCGAGACCACCGTGTTCGCCCAGGCGCCGGCAAGCATCGACCACCCCGACGCCTTCGGCTCCGCGCTGGGCACGCTGATGGCGATGGTGCTGGCGCTGCTGCCGCTTGCCATTGCAGTCGCGCGGCTGGCAGTGCCCATCGTGCGCAAAGCGATCGAATACGTGCCGCCGCACGGCGGTGCGCCACCCTCCGCGCAACCCTGGCGGCGCCTGCCGCCCACTGCCGCACCGCCTACCGGAATCTGAGACACGACGCCTCGCGCGTCGGACCGTCCGCTGCGTCGCGCAGCGGGCTCTCTCGTCCCGTCGAAAGGTTTGACCATGTCCGGTTCTCGCTGTTGCGCACCCCCCATCGGCTGCTGCGGCACGCCCATTTTTTTCTCCCATCCATCGAAGGTGGCGCCATGAACGCGCTCAACCTCACGCTCTTCCAATGGCTCGCAGCCGGCAGCCAGCCGACGCCGTGGGTGCTGTCCGTGGCCTCGGCCCTCGCGCTCTGGGGCAGCTGGCTGAGTGCCGGTGTGGTCGCCGTGGCGCTGTGGCGGCATCGCGCCGAACGGGCCTACCTGTGCATCGTCGCGGCGCTCGCGGGCCTCGCCTCCATGGCCTCGCACGCGATCTCGCTGTCGCTCAACATGCCGCGTCCCTTCGTGCTGGGGGTGGCGCCGTCGTACATCGAGCATGCGAGCCGCGGGTCTCTGCCCAGCACGCACGCAACGGTGATGTTCCTGGTGGCGCTGGCCTTCCTGCTGCGTCCCAGCCTGCGCAGGCTTGGGGCACCGCTGCTGGCGCTGGCGGCCCTCACCGGGTGGGCGCGCGTGTACGTGGGCGTTCATTTCCCGCTCGACATCGCCGCAGGCCTGCTGCTCGCGTGCGCGATCGTGGGAGTGCTCGCCGCCGCGCAATGGTTCGTGCGCCATTTCCTCTCTTTTCAGGCGTCGCACGCCGGCCGCACGCGCGACGACAAGACGACGGCCGCTTCTTTCTGGAGGCATCCATGATCTCCTCGACCCACACCGCCAGGCATTCACGCGCACCGGCCGATCTCCCCCAGGCCGAGGCTCCCGCGCCGCACACGGCCACGCCGCTCGCAACAGAGGCCGGCGCGCGCAGCATTTCCTGCGTGATCCCGTGCTTCAACGAAGCGGCCAACCTGCGCCACCTGCTGCCGCTGCTCGAAGACATCCTCTGGGCCACGCACATGCGCTGGGAGATCATCGTGGTGGACGACGGCAGCACCGACGACACCGCCGCCGTGGCTGAAGCGTGGTGCGAGCTCTCCGGCTTTCGCTGCATCTCGCTGTCGCGCAATTTCGGCAAGGAGGCCGCGCTCACCGCAGGCCTCGCCACGGCCGCCGGCGACGCGGTGGTGCTGCTCGACGGCGACCTGCAGCACTCGCCCGAGCTCATCCACACGATGGTCGCGCAATGGGTGGCCGGCGCGGAAGTGGTGTACGCGGTGCGCGAGCAACGCAGCGACGAAAGCCGCTTCAAGCAGATCGGCAGCAAGCTCTTCTACAGCCTCGTCAATTCCTCGGACCGCTTCGACGTGCCCCGAGACGCGGGCGACTTCCGCCTGATGGACCGCAAGGTGGTCGACGCGCTCATGAACCTGCCGGAACGCAGCCGCTTCATGAAGGGCCTGTACGCCTGGGTGGGCTTTCGCGCCGTGGCGCTGCCCTACACGCCCGCGCCGCGCGCGGCGGGCAGCAGCTCCTTCAACGCCCGGCGGCTGGTACGCCTGGCCATCGACGGGCTGACGGCCTTCACCACCTGGCCGCTGCGCATCGTCAGCGTGGCGGGGCTGCTGCTGGCGCTGCCGGCCTTTGCCTATGGCACCTTCGTGGCGATCGATTACCTGATGTTCGGCAACGCGGTCTCGGGCTGGACCACCATCGTCGTGAGCCTGATGTTCTTCATCGGCATCCAGATGATTTCCACCGGCATCGTAGGCGAGTACATCGCGCGCATCTACGAGGAGGTCAAGGGCCGCCCGCTGTACGTGGTGCGCCGCGAGAGCGGCACGGGGCTCGAGGCCGAAAAACCATGAAGCGACCTGCCCCTGCATGGTGGACTGCGCCGCAGCCACTGTGGCTCATTGCCGCCCTCTTCGCATGGCTGCTGGCCACGGCCTGGTTGCGCCCGCTGATGGCGCCCGACGAGGGCCGCTACGGCGGCGTCGCGCTCGCGATGCTGCGCTCCGGCGACTGGCTGGTGCCGCGGCTCGACGGCCTGCCCTTCTTCCACAAGCCGCCGCTGTTCTACTGGATCGGCGCGGCCGCGATGGCGGTGACGGGGCCGGTGGAATGGGCGGCGCGGCTGCCCTCCGTGCTGGGCGCGGGCACCGCGGCGGCGGCGCTGTTCCTGTTCCTGCGCCGGTGGTCGACGGTGCGGCTGGCGCTGCTGTCGACCGTGGTGCTGGTGACCACGCCCTTCTTCTTCCTGGGCGCCCAGTTCGCGAACCTCGACATGCTGGTGGCCGGCTGCATCTCGGCCACGATCCTGCTGGCGGCCGGCGCCGCATTGGCGAAGGAGCGCGAGGAACCCTGGCGGGCGCTGCTCGCGGGCGCCTACCTGTTCGCGGCAGCCGGGCTGCTGGCCAAGGGGCTGATCGGCCTCGTGCTGCCCGTGGCGGTGATCGCGATCTGGTGCGCGGCGACGCGCAGGTTCGCGGCGCTGCGGCTCGCGCTGTGGCTGCCCGGCTGGGCGGTGCTGCTGGCCGTGGCCGGCCCGTGGTTCGTCGCAATGCAGCTGAAGTACCCGGAGTTCTTCGACTACTTCGTCG
Source organism: Variovorax sp. 10L421 (assembly GCF_056395365.1). NCBI lineage: Bacteria > Pseudomonadati > Pseudomonadota > Betaproteobacteria > Burkholderiales > Comamonadaceae > Variovorax > Variovorax sp. 10L421. The sequence goes on from NZ_JBFTJJ010000039.1 coordinate 29,221, forward strand.
TCACGCAGCACTTCCGGCGCTTTGCGTCCTCGGGCTTCAACAACGAGCACGGCTTCTGGTTCTACCTGCCGGTACTGGCGGGGCTCACGCTGCCGTGGTTCGCATGGGTGTTCGTGCCGCGGGGCAAAGACGACGCCGCACGGCCCGGGCGCTCGGATGTCGACTGGCTGATGTGGATCTGGCTCGCGGTCATCGTGGTGTTCTTCTCGCTGCCGCGCTCCAAGCTCGTCGGCTACGTGCTGCCGGCGCTGCCGCCGCTGGCCTTCCTGATCGCGCAGCGCGTGCTCGCGGGCCGTGTGCCGGAAACGCTGCTGCCGAAGGTGCGCACGATGACGCTGGCCGCCGCCGCCGTGTGCATTGCCTGCGTGGGCGCCGTCACGGTCCTGGCGTCACCGCCGGGCGCGCGGCTGCGGCTGCCCGCCGGGCAGGCGGTGGCGCCCGGCGACCAGGTGCTGATGCTCGACAGCTACTACTACGAGATTCCCTTCTACTGGAACCTGCGCGAGCCCGTGCTGATTTCGGACGACTGGCAGGCCGCGGCCCGGGACACCCGCGACAACTGGCGCAAGGAGATCTCGGACGCCGGCCGCTTCGAGCCCGCGCGCGCCGCAGCCACGCTGCTCGACCGCACGCAGCTCGCGGCCACGCTGTGCGCGCCGCGCGTCACCTGGCTCGTCGGCTCGAACACGGCACAGCTCGCCAACCCGTGGCTCTTTCGCGCGCAGCTGGTGGCGGTGAACGAGAGCGCCGCAGCCTGGCGCTTCGCGGGCAGCGCCACGCGCGATCCGCACTGCCTGGACGTTGCGCCCGCCCCGGCTTCCGGAACGAACGGCGATGACTGAGGCGACGCGCCGCCTCTGCATCTGCGCCGACGATTTCGGCATGAGCGCGGGCATCAACTCCGCCGTGTTCGACCTGGCCGAACAGGGAAAGATCACCGCCACCAGCGGCATGGTGCATCGCGACGCCTGGGAGGAAGGCGCGAAGGTGCTGAAGCTCATCGACCCGGCACGGCTCGACGTCGGCCTGCACCTCGACCTCACGCGGCCCGCGCTCGCCGGCGGCCCCGAGCCCGGCCTGCTTGGGCTGCTCGCCCGGACGTACACACGCACGGTGTTCGCGCCGGGGCTGCAGGCCGACATCCGCGAACAGCTGACGCGCTTCGAGGACGCCATGGGCCGCGCGCCCGCCTTCGTCGACGGGCACCGGCACGTGCACCAGTTCCCGGTGGTGCGCGAACTGCTGGTGGAGGAGATCGCGCGGCGCTATGCGGCGTCGCCGCCCTGGATCCGCAACACGGCGCCGGGCGCGCAGCATGGCCCCGACCGGTTGAAGGCCCGGGTCATCCACGCACTGGGCGGCGCGCAGTTGGCCGCGCTGGCCGCGCAACGCGGCATTCCCATGAGCAGCCGCCTGCTCGGCGTCTACGATTTCTCGGGCGACATGCAGCGCCACGAACAGCGCCTGTCCGAATGGTTGGCGGCCTGCCGCACCGGCGACGTGCTCATGTGCCACCCGTCCGCCGGCATCCTGCCCGGCGACCCGCACGGCGGCGCCCGGTTGCGCGAGTACGCCGTGCTGCGCGGGCTGGTGCTTGCGGCGAGCGGCGGGATTGCACTCGCGCCGCTCTCGCGGTGCCTGCCCCGGCCATCCTGACGGCAACGTCGCGCGCGCCACCGTTGCTCCGCGCCCCTTCATACGTAGTTCCCCTCACGCACGCGTCAGATTCCGATCAGCCAGGCCCGAAGAGCATCGGGGGCGTCCGGAATCACATCCGGATGGAGACAGGCCCGGGCCGGTTCGAGCGGAGCCGGGCGCATTCAATCCCACTACATCGTGAGCGTATGAAAAATAGAAACCTTGTCAGGGGACTCTTCCTCATGGCAATCGCGCTGGCCTTCGGCCTGACCGCGCTTCGCTACCCCATCGGAGACTTAAGCCGCGCCGGGCCTGGCCTGTTCCCCGCCATGATCAGCGGCATGCTGCTGGTGATCGGCGTGGCGACCGTGGTCCGGTCGTTCCTCGTGGAGGGCGTGCCGCTGGAGTTCAACTTCAGGAACATCGGGCTGATCCTGGCCAGCCTCTG
>NZ_JBFTJJ010000040.1:0-26287 GCF_056395365.1 Variovorax sp. 10L421
CGGGAAGTCACGAAGAGCGAACGCCCCGAGCTGACGGCCGCCAAGATCATCGTCTCGGGTGGCCGGGCGCTGGGCAGCGCCGAGAAGTTCACCGAGGTGATGGCGCCGCTGGCCGACAAGCTCAACGCGGGCCTGGGCGCCAGCCGCGCAGCCGTGGATGCGGGCTACGCCCCGAACGACTGGCAAGTGGGCCAGACGGGCAAGATCGTCGCCCCGCAGCTGTACATCGCCTGCGGCATCTCGGGTGCGATCCAGCACCTGGCCGGCATGAAGGATTCCAAGGTGATCGTGGCGATCAACAAGGACGAGGAAGCGCCGATCTTCTCGGTGGCCGACTACGGGCTCGTGGCCGACCTGTTCACGGCGGTGCCGGAACTGGTGAAGGCGCTCTGACCGCACCGGCGCAATGAGCCAGAGGGCATCGTTCGCGATGCCCTTTTCGTATCCGCTGTATCTGGAGACAAGACATGAGCTACACCGCCCCCCTCAAGGACATGCTGTTCGACATCGAGCACCTGGCCAACATCGGCGAGATCGCGAAGCTGCCGGGCTTCGAAGACGCCGGCCTCGAAACCGCGCAGGCCGTGCTGGAGGAATGCGCGCGCTTCAACCAGGATGTGGTCGCGCCCCTGAACGTGGCGGGCGACCGCAATCCCTCGTCGTTCAAGGACGGCGCCGTCACCACCACGCCGGGCTTCAAGGAGGCCTTTGCGCAGTACGTGTCGGGTGGCTGGCAGGGCCTTCAGCATCCGGCGGACTTCGGCGGCCAGGGCCTGCCCAAGACCATCGGCGCGGCCTGCGGCGAGATGCTCAACTCGGCCAACATGAGCTTCGCGCTGTGCCCGCTGCTGAGCGACGGCGCCATCGAGGCGCTGCTCACGGCCGGCTCCGACGAACTGAAGGCGGTGTACCTCGAAAAGCTCGTGAGCGGCCAGTGGACCGGCACGATGAACCTCACCGAGCCGCAGGCCGGCAGCGACCTGGCCATGGTGCGCAGCCGCGCCGAGCCGCAGCCCGACGGCACCTACAAGGTGTTCGGCACCAAGATCTTCATCACCTACGGTGAGCACGACATGGCCGAGAACATCGTGCACCTGGTGCTGGCGCGCGTCACCGGCGCGCCCGAGGGCGTGAAGGGCATCAGCCTGTTCGTCGTGCCCAAGTTCCTCGTGAACAAGGACGGCTCGCTCGGGGAGCGCAACGACGTGCACTGCGTGAGCATCGAGCACAAGATGGGCATCAAGGCCTCGCCCACCGCCGTGCTCCAGTACGGCGACCATGGCGGTGCCGTCGGCTACCTCGTGGGCCAGGAGAACCGCGGCCTCGAATACATGTTCATCATGATGAACTCGGCCCGCTACGCCGTGGGCATGCAGGGCATCGCGATTGCCGAGCGCGCTTACCAGCACGCTGTGGCCTACGCCAAGGACCGCGTGCAGAGCCGCCCGGTCGACGGTTCCATCAACGCCAGTGCGCCGATCATTCACCATCCGGATGTGAAGCGCATGCTGATGACGATGCGCGCCTACACCGAAGGCTGCCGCGCGATGGCCAGCGTGGCCGCCGCCGCCTACGACGCCGCGCATCACCATCCCGACGCCGATGCGCGCAAGCAGAACCAGGCCTTCTACGAATTCATGGTGCCGCTCGTGAAGGGCTACAGCACCGAGATGAGCCTCGAAGTGGCTTCGCTGGGCGTGCAGGTGCACGGCGGCATGGGCTTCATCGAGGAGACGGGCGCGGCGCAGTACTACCGCGACGCGAAGATCCTCACGATCTACGAAGGCACCACCGCGATCCAGGCCAACGACCTCGTGGGCCGCAAGACCGCGCGCGACGGCGGCCGGACCGCGAAGGCGATTGCCGCGCAGATCGAGAAGACCGAGGCCGAACTCGCCAAGAGCGACAGCGCCGCTGCAGCCGCCGTGCTCAAGCGCCTGAAGGCTGCGCGCGAAGCCTTCGTCGAAGTCGTCGATTTCGTCGCGGGCCAGACCAAGGCTTCGCCCAACGCCGTGTTCGCAGGCAGCGTGCCCTACCTGATGCTCGCGGGCAACCTCGTGGCAGGCTGGCAGCTTGCGCGCTCGCTGATCATTGCGCAGGACCTTGCCTCGCGCAGCTTCGATACCGACTTCATGCTGGCGAAGATCGCCACCGCGCGCTTCTATGCCGAGCACATCCTCAACAAGGTGCCGGGCATGCGCGACAGCATCGTCGACGGCGCCGAAAGCGTCACGGCGCTCGCGCTCGAGGCTTTTTGAGCCCCGCCCCGTGTCGCCCACCTGACGGGCGGCAGGGGCTCCTCTCTCTTATAAAACCGACATCCATTTACGGAGACAACATGTCCAAGCTACCCCCCGTCCTCGCGAACCTGCCGCTGCCGATCATCGGCTCGCCGCTGTTCATCATCAGCAACCCCAAGCTCGTGATTGCGCAATGCAAGGCCGGCGTGGTCGGCTCGATGCCCGCGCTCAACGCGCGTCCCGCGGCGCAGCTGGAAGACTGGCTCGCGGAGATCACCGAGGAACTCGCGGCCTACAACAAGGCCAATCCGGACAAGCCAGCCGCGCCGTTCGCCATCAACCAGATCGTGCACAAGAGCAATGACCGCCTCGAGCACGACATGGAAATGGTCGTGAAGTACAAGGTGCCGATCGTCATCACCTCGCTGGGCGCGCGCACCGACGTGAACGACGCGGTGCACAGCTACGGCGGCGTGACGCTGCACGACATCATCAACAACAAGTTCGCGCAGAAGGCGATCGAAAAGGGCGCCGACGGCATCATCGCCGTGGCGGCCGGCGCCGGCGGCCACGCGGGCACGAAGAGCCCGTTCGCGCTGGTGCAGGAAATCCGCCAGTGGTTCGACGGCCCCATTGCACTGTCGGGCTCCATCGCCACCGGCGGCGCGGTGCTTGCGGCGCAGGCCATGGGCGCCGACTTCGCCTACATCGGCACCGCCTTCATCGCGACCGAAGAGGCGCGCGCCAGCGAGGACTACAAGCAGGCCATCGTCGACGGCACTTCCGACGACATCGTCTATTCCAGCCTCTTCACGGGCGTGCACGGCAACTACCTCGCACCCAGCATCGTCGCGGCCGGCATGGACCCGGCCAATCTGCCCGAAGGCGACGTCAAGACCATGAACTTCGGCGGCGGCGAAGGCAGCAAGGCCAAGGCCTGGAAAGACATCTGGGGCTCGGGCCAGGGCATCGGCGCCGTGACCGAAGTGGCGAGCGCCGCGGCCTTCATCGAAAAGCTCAAGCGCGAATACCAGGAAGCAAGGCAACGGCTCGCGCTTTGACTTCCGCCGCGAACGGCGCGGCGCCTGCTGCCGGCGCGCCGTCGTCATCCGTGGGGCGCATGCCGCTGCTCGATGCGGCAAAGGGCATCGCCTGTGCGGTGATCGTCGGACACCATCTTTCGCGCTACGGCCCGATGCCGGCCGGCGCGTATGCGCTCGCGCCCGATTTCTTCGCCTGGCTGGCTGACGAGGGCCGGCTGGCGGTGCAGGTGTTCCTTGTGATCGCCGGCTTCCTGGCGGCCGCCAGCCTTGCGCCTGACGGCCTGCTGCGCGTGGAGCGGCCGGTGACGCGCATCCTGCAGCGCTATGGGCGGCTGGTCATGCCATACCTTGCTGCGCTCACGGTGTGCGTGCTGGTCGCGGCGGTGGTGCGGCCATGGCTCGACGAGGAGGTGGTGCCCGCGGCGCCGACCTTCGGGCAGTTGGTCGCGCATGGATTGCTGCTGCAGGACCTGCTGGGCTTCGAGTCGCTGTCGACGGGTGTCTGGTACGTGGCCATCGACTTCCAGCTGTTTGCATTGGCGCTGGCGCTGGTGGGCCTGCCCACGCTGCTGCAGCGCTCGAGCGGTTCGCCGCCGCCGGGCGCGCAGATGCGCTGGATGCCCGTGGCGCTGGTGGTCGGCCTGGCCGTGGCTTCGCTCGTGCTCTTCAACCGCAACGCGGGGCTGGACGACACCGCCTTCTATTTCTTCGGAACCTACGGCCTGGGCATGCTGGTGTTCTGGATCGGCCGCGCCACGCGCGCCAGCACCTGGCAGAGCGCCGTCGCGCTGATGGCGCTGGTGGGAGCAGGCGCGCTTGCCCTCGACTGGCGCAGCCGCATCGCGACCGCGCTGGTCACGGCGCTGCTGCTGGCCGTCGCGCAGCGCCGGAACTGGCTGTCGCCGCCCCGTTGGCCTGCCGTGGCCATGCCGTTGCTGCGGCTGGGGCGCATGTCTTACTCGCTGTTCCTGATCCACTTCCCGGTGCTGCTCGCCACGAATGCGGCGGTCGCTAATTCCGGGCCGCACGGCGCGTGGTTCGATGCGGTCGGCCTCGTGGCGACCTTCGGCCTGTCGGTGGCCGCGGCGGCGCTGCTGTATCGCTGGGTGGAAGCGCGCCCTGCCTCGTGGCGCGCGGTCTTCGCGCTGTTTGCCGCGCTGCTGGTCAGCGGAATAGTCGTTTCTCATTAAAGGACAGGCGCGCCCGCGCAGGCGCACTGGCCGAATCTTCCTGAACCGGTTGCGCTCGAGCGCTGGAGCGTGCAGTCTGCGGGCTCGTCAGTCGCTCCCGTCTCCGGTATGATTGCGGAAATTTCAGTAAATACTGAAAATACACGAAAAAAAGGAATGACCAAGCACTCGCCGCTCCGATCGCCGCTGCGGGCTTTCGCGTCGCCCGACGTCGGCGGGATGGTGCAGGGCGCCGCGGCGCTGTTCTGGCTGCCGCAGGCGGCGCTGCTGGCGATGGCGGTGCAGGGGCTGGCGTCGGGTCGCGGTTTGGCGGCCGTGACCTGGCCCGCCGGTGCGATCCTGTTGCTCGGGCTGCTGCGGGCAGGCTGCGAGGCCTGGGGCGCGCGCCGGACCTTCTCCCGGGCGCGCGCGCAGCTCACGGTGCTGCGCGCGCAAACAGCCGCGGCGCTGGCCGGCGGCTCGCCGCTGGATCGCGGCCGCGCGCCTTCCGGGCTGGCCGCCMGCGTGCTCGCCGAGCAGGCCGAGGCGCTGGTGCCGTACCTGGTGCGCTACCAGCCCGCGCGCTGGCGCGCGACGGTGGTGCCGATCTTCATCCTGTGTGCGGTGGCCGCCTTTTCGTGGGTGGCCGCGCTGGTGCTGCTGGTCGCGGCGCCGCTCATTCCGGTCTTCATGGCCATCGTCGGCTGGCGTGCCAAGGCGGCGAGCCAGGCGCAGATGGTGGAGATGGGCGGCATGAATGCGTTCCTGCTCGACCGGCTTCGCGGGCTGGCGACGCTGCGTGCGCTCGATGCGGTGGAGGCCACGGTGCAGCGGCTGGACGATGCCGCGCAATCCCTGCGCCGGCGGACGATGGCGGTGCTGCGCATTGCGTTTCTCTCGTCGGCCGTGCTGGAGCTTTTCTCGGCGCTGGGTGTGGCGATGGTGGCCGCCTACGTCGGTTTCCACTTGTTGGGCACGCTCGGCTTCGGCACCTGGGGCCGGCAGCTGAGCCTGGGCGAGGGGCTGTTCGTGCTGCTGCTGGCGCCGGCATTCTTCGAGCCGCTGCGTGAGTTGTCGGCGGTCTGGCATGACCGGGCTGCGGGCGAAGCGGCGCTGGAGGCGCTCGGCCGCTTGCAGCGCAACGAACTGCCGCTGCCTGGTGCGAACGCTTCGCTGACGCGCGCAGCGATGGCTCCGACCGGCGGGGCACCGGCCGTCGCCGTCCGCAACCTGCATTTCTCCTGGCCCGGTGAGCCGCAAGAAGTCTTCGAAGGCTTCGAGCTTCGCGTCGCGGCCGGCGAACACATCGCGTTGATGGGGCCCAGCGGCTCGGGCAAGACGGCCTTGCTGTCCTTGCTCGCAGGYCTCGTGCCCGCGACGCGCGGCGAGATCTCGGTCGGCGGCGTGGTGCTCACGGATCGCACGGTGACGGCGCTGCGCCAGCGTATGGCATGGATGGGCCAGGCACCGCACGTTTTCGCCGGCTCGGTCAAGACCAATGTGGCGTTGGGGCGCGCGGAGGTGGGTACCTCGGAGGTCGCCGAGGCGATGCGCTTCGCGTCGCTCGACGCTGTGGCGCAGGCGCATCCCGGCGTGGCGATCGGAGAGGGCGGCCATGGCCTGTCTGGCGGAGAAGCCGTGCGGCTCGCGCTCGCACGCATCGCGGTGCATCCGCATGCCGACCTGCTGCTTGTGGACGAACCGACGGCCCACCTCGACACCGAAACGGCCGAGCGCGTGGCCGATGCGCTGGTGGCGCTGGCGCGCGGCAAGACCCTCGTCGTCGCCACGCACGACCAGGTGCTGGCTGCGCGCATGGACCGTGCAGTGAACCTTGGCACCGAAGCGATGGAGAGGGCAGCATGAAGGCGTCGCCTCTCGTCGCTTCGAACTGGCGCGATCTGCGCCTGGTGCTGCGCCCCTTCCTTGCCGCGCAGCCGCGTCCCCTGCTGCTGGGCTGCCTGCTCGCGGCAGTCACCGTGCTTGCAGGCATGGCACTGCTCGGGCTTTCGGGCTGGTTCATCACCGCGACCGCATTGGCCGGCCTTCATGCAGCCACCGCCTTCAGCTTCGACGTGTTCATGCCGTCGGCCGGCATCCGCTTGCTGGCGCTCGGCCGTACGGCATCGCGCTACGGCGAGCGGCTGGTGACACACGACGCGACCTTCGCCGTGCTCGCCGCGCTGCGCGTTCGCCTGTTCCGCGGCTGGGCCAAGGCCGAGGCGGCGCGCGAACTGCTGATGCGCCCGGCCCGCCTGCTGTTTCGCCTGACGGCCGACATCGATGCGCTGGAGTCGCTCTACCTTCGCCTGTTCGTGCCGGCCGCTGCGACATTGGGCGCTGCATTGCTGGCGGGCCTCGTGCTCGGCTTCATGCACGCCGGCGTGGGCATTGCGCTGATGCTCTGGCTCGTGGTCGTCGGCTGGGGCATCGCGTTCCTCGTCGCAAGGCGCGCGCGCCGACCGGCCGTGCAGCGGGCGCATGCCATGGAAGCGCTGCGCGCACGCGCGGTCGACCTCGTGGCGGGGCAGGCCGACCTGGTGATGGCAGGCCGCATCGGCGCACAGCGCGAGGCATTGATGAATGCCGATATGCACCTCGCCAAGGCGGACCTCGCGTTGAACAAGCTCGAAGCGGCGGCTGGTCTGGCCTATGGCAGCGCAAGCACCCTGACCCTCGTTGGCGTGCTGCTGGCCGTCGGCGTGCTGGCAGGCGAGGGCGTCATCGGCGCGCCCGCTGCGGCGCTGGCACTGCTGGTGGCACTCACAGCGGCCGAACCTTTCGCGGCCTTGCGCCGTGGTGCGCTCGATGCGGGCCGCACGTGGCTGGCGGTGCGGCGCCTTGCACCGCGCATGACTGCGCAAGGCAACGAGGTTGCCGCGGCACAAGAGCGTGACGCGGCCTTCGCGGTGGAGCTGAAGGGCGTCACGGTGGTTCACCCCGGCAGCCGCACGCAAGTGTTGCGCGACGTGTCGCTGACCCTGGACGCAGGCGAGCGCGTCGCACTGATCGGCGCAAGCGGCGCCGGAAAGTCCACGCTGCTCGCAGCGATCGCCAACGAGATCACGCCACAGTCCGGCATCACGAGCGCGCAGCCCGCTTGCCTGCTCACGCAGCGCACCGAACTGTTCCAGGACAGCCTGCGCAACAACCTCCGCCTTGCAGCCCCCGACGCCACCGACGAGCAATTGCACGCCGCACTGCGCGCCGCAGGTCTCGAAAGCGACGTGCGCGCGATGGTCGCCGGCCTTGGCACCCGCCTCGGCGAGGGCGGCCTCGGCCTCTCGGGCGGGCAGTCGCGCAGGCTCGCACTGGCGCGCCTGCTGCTGCGCCCCGTACCGCTCTGGCTGCTCGACGAACCGACCGAGGCGCTCGATGCCGCTACAGCGCACGACGTGCTGCATCGCCTCGCGCAACACGCCGGCCGACGCACCTTGCTGATCGCCACGCACCTGCGCCGCGAAGCCGCGCTGGCCGACCGCATCGTGTGCATGCACCAGGGCTGCATCATCGCCGACCTGCGGCGTGGCAGCGGTGGCTTCGACGCTGCGCTGCGCAGCCTGCGGCCGGATTGATTTCAGAACGGGAAAACAGGGAACACAAAGGAAGACTCATGGACCTCGACATCGTCGCGCTATCGCGCCTGCAGTTCGCCGCCACGGCGCTGTATCACTTCCTGTTCGTGCCGCTGACGCTCGGGCTTTCGATCATTCTCGCGATCATGGAGACTGTCTACGTGATGACCGGTCGCACGATCTGGCGCGACATGACGAAGTTCTGGGGCGTGCTGTTCGGCATCAACTTCGCAATGGGCGTGGCCACCGGCATCGTGATGGAGTTCCAGTTCGGCATGAACTGGAGCTACTACAGCCACTACGTCGGTGACATCTTCGGCGCGCCGCTGGCCATCGAGGGGCTCATGGCCTTCTTCATGGAAGCCACCTTCGTCGGGCTGTTCTTCTTCGGCTGGGACAAGCTGTCGAAAGTGGGCCACCTGATCGCGACGTGGGCCGTGGCCATCGGCTCGAACTTCTCGGCGCTGTGGATCCTGATCGCCAACGGCTGGATGCAGAACCCCGTGGGCGCGGCCTTCAACCCGCAGACCATGCGCATGGAAGTGACCGACTTCGCCGCGGTGCTGACCAACCCCGTGGCGCAGGCCAAGTTCGTGCACACCGTGTCGGCGGGATACGTGTGCGCGGCCGTGTTCGTGCTCGGCGTGTCGGCCTGGTACGTGCTCAAGGGGCGCCACCTCGAACTTGCAAAGCGCTCGATGACTGTTGCGGCCTCGTTCGGCCTCGCCGCCGCGCTGTCGGTGGCGGTGCTCGGCGACGAAAGCGGCTACCTCTCGGGCGAACACCAGAAGATGAAGCTGGCCGCCATCGAGGCCATGTGGGAAACGCAGCCCGCGCCCGCCGCCTTCACCGTCATCGGGTTTCCCGACCAGCAGGCGCGCGAGACGCACTACGCCATCCACGTCCCGGCGGTGATGGGCCTGATCGGCACGCGCTCGCTCGACACCGTGATGCCCGGCATCGACGAACTCGTGAAGCGCGCCGAAGCCCGCATCCGCGAAGGCCTCAAGGCGTACGACGCGCTGCAGAAGATCCGCGAAGCCGGCGGCACCGGCAAGGTCACGCAAGGCGTGCGCGGCGACTTCGAGGACAACGGCATCAACATGGGCTACGCGCTGCTGCTCAAGCGCTACGTGGACGACCCGCGCACCGCCACCGACGAGCAGATCGCAAAGGCCGCGTGGGACACCGTGCCGCAAGTGGCGCCGCTGTTCTGGCTGTTCCGCGTGATGGTGGGCATCGGCATGCTGCTGATCGTGCTGACCGCCACTTTCTTCGTGCTGTCGGCACGCCGCAGGCTGGACCGCTACCGCTGGCTGCTGAAGCTCGCCGTGTTCGCGATTCCGCTGCCGTGGATTGCCATCGAGTCGGGCTGGCTGGTGGCGGAGTTCGGCCGCCAGCCGTGGGTGATCGAGGGCGTGCTGCCAACCGCGGTGGCCGTGTCGAACCTCGGCGTGAAGACGCTGCTGCTCACGCTCGCGGGCTTCGTCGCGATCTACAGCACGCTGCTCGTCATCGAGATGAAGCTGATGCTCAAGGCCATCCGCAAGGGGCCTGAAGCCGAGCACGCGCCCGACGAGGGCGACACCCGCTCGCACGTTCCGCCGGCGCACGCCGGCGCCGCTGTTGCCACCACCGGGAGCGCCGCATGATCCTTCACACACTCCTCGACTACGACACCCTTCGCATCATCTGGTGGCTGCTGATCGGCGTGCTGCTGGTGGGCTTCGCCGTGACCGACGGCTTCGACCTGGGCAGCGGCATGCTGCTGCCTTTCGCGGCGCGCAACGACATCGAACGCCGTGTCGTCATCAACAGCGTGGGCCCGGTGTGGGAGGGCAACCAGGTGTGGCTGATCCTCGGCGGCGGCGCGATCTTCGCGGCGTGGCCGCAGCTGTACGCCGTGTCGTTCTCGGGCTTCTACCTGGCGATGTTCGTGATTCTCACGGCGCTGATCCTGCGGCCCGTGGCCTTCAAGTTCCGCAGCAAGCGCGAGTCGCCGCAATGGCGCGCACGCTGGGACGGCGTGCTGTTCTTCAGCGGCTTCGTGCCCGCGCTGATCTGCGGCGTGGCCGTGGGCAACGTGCTGCAGGGCGTGCCGTTCCGCTTCGGAAGCGACATGCACATCTTCTACGACGGCGGCTTCTTCGGCCTGCTGAATCCGTTCGCCGTCCTGTGCGGGCTGGTGTCGGTGGCGATGCTCGTGATGCACGGCGCGTCGTGGCTGCTGCTGAAGACGGCCGGGCCGGTCGCCGAGCGCGCGCGCAGCTACGGCATGGTCGCCGCGGTGCTCACCATCGCGCTGTATGCGCTGGCCGGCGTCCTGCTGGCGACGAGCATCGGCGGCTATCGCATCAGCAGCGTGGTCGATGCGATAGGACCGTCGAATCCGATGCTGAAGACTGTCGAGCTGCACGCCGGTGCGTGGACCGCCAACTACACTGCGCACCCGTGGACATGGGTCGCGCCGGCCGCGGGCTTCGTCGGCGCGCTGGGTGCGCTGCTCGGCCTCGCGCTGCGCCGCCCGGTGCTCGCGCTGCTCGCGGCGGCGCTCGGCATCGCCGGCATCATCCTCAGCGTGGGGGCGTCGATGTTCCCGTTCATCCTGCCGTCGTCGATCGATCCGCGCGCGAGCCTCACGGTGTGGGACTCGTCGTCGAGCCACCTCACGCTGTTCATCATGCTGGTGGTCACGGCCTTCTTCATTCCCCTGATCGTGGCCTACACCAGCTGGGTCTACCACGTGCTGTGGGGCAAGGTCGACGAACAGGCGATCCGCGACGAGAGCGGTCACGCCTACTGAACGGAGGAAAAAAGATGTGGTACTTCGCCTGGATCCTCGGTCTGCCGCTGGCAGCCGCTTTCGCCGTACTCAATGCCATGTGGTACGAACTCATGGACGACGACGCCATCCGCAGGGAGAAGCTCGAGATGCCAGAGGCGCCGCAGGGGCAGGAGCGGCTTTGAGAGTCCATTCGCTTTTTGCGGTCAGTCTGGGGGGCGTGCACAGGCCACCGGGTACTCCCCTCCGCGAAGGTCCCCCGTCGGCGTGAGCGCCCCCGAACGGCGCCCCCTTCAATCCGCCGCGGGCTTCTTCTTCGAGACGCCGCCCCCCGTGATGCGGTCCTTGAGTGTCAACACTTTCGTCACCGTCGCGCCCATGCCCATGAGCTTCATGGCGGTCTCGGGCGCGAGCCGCTGCACGTCGTCGAACCATTTCATCAGCCGGTCGATCAGGTCGTGCATCTCGCGCATGCGCTCCTGCGCGTGGCGTTCGGCGTCGCTGGTGGGTGATTCGAGCAGCGCGTTGCGCAGCATCGAGAGCGTGGGTTCGATCTCGCGGCGGCGGCGCTCCTCGGCCAGCACGCGAAAGATTTCCCACACGTCCGAGGGGGCCTCGAAGTATTCGCGCCGGTCGCCCGCGTGATGCCGCAGGTGCACCAGCCGCCAGGCCTGCAGTTCCTTCAGGCCCATGCTGACGTTCGAGCGCGAGAACTCGAGCAGCTCGGCGATCTCGTCGGCGTTGAGCGCGCGCTCCGACAGGAAGATCAGCGCATAGATCTGCCCGACGGTGCGGTTGATGCCCCACTTGCTGCCCATCTCGCCGAAATGCGCGACGAACTGGCGGTTGAGGGGAGGGAGGTCGGAGGAGGTGGCCATGCCCGAATTGTCGTGCCGGATTGCTGGAATTCCGGGACGTTCTGAAAACTCAGTCCGGTTGCGCCGCCGCGGTCCTTCGGTCCGGCCCCTGCGCTCAAGCCTTCTTCTTGAACAGCTTCGCGATGCCCCACAGCGCCGCACCGCCCGCCACCACGGCCAGCTTTGCGAACTTGGCCAGGAAGGCCAGCGCAATCGCGAACAGGCCCAGTTTCTTCACCGCAACGCCGGCCACCAGCGCGGCCAGGCCGTAGGCGGCGACCTTGTCGGTCGATGAATTGAAGTCCGCGTACTTCTTGCCGTCGTCGTACTGGATTGCGGCCAGCAGCTTGCTGGCGTCGGGCTTGTATTTGTCGAGGTCCTTGGCGTTGGTGATGAGGTTCAGGCTCAGGTAGCCGTCGCGGCCCAGCGCGTAGGTGTTGTAGTTGACGCCTTGGCTGCCGTCGGTGTTGCCCTTGCGCTGGGACAGGGCCGACCACACGAGGCGGTGCGATGCGGCTTCGTACTGCGGCTTCTGCGCCCAGCCCGTCACCTCGATGGCGGGGATGCCGCGCTTGGCGCGCTCCTCGTTCGCGGCTTCGGTGCCTTCCTTCAGGCTCTTGAGCAGGTCGTCGGCGTTCCAGTCCTTCGCATCGTCGTCCTTGATATAGCCCTCTTTCACGAACTTCACGACGGCCATCCAGTCGGCATCGTCGGCGGGGAAGATCGCGCCGACGAAGGTGTCGTCGGTGCGGTTGCCCATGCTGCGCATCAACTGCGCGGCGGCGGGCGTCGGCACCCACACATAGCCCGCGGGCAGCTGAAGGTGGGCCTGGTCGCGCAGCACGATGTCGGCGGGGCCGGCCTTCTGCACGGCCTTGGCAGCCTTGAAGGCGGCGTCCTGCTCGGCCTCCAGCGAACTGGCGGTCGAAGCGGGGGTGGACGGGGTGGTGCCGGTCGGCGATGCGGCGTGGCCGGTGTGGGCCACGAAAGCGGCGCACGCGAGCAGCACGCCGGCTGTCAGGCGGGTGGTTTGAATACGCAAGTTCTCTCTCCTCGGTTGTTGTATGTCTGGTGAGCCGGGAGAGTTTAAAGAACTAGGTGTCGCTCCACTTCCTCAGCAGGTTGTGGTACGTGCCTACGAGCGTGCGGCGCGCCGATTCGTCGGCGCCGCTCTGGTTGAGCCGCTGGATCGCGTTGTCCATGTCGAACAGCAGCGCGCGGTCGCCCGCGTCGCGCACGAGGCTCTGCACCCAGAAGAAACACGCGACGCGCACGCCGCGCGTGATGGGCGTCACCTGATGCAGGCTGGTGGCGGGGTAGAGCACCATGTCGCCGGCCGCGAGCTTCACGGTCTGCATGCCGTGCGTGTCTTCCATCTGCAGCTCGCCGCCGTCGTAGCTGTCGGCGTCCGACAAAAACAGCGTGGCCGACAGGTCGGTGCGCAGCTTGCGGCCGGTGCGCGGGTCGATGCGTACGCCGCCGTCCACGTGCAGGCCGAAGCGCATGCCTTCGCTGTAGCGGTTGAACATCGGCGGGTACAGCAGGTTCGGCAGCGCCGCGCTGATGAAGGTCGGGTGGCGTTCGAGCGCGCTCGCCACGATGGACTGGCATTCGTGCGCCACCGCCGAGCCTTCGTCGATCTGCTGGTTGAACTTGACCGGCGCGCCCTGGTGGCCCGCGGTGACTCGGCCGTCGACCCACGCATCGCCGGCCGCATCGAGGCGCGCGCGGACCGCCGCAAGCGCTTCGCGGTCCAGGATGCCGGGAATGCAGACCAGCATGGCGAATCGTCTTCTTCTTCAGGGCCTCAAAGGCGGTAGGTGAGCGACAGTGTGGCGGCGCGGCCCGAGCCCGGCACTGCACGGCCGCCGTCGGAGGGGATCAGCGCGTCGTAGTAGTAGCGGTTGGCCAGGTTGAACAGGTTCAGCCGGATGTCGTACTTGGGCTGATGGTAAGCCACCATCGCGTCGAGGCGCGCGTAGCCGCCGACCTGCACGAGGTTGGTGTTGTTCGCGAAGCGCTTCGCGCTGTAGGTGGTGCCGCCGCCGATCTCCCATTCGGGCGTGATGGCGTAGGTGGCCCACAGGCTGGCCGCGTCCTTCGGCGTGTTGGCGGGCGTCTTGCCGAGCGTGCCGGGCGCGATGCCGTTGACGATGGTGGCATCCAGGTGCGTGTAGGCGCCGAACAGCTGAAGCTTGTCGGTCACCCGGCCCGCGACACCGGCGCGCGCGCCGTTCACGCGCACCGTGCCGGTCGCGCTGTAGGTGCCGTCGCTGTTCTGCGAGCGCGCGTTGGTCTGGGTGATCTGGAAGGCGGCCGCTGTCAGCGAGAGGTTGCCGTCGTTCAGGTCCCACTTGCCGCCGAGTTCGTATGCCTTGTTCTTCTGCGGCGGCAGCGGCTGCGTGGCACCCGTGGTGGCGACGAGCTGTTCGAGCGAGGGGTTGAACGAGGTGCTGTACGACACGTAGTACGACTGCGAGGGCGTGGGCTGCCAGATCGCGCCGGCGCGCACGCTGGTGAAGTCGACGGTCTGGCTTTCGCTGCCGAGCGTGGTCGCGGTCGGGATGCTGTTGTAGACGCTTGCGCGGTAGTGGTCCTGCCGCACGCCGGCCACCAGTTTCCATTGGGGGCTCAGCTCGATGGTGTCGTTGACGTAGCCGGCCACCGTGGTGGCGCTCGCGGTGGCGAGGTTGCCGCGCAGGCTGGGCGCGGTGCTCGGCGTGTTGCCCTGGTACGGCGCGAGCAGCGGCGAGCATGTCGCGTAGCCGCTGGTGCCGCCCACCGGGTTCAGCGCCACGCCGTTGCAGGCGCCGTTGCGGTAGTAGGTCTGGTTGTCGTAGGTGTCGTGGCCCAGTTCCAGGCCCGCGAGCAGGGTGTGCTTGACCGAGCCGGTGGTGAACTTCGTGTTGAGCTCGGTCAGGTTGAACAGCGACTTGTCGTGGATCGTGCGGTCATGGCTTTGCTGGCGCACCCACAGGCTGCTCAGCGGCAGCGACGAGAACGCGGCCGCGGGCGCGGCCGTGGTGCCGGTGGACAGGGGCGTGAACACGCCCTTGGTCGACAGGGTGCCGATGCCCTGCGGCGCGGTCTCGCGTGCGTCGGTGGTCACGTCGTTGTACTGCGTCTGGTTGCGGATCGACGTGTCGGGGGTGAGCTTGTGCTGCACCACGGCGCTGAAGGCCTGGATGTCGGAGATCGTGCGGTCGTCGCTGAAACCGTAGGCCGTGTCGCGGTCGACCTTGGCTGGGCGGCCGTTGAGTGGCGGCACGCCGTAGTCGGGCTGGTCGCGGTTGTGCTGCACCAGCGCCGAGAGCGTGACCTGCGTCGGCGTGTTGATGCCGAACTTCAGCGAGGCGTCGAGGCCGAAGTCCTTCAGCTTCGTCTGTTCGCGCGTGCTGGCGTCGCCCTGCTGGCCCATGGCCGCGATGCGGAAGGCCGAGGTGTCGGACAGCGGGCGGTTGACGTCGATCGTCGAGCGTACGAGGCCCGTGGTGCTGGCCGACACCGAGACCTCGCCCGCGGGCGTGAGCGAAGGCTTCTTCGTGACCTGGTTGATCACGCCGCCGGTGGAGCCGCGGCCGAACAGCATCGACGAGGGGCCCATCAGCACCTCGACCGATTCGAGCGCGAAGGTGTCGCGGTAGTACTGGGCGCGGTCGCGTGCGCCGTCGAGGTAGATGTCGGTACGCGCCGAGAAGCCGTTGAGGTTGATGTTGGTGCCGATCTGCCCGCCTTCGGCGCCGCCGATGGTCAGGCCCGGCACGTTGCGCAGCGCGCTCGCGAGCGAGGTGGCGCCTTGCGACTGCATCACGGCCTGGTTGATGACGGTGACGGACTGCGGCGCATCGCGCAGGTCGGCCGGCAGGCGGTTGAGCGAGGCAGGGTTGGCGCCGAAGCCTGTCTTGTCCTGCGCATCCTGGACCTGCACTTCGCGCAGCGTGGTGGGCACGGAGGTGCCGGCAGCGGGCGAGGGCTTGGGGGCGGGCGAGGACGCGGCGGGCTGCGCGACCTGTTGAGCGAACGCCGTGGGGAGGGAGGAAGCGCACAGGCCGATCAGGGCCAGTGCGACGGGCGTGCGGCGACGCATCGAGCGGGTGGGGGGAGTCATCGTGGAGCCTTCGAGAGGACGCAAACAAAAGCGTCGGCCGGGATTCTGACTGCGAATCACTCTTGTTTGACACTTTCCTCGCCCGATGTTTGGCCGAGGAGACAGCCCCGCCGTCTTTACGTGCGAGGTCAGGTTGGAGACAGGTTATTTGGAGTAAAAGCCGCCCGCCGGTGGCCGTACGACTCTACTTCCAGGGCGTCGGCGGCGGAATCTCGCACACCGGCTCCACGTCGACGCTCTTGAAGTCCGCCGGCGAGACGATTTCCAGGTACTCCATGTCCGGCGAGTAGTCGAACAGGAAGTGCCGGATGCCTGGCCGCTGGTGCACCACGTCGCCGGCCTCGACCAGCGTTTCCTTGTCCTCGTACATGAAGCGGGCCCAGCCCTTGACCATGATCACGATCTGGAAGTCCGCCTCATGGCGGTGCCAGCCCGTGCCCGTTTCCGGTGCCATGTTGGCCTTGACCAGATGCGCGATCACCTTGCCGTTGGTGGCTTCGGCGATACCCAGGTCGCGGTAGAGAAAAAAGTCACGCAAACCACCCGATACGAACTCGGTGTCACCGGGCTTCACATGGGAGAACTGGGTGGCGGGACGGTCCGGCATGGGGCGCTCCTTCGCAGGTGATGGGTGTTGCGGTGCAACACGCATAAAGCGTTCCCAGGTCGGGCCGGCCAGGCGCGATTCAGCGGCCTGCGAAACTGTCGGTCGCGCGCAGCAGCTGGTCGAGGATGCCGGGCTCCGAGTAGGCATGCCCCGCGCCCTCGATCAGGTGGAACTCTGCTTCGGGCCAGGCCTTGTGGAGCGCCCAGGCGTAGCGCGCGGGGCAGGGCATGTCGTAGCGGCCGTGCACGATCACGCCGGGGATGCCGTGCAGCTTGTGCGCGTCGCGGAGCAGCTGGCCGTCTTCGAGCCAGGCGTCGTGCACGAAGTAGTGGTTCTCCAGCCGCGCGAAGGCCAGCGCGAAATGATCGTCGGCATGCGTCTCGGCGAGCGCGGGGTTCGGCAGCAGGGTGATGGTCTCGCCCTCCCATACGCTCCAGGCGCGAGCCGCCTCGATGCGCGCCACCGGATCGTCGCTGGTCAGGCGCTTGCGGTAGGCCGCGATCATGTCGCCGCGTTCGGCCTCGGGAATGGGCGCCTGGAACTTCTGCCACTTGTCGGGGAACATCTCCGACACGCCGAACTGGTAGTACCACTGCAGCTCGGCGCGGGTCACGGTGTAGATACCGCGCAGCACCAGTTCGCTCACGCGCTCGGAGTGCTTCTGCGCATAGGCGAGGGCGAGCGTGGAGCCCCACGAGCCGCCGAACACCAGCCAGCGATCGGCACCTACGCGCTCGCGCAGGCGCTCGATGTCGGCCACCAGGTGCCAGGTGGTGTTGGCCTCCAGGCCGGCGTGCGGCTGCGACTGGCCGCAGCCGCGCTGGTCGAACAGCATCAGGTCGTAGCGCGCCGGATCGAACAGCCGCCGGTGTTCGGGCGAGATGCCGCCGCCGGGCCCGCCATGCAGGAAGACCGCCGGCTTGGCGCCGGGCGTGCCCACGCGTTCGTAGCGGATGAGGTGGCCGTCGCCCACGTCGAGCGTGCCGGTTTCGTAGGGTTCGATCGGGGGGTACGGTTGGCGCAGGTCGGGCATCGATGGTTCTCCTTTGGCGGGTGTTGGCGCTCCGAGGTCGAGCATATGGCCCCGGGGAAGATGAGCTGCGGCAACGTGTCGGAGCTTGCCACGCACGTCGTCGAAACACGGCTTGACGAGCCCATGGGCCCTCCAGATACTCAACCGTATGGTTCACTCAATCGCCCTCCCGGACGCCGGCACCCTCGACGCAGTCTTCGCCGCGCTTTCCGATTCCACGCGCCGCGCGGTGCTCGAAACCCTGGGCGAACGCAGCCTCAGCGTGACCGAACTGGCCGAGCCGCACGGCATGTCGCTCACCGGCTTCATGAAGCACCTGCGCGTGCTCGAAGAGGCCGGCCTGATCTCGCGCACGAAAGAGGGCCGCATCGTGCGCTGCGCGCTGTCGCCCCTGCCCATGCAGGAGGCTGCCGTGTGGTTGTCGCGCTACGAGAAATTCTGGACCGGGCGCCTCGATGCACTGGCGCGCTTTCTCTATCACCAGGAGGAGACCGAATGGAGAACCCTTCCGCCCGAGACGCCGCCGAGCGCCCCTCGCTCACGCTCCGCCGGCACTACCGCGTTGCGCCCGACAAAGTCTGGCGCGCGTGGACCGACCCGCAAGCGCTGAAGCGCTGGTTCGGGCCCGCGGAGATCGTCTCGGTCCCCATCGCCGAGGTCGACCTGCGCGTGGGCGGCCGCTTCCGCGTGGCCATGCTGGCGGCCGACGGTGAAACGCACGACGTGAGCGGCACCTACCTCGAGGTGGTGCCCCATCGCAAGCTGGTCTTCAGCTGGGCATGGCGCAGCACGCCGGAGCGCGAGTCGCGCGTCACCGTGCGCATCGAACCCGATGCCGAGGGCTGCGAACTGGTGTTGCTGCACGAACAGTTCTTCGACGAGGCCGCGCGCGACAGCCACACCCACGGTTGGACCGGCGCTCTCGCCAAGCTCGAAGGCTGGCTGCTGCCGCCAGCGTGAAGCGCGTGCACCCGAAGCCCCGGGTGGCGCCGCATTGCCGCAGCGATGACGAAACCCCATACTGGGGCTTCCACGACGCGATGGATTACCGGAGCCTCCCATGAGCAATGAACTGCGCAAGAAGCTGCACGACCTGGCCGAACTCTGCGACAACACCTCCGACCCGCAGACCAAGGCCATCATCGAGGCGATCCGGCTCCAGACGGCCGTGCTGAACGAACGGCTGTTTTCCATCGAGCTGCAGGTGGGCGCGCTGACCAAGCGCATGGAAAACACGACCGACTGAGGGGCGGCCGCTTTGTGGGGATAATCCCGGGCATGAGCGGCAACACCTTCGGAACACTCTTCGCGGTCACCAATTTCGGCGAGTCGCACGGCCCGGCCATCGGCTGCGTCATCGACGGCTGCCCCCCCGGCATGGCACTGAGCGAGGCCGACATCCAGGGCGACCTGGACCGTCGGCGCCCCGGCACCAGCCGCCACGTCACCCAGCGCAACGAGCCCGACGCGGTGCAGATCCTCTCCGGCGTGTACGAAGGCAAGACCACCGGCACCCCGATTGCACTGCTGATCCAGAACACCGACCAGCGCAGCAAGGATTACGGGCAGATTGCCCAGCAATTCCGCCCCGGCCATGCCGACTTCACCTACTGGAAGAAGTACGGCATCCGCGACCCGCGCGGTGGCGGGCGTTCCTCGGCGCGGCTGACCGCCCCCATGGTCGCGGCCGGCGCCGTTGCCAAGAAGTGGCTGGCCGAGAAATACGGCATGGTGTTCCGCGGCTGCATGACGCAGATCGGCGAAATCGCCATTCCGTTCGAGAGCTGGGAGCACGTGCCCAGCAATCCCTTCTTCGCCCCCATCGCCGACGTGAGCGCGCTGGAGGACTACATGGACCGCCTGCGCAAGGCCGGCGATTCGTGCGGCGCGCGCATCCGCGTCACCGCCACGAACGTGCCCATCGGGCTCGGTGAGCCGTTGTTCGACAAACTCGACGCAGAGATCGCCTACGCGATGATGGGCATTAACGCGGTAAAGGCCGTCGAGATCGGCGCCGGCTTCGACAGCGTCACCCAGCGCGGCACCACGCATGGCGACTCGATCACGCCCACCGGCTTCGTCACCAATAACGCGGGCGGCATCCTCGGCGGCATCAGTTCCGGGCAAGACCTGGAAGTGACCATCGCGATCAAGCCGACCAGCTCGATCATCAGCCCGCGCCAGTCCATCGACATCCACAACAACCCCGTCGAGGTCGTTACGAAGGGCCGCCACGACCCGTGCGTCGGCATCCGCGCCACGCCCATTGCCGAGGCCATGCTGGCGCTGGTGGTCATGGAGCACGCGCTGCGCAACCGCGCGCAGTGCGGCGACGTGCAGACGCAAGCCAACGCGACCGAAGCTGCGTCGCCGCAGGCGTCCTTCCTGTAGTGTCCGCCCCGCCGCCAGTGGCCGCCGGGCGCGGCCACCTGCTGGCGTTCGCTGGTCTGTCGGCCAGCTATTTCGCGCACATCGGCTTCTTCAATCCCTACCTGCCACTCTGGCTCAAGGACCTGGGGCTTCCGATCTTCACCATCAGCCTGCTGGCGTCGGTGCAGTCGATCACGCGGGTGTTTGCGCCGTACGCCTGGGGCGCGCTCAGCGACCACACGGGGCAGCGCGTCAAGCTGCTGCGCTTCAGCGCGGCGGTGGCGCTGCTCAGTTCCTTCGGGCTGTGGTGGCACGGCGGCGCCTGGTGGCTCGCGCTGGTGCTGCTCGTGATGTTCACCCACACCAGCTCGATGATGTCGCTCACCGAGGCCGCAATGGCGCAGCTGGTGGCCGGCGACTGGGGGCGCTACGGGCGCATCCGGCTGTGCGGCTCGGCCGGCTTCCTGCTCACGGTGTTCGTGGCGGGCGAGTGGTTCGAGCGCTTCGGCATGAAGCACTTTCCGGCCTGGGCGGCCGGCACGCTGGCCATCGTGCTGCTCGCGACGATGAAGCTGCCGGACGTGCGCGAGCCGCCCGCCGCCCACGATGCGGTGAGGGTGCCCATCGGCCCGGTGCTGCGCAACCCGTCGGTGCAATGGTTCTTCGCGGCGCTGTTCTTCCAGGTGATGTCGCACTTCTCGGTGTACGCGTTCTTCTCGCTGTACCTCGATTCGATCGGCTACGGCAAGAGCACCATCGGCCTGCTGTGGGCGCTGTCGGTGGTGGCGGAGATCGTCTGGTTCTTCCTGCAGGGCCGGCTCATCGGCCTGATGCCGATGCCGCGCTGGATGCTGGTGTGCGGCATCGCGGCCGTCGCGCGGCTGGGGTTGACGGCAGGGCTCGGCGGCTGGATCGCGGCGCTCGTCGTGGCGCAGTGGCTGCATGCGCTGAGCTTCGCGGCGCACCACACGACCTGCATCGCGGTGGTGTCGCGCCGCTTTCCCGGCCATCTGCGCGGACGCGGCCAGGCGCTGTTCACGGTGATCGGCTATGGCTTTGGCGGCGTTCTGGGCGTGCTGCTTGGCGGCGCGGTCGCGCAGGCTTTCGGCTACCGCACGATGTTCACCGCGGCGGCGCTGCTGGCGGTGCTCGGCAGCCTGTGCGCATGGCAGGTGGTGAAGCTGGAGCGGATGGAGCGAGCGCGCAACGCCTGAACGCGAACCGGTGCACCGAAGTGACACGAGCCTTGCATGCCCGTGTCATCGCAGCCTCCTACGCTGCGCGCTTCGCAATTTCTCCTCATTTCCCATGTCCGTTTCCGACGATTCGCGCGGCGCCCGCGCGCCGCGCGTTGCCGCGCCTGCCGAACCGAGCAATTCCCCATCGAGTGGCGGTGACAACCACCGCACCCCACCGCGCCGCCAGGTGCTCAAGCTAGGGGCATCGCTGCTGACGGTCAGCGGCAGCAGTGCCTTGCTTGCCGCCTGCGGCGGTGGTGGCGGCGGCAGTTCACCCGCCTTCGGTCCGCTGCCAGCGCCTGCATCGGCGCCAGCACCCGCGCCGACACCGGCATCCACGTCGGCACCAGCACCCACGCCAGCACCGCCGGCCGCCGCTGCCAAGATCTCCAGCTTCGCGCTCGCCGTGATGCCCGACACGCAGTTCTATGCGCGCTACGCCACCGCCGCCGAGAGCGACCAGTACGACAAGCGCTTCGGCAGCGCACCTTTCGCCGCGCAGACGAAATGGATCGCGGCCAACGCCAAGGCGTTGAACATCCCGTTCACCATCCATCTCGGCGACGTGGTCGACCAGGTCGGCAAGCCCGACCAGTGGAAGGTGGCCGATGCCGCCATGAAGGTGCTCGAAGACGCGAAGCTGCCCTACAGCGTGCTTGCCGGCAACCACGACGTGCTGAAGGATTTCGACTACAGCGTCGACCCCGTCGGCGGCACCGATGCCGACCGCGACCCCACCAAGGAGCCTTACATCCAGTGGTTCGGCCCCGAGCGCGCGAAGAAGCAGACCACCTTCGGCGCGCGCGACCCGAGTGGCTTTCACGAATACCACGTGTTCGAGGCGCAGGGCCAGAAGTTCATGGTGCTGTCGCTGTCGTGGCGCATCTCCGCCGCGGGCATTGCCTGGGCTCGCCAAGTGATTGCGAAGAACCCGACGCTGCCCGTCGTTCTGGTGAACCACCAGTTGCTGAATATCGACGCCGACGGCAAGAGCCCGCTCGAAACCGATTACGGCAGGATGCTCTGGGAGAAGCTGATCCGCGACAACGACCAGATCTTCATGACGCTCAACGGCCACCATCACGGCGCCGCGCACCTCACGAAGACCAACGACTTCGGCCACAAGGTCGAGGAGATGGTGGTCGATTACCAGATGGCCTACCAAGGCGGCAACGGCCTGATGCGCCTCTACGAATTCGACCTGACGAACAAGCAGATCAGGGTGCTGTCGTTCTCGCCCTGGGTGCCGCAGAAGCCGGCCAATACACTGAATACCTTCGACCAGGCAGTGCTCACCACCCCCAACGAAGCCTTCGTCATCGACGTGGACTTCGCGCAGCGCTTCGCGGGGTTCAACAAGAGCTTCGGCACCGGCAGCGCCACCATCGACAGCTCCCTGGTAGACCAGGCCCGCGCGATGATCCTGGCCAACTACAAGGACCCGGCGACGGTCGAGCAGCGGCCCGCCGCGAATTCGGACGACTACCCGAAGGTCGCGAACACGCTGGCGCACTGGCGCTTCTTTGGCGGCGCGGTCAACCAGCCGGTGCTGCCGGGCACCGTCGTCGCGGACGTCACGGGCAACAACCCCCTGCACCGCGATGCGCTGAACCAGGGCGGCATCGTCGGCGCCGCCGATGGCGACATCGTGTGGACCGACGACCGGCACTACCTGTCGGCGGCGCCGGGCTCGGTGCGCTTCCTCAACACCAACAAGAACACGCCGCGGCTGAGCTACTTCCTCACCGACGCGGCGGCGCCGATCAACGCGCAGACGCTGGAGAACGGCTACACGGTCGAGGCCTTCATCAAGATCGACAAGAGCTGGGCCAGCGGCAACCAGGCGTGGATGAACATCATGACGCGCGACGGCCGCCGCGGCGATCTGGCTGGCTACTCGGGTGGCGATCCGGAGTCTCCGCCGATGCTGTTCGCCATTTCGAGCCTGCGCGAGGTGCAGTGGGAAGTGGTGCCGAGCCCGGCCGGCACGCGCGCGCCCAAGGCCAATTGGTCAGGCGAAGTGATTGCCGACCGCTGGGTGCACGTCGCGATCGTGAACGACCCGGTGTCGCACGACACCACGATGTACGTCGAAGGCGCGCCGGTGCTGCGCAATGCGTCGGCCATCCCGGGCCTGGCCACGCTTTCGGCCACCTCGCCGTGGGTGGTGGGTGGCGGCTCGTGGGATGGTGCTCGCGCCGACGGCTTCTTCGGCAACATCGGCGAGGTGCGCGTGGTGGCGGCGGCTTTGACGCCGGCGCAGTGGCTGACGTCGCGCAAGGCGGCATGAGCCGTTGGATTTCTTTGCGGGGATGAATTGCGGGGCTGATCCCGGGAGCAAGGGAATCTTGCTATTCCGCACGGGTCTGCAACAACCCGCTCGAGTTGCCGATCGCCAGCAAGGCCTTTGATTGGGCTGCGCTGCCGGTTTGGCCGCATCTCCATTTTTTGCATTGGGTCTTACGCAAATTGACCATTTAGAATAATTGGAAAGGTAATTCACGGGGAGGTGGGCATGGCGCTCATTTTTAAAACAATATTCTTATTCGTTTTATTGCAATTGAGCAATTTGGCTTATTTGCCGGATGCAGAGGCGCAATGAGCCGCCGCGTCAGCATCCAGACGCCGTTGGGCGAGGCGTTGCAATTTCGCCAATTGGTGGGCCGCGAGGCACTGAGCCAGCTCTACGCGTTCGACATCGAACTGCTGGGCAGCAGTAACGGCATCGACCCCAAGGCACTGCTGGGCAAGGCGGCCACCGTGGCGGTGGAAACCGAGGGCGGCGTGCGCTACCTCGGCGGCATCGCCACCCGGTTCGGCCTGCAGCAAGAAGACGCGCGCCATTCCTTCTACCGCCTGCAATTGCGTCCCTGGTTGTGGCTGGCCACGCGGCGCAGCGACTTCCGCATCTTCCAGGGCAAGAGCGTGCCCGACATCGTCATGGAAGTGCTCGGGAGCTACGGCTACCCCATCGAGAAGAAGCTCACGCGCGGCGACTACCGGCGCTGGGACTACTGCGTGCAGTATCACGAGAGCGACTTCAACTTCGTCTCGCGCCTGTGCGAACTCGAAGGCCTCTACTTCCACTTCCGGCACGAGGCGAGCCAGCACGTGCTCGTGTTTGCAGACGACATCGCGAACTCGCACAACCCGCTGCCCGGCGGGGAGGAGGTGCGCTACCACCCGCTGGAGAAGTCCGGCATGGGCCAGCGCGAGCGCATCTACGCGTGGGAGATCGCCGAAGAGGTGCGACCCGGCCATCACTACAACGACGACTACGACTTCGAGAAGCCCAAGGCCGAGCTGTCGCACCTGCGGCAGATGCCGCCCGGGCACGACCACGACGCCTACGAACAGTACGAATGGCCGGGCGGTTTCGTGCAGCACGGCGACGGCGAGACCTATGCGCGCATCCGCAACGAAGAACAGCTCAGCCAGCGCAATCGCGTCACCGGCAGATCCAACCTGCGCGAGCTGGCCACCGGCCACACCCTGCGGCTGACCGGCCATCCCAGGGCCGACCAGAACCAGCAGTACCTGCTCGTGGGCGTGAGCTACCACCTGCAGGAGAACCTGCAGGCCAGCGAAGGCGCCGACGGCACCGAAGGCTCCGTGCAGCGCTTCGCCTTCGAGGCTCAGCCCACCAGCTACGCGTGGCGCCCGCAGCGCACCACCCCCAGGCCGCGTACACGCGGCCCGCAGACGGCSAAGGTGGTSGGYCCGGCSGGCGARGARATCTGGACCGACCRRTACGGSCGCATCAAGGTSCAGTTCCACTGGGACCGCATYGGCSAGGACAACGAGMACKCCAGYTGCTGGGTGCGCGTGTCCACCGCATGGGCCGGCACCACCTTCGGAATGACCAGCGTGCCGCGCATCGGCATGGAGGTCATCGTCGACTTCCTCAACGGCGACCCCGACTACCCCATCGTCACCGGCTGCGTGCACAACGCCGACACCATGCCTGCGTGGGAGCTGCCCGGGCAGAAGCACCTGTCGGGCATCCGCAGCCGCGAGTTGGGTGGGGGCCGAGGCAACCACATCGTGCTCGACGATACGGCAGGGAAGATCCAGGCGCAGCTGCGCAGCGATCACCAGGCCAGCCAGTTGAGCGTTGGGCATATCGGGCGCATCGAGGACACGGCTGGGCGCAAGGAGCCACGAGGCCAGGGCTTCGAGCTGCGTACCGATGGGCATGGGGCGGTGAGATCGGCCAAAGGATTGCTGGTGACCACCGAGGCGCGGGCCAACGCGCAGGCGCACATGACGGACATGGGCGAGACCGTGGGCCGCCTCACGCAGGCGCGCGACATGCACGA
Source organism: Variovorax sp. 10L421 (assembly GCF_056395365.1). Lineage (NCBI taxonomy): Bacteria > Pseudomonadati > Pseudomonadota > Betaproteobacteria > Burkholderiales > Comamonadaceae > Variovorax > Variovorax sp. 10L421. Next base: position 25,342 of record NZ_JBFTJJ010000040.1, read on the forward strand.
AGGCCTGAGCGAAGTGGCACGGGGTGCGCAGGCGCACGACGCCGGCGACCAGGACGAGGTCACGGAGATCCTCAAGGCGCAGAACGACGCCATCAGGGGCCAGGGCGGCAACCGCGAGCAGGGCGACTTCCCCGAGTTCCAGGAGCCGCACCTGACGCTGGCCAGCGCCCGCGGCCTGCAGACCGTGGCGCAAGGTTCCACCCACATCGTGAGCAGCGAGCACACCGCGCTCACCAGCGGCGGCCACACCAGCGTGAGTGCGGGCAAGAGCCTGCTGGTGAGCGTGCAGAGCGCGATCCGCCTGTTCGCCGCCAAGGCCGGCATGCGGCTGGTGGCGGCCAGCGCCGACATCGACATCAAGGCGCTGAAGGACAGCGTCAACGTGCTGGCCAAGCTCAACATCACGCAGACTGCCAACAAGATCACCATCCAGGCGAAAGAAGAGGTGGTGATCAACGGCGGCTCGAGCTACAGCCGCTGGAGCTCTGGCGGCATCGAGCACGGCACCTCCGGTACCTGGCGCGAGCACGCCGCGGTGCACAGTCTGGTCGGGCCGGCCAGCGAGGGCAAGCCTGCGCTGCCCAATCCGCCGCAGGTGCCCAAGGGCCAGCTCGATCTCTACCACCAGTACATCAAGCCGACCGGCGAAAAGCACCAGGGCGTGGCGCAGGGCGATTTCACCGTGGTCGATTCGGAAGGCGGCACGCACGCCGGAACGCTGGACCGCAACGGCTTCGCGAGCGTCGCGGGCCTGCCTATCGGCACCGCCAAGGTGACCTTCGGCAAGGACCCTCGCGATCCGTGGGAGGAGGGCAGCTACTTCGGCACGCCGCAGGACTGGAAGGGCAAGGCCCCGGCCGGCGGTGGCTTCGATGCGGCCGGCGCTGCATCGGGCGTCTCGGGGCTGCTCGGCGGGGCGGGCGGCGGCGCCGCGGCCGCGCTGGCC
>NZ_JBFTJJ010000041.1:0-22679 GCF_056395365.1 Variovorax sp. 10L421
CGGCCGTTGCGGTCGTAGGCGAAGCGCTCGGTCTGGTCACCGGCCTGGCGCTCGCTCAGGCGGCCCAGGGGGTCGAATTCGAGCCGGGTGCTGTGGCCGGCTTCGATGACTTCGGCCAGCACGCCGCTGGCTTCGTCGTAGCGGTACTGGGTGGTCTTGCGGTCGAAGCCGGTTTCCTCGAGCAGCCTGCCGACCGGGTCGTAGCGGAAGTCGTAGCGGCTGCCGTTCTCGTTGTGCAGTTCGCGCAGGCGCCCCAGCAGGTCCCAGTGGTACTTGAGGGTGTGGCCGGCCGCGTCGGTGCGCTGGGACACGAGGCCGGCGCGGGTGTAGCTGTAGCTGGTGCGGCGGCCCAGCGCGTCGGTGTGGGCGAGCAGGCGGCCCTCGGCGTCGTGCGCGAAGTGCTCGCTGGTGTTGTCGGGGTGGACGATCTCCTCGAGCTGGCCCGGGTGGTTGGCGTGGTCCGCCGGCATCGCGGCCCGCGCGGTTTCGCCGGCTTCGGTGTAGCGGTACCGGGTGGCTTGGCCCAGGGCGTTGGTGATCCTGGCCAGGCGGCCGCGGCCGTCGTAGGCCCACTGGGTGGTCTTGCCCGAGCAGTCGGTGTGGCTGGCCAGCTGGCCGTCGGGGGTGTAGGCGAGGGTCTTGACGCCGCCCTTGGCGTCGGTGATGCGCACGGGGCGCCCGGCGGGGTCGTAGGCGTATTCGGTCTTGTGGCCGAGCGGATCGATCTCTTCGGTGAGGTTGCCGTTCGCGTCGTAGTCGCGCTTCCAGGTGCCGCCCTCGGCATCGAGGATGCCGGTGACGCGGTGGCGCGCGTCGTAGGCGTAATGGACGCTGCTGCCGTCGGCGCGGGTGTGGGTCTTGAGGTTGCCGTTGGCGTCGTAGACGTAGTCGTCGGTGGTGCCGTCGGTATGGATGTGGCGCGTGATGTTCTTGGCGTCGTCGCGCAGGAACCACTCCTCGCGCTTGTCCGGGTGGATGATCCGGTAGGTGTAGCCCAGCACGTCGTAGTAGTACCAGGTCTCGGCGCCGAGGGCGTCGGTCAGGTAGGTGAGCCGGATGTTCTTGTCCCACTCGAGCGTGAGCGCAAAGCTGCCGTCGTCGCTCCACTCGCGCACGGCCTTGGCGTCGGCGCCGGTGCCGTCGTACTGCAGGTTCATGCCGCGGCCGGTGCGGTCGGTGTAGCGCGTGACGAGGTGGTGGCTGTAGCTGTAGTGCCAGCCGGCGCCGTTCTCGTCCTGCGCGGTGGCGAGGTCGCCTTCGCCATCGTGGGTGTAGGCGGCCAGCTGGCGAACGACGCGGCCGTCCTTCAGCTCCCACAGGGCCTTGATGAGGCCGGTCTGCGCATCGGGTTGGGTGCCGACGTGGGCGATGATGGCCTCGCCCTGCCTGCTGACGATGTCGCTCAGCACCTGCTCGCCGGTGGCGGCAATCACGTGGTCATAGCGCAGGCCGATGGCAGCGCCGCTGTTCGTGTGTTGCGCCACCAGCCGGAAGTGCTGCTTGCCCTGCGAGCCGGCCTTGGCGGCGATGGTGTCGACGAGCTCGTAGGTCTCGCGCCAGTCGGCGGCTTCGCCGGCCGGCATGGGCTTGCCGAAGTCGACCGCCAGCAGGCGCTCGCTGAGGCGTGTGAGGGTGATCTCCTCGATCGGGTTGCGATGGCTCTGTCCCACGGCCAGCAGCGGAAAGGCGTGGCTGCGGCCGTCGGCGCCGTGATAGATCAGGCTCATCTGGCCCTGGCGGCGGCCCTTGGCGGCCTTGGCGACGTCCACGCGCGTGCTGTAGGGCGTGATCCAGCGCGCGCCAAGGCTGCCCTGGTCGAAGGCGGCCAGGTCGCTGCGGTAGGTGCGCGTCCAGGTGATGGGCAGAGGCGCGCCGAGTACGAAGTCGGTGTGGCCGAAGCTCTCGCAGCCGGTGGCCAGGCTGATGGCGCCGCCCGCGGCGGCTTTCGTGCAGTTCTTGCAGCTGGGGTCGCCGCTGGCCGGCACCTGGGCAGATGTGGCGCCCTGTTCACCGCCGGGCTTCTTGCTCTCCACCTGCGTTCCGTTGTTCGCGGAAATGTTGGCGCTGTGCTTTCCCTTGCGCCTGAGCAACGCATCCTTGAGGATCTTGATCATCCACTTGATGCCGTACTGCAGGCCCTCGTCGCCCAGCCGCATGATCTGCCGCCGCGCCATGCCCTTGAGGTCGGTCAAACTGGCGACGGTGTCCCGGATCATCGCCTTGGCGCTGTCGGGCAGCGCATAGTGGCTCGTGGTCGCCGCGACGTAGTTGGCGGATTTCTTCGCGGCCTCGGCCGCGGCGGCCATCATGCGGCTCCAGGTGCTCTGGGTCTTGGGGTCGTAGGTGTTCCTTTCGGCGGCGACACCCGTCGCGAACACCGGCTTCTCCCCCAGCGCCACCTGCAGCGCGCCGATCAGCGCGTCGGCGATGCCGTCGACCTTTTTCGCGCAGGACTGCAGGAAGCCGTCGAGTTGGCCGAGCGCCTCGTCCACGAACTTGTCGAGCGTGCCGGCAATGGTGTCGTTCAGGTGGGTGACGAGCACGGCGATGAACGCCTCGCCGATGTTCGGCACCACGTTCCTGGCCGACTTGGCGATCTCCTGCTTGAGCAGGTGCAGCATGGGCCGCAGGCTCATGCGCGCCGCGCCGGTGGCGGGCGGAAACGGGATCACGCCCAGCAGGTTGATGGCCAGGCTCACCCACTGCAGCACGTCGCTGTACGCCTTCTTGGTGACCATCTCGACGAGGTCCCAGACCGCGTCGATGAGCGCCATGATGTTGCCGATGACCGGCAGGCTGCCCGCGAAAGTTGTCAGCACGTTCAGCGTGACGTAGTCGTTAGTGAGCTTGCGCAGCCACTTGTCGATCTTGGCGGCGCCGGCGCCGATGTCTTCCTCGCCGATGGTGTTGAGCGGCGCCACCGCGGTCTGGCGCTCGCGCTCCTTGGCTTGCGCGTCGTTCTGGGGGGCCTGGTCAGCCATTCGCGAATCTCTCCCGTGTTCTCTGGTGGTCGTCGTCGAGCGGCGCCGGCGATCAGCCCGCGAAGCCCGGCGTCTGGCCGAGCGGCAGCGTCGGCATCGAAGGCAGCGGCGCGGGCAGCTTGGGCACCATGGCGCCCACGGTCTGCGCGGCCATGCCGCTGGCCGCCTGGCCGACCTGGCCCAGCAATGCCTTGGCGCCGCCTTGCTGGATGGCCTGCACGGCGCCGACGGCCTGCTGCGCCGTGCTTGCCGCCTCGCTGGCCTGGCTCACGAGGCCGGCCGCCCTGCCCAGTGCTCCACCAGCCTGGCCCAGCAGGCCCGTTGCTGCGCCGCCGAACAAGCTCGATCCGCCACCTCCCGCATCGATGGACTTGTCGCTCGCGGGCTGGGCGGGCCAGCGGTTCGGCTGGCCGAAGTAGCTGCCCGTATCCCATGGATCGCTCGGATCGCCGCCGAACGTGACCTTGGCCTGGCCGAGCGGAAGCCCCGCCACGGAGGCGAAGCCGTTCGCGTCGAGCTTGCCGGTGTGCGTGCCGCCATCGGAGTCGACCACCGTGTAGTCGCCTTGCTTCACGCCCTGGCGCTTGGCGCCGTCGGCCTTGACGTACTGGTGGTACAGGTCGAGCTGCCCCCGCGGCAGCTGCGTCGGCTGGGGCAACCGGGGCTGTCCATCGCTCTTCGGCCCCACCAGCGAGTGCGATGCGGCATGCGCGCGCCACAGGCCGTTGGTGCCGCTCTCGATGCCACCGGAATTCCAGCGCGTATAGCTGGAGCCGCCGTTGATAAGAACCTCTTCCTTCGCCGTGATGGTGATCCGGTTGGCCTCCATCTTGACGTTGAGCTTGGCCAGTACGTTGATGCTGTCCTTCAGCGCCGTGATGTCGATGTCGGCGGCCGCGGCCGCCATGCGGATGCCGTTGTTGAAGGCGACCATGCGCACCGCGTCCTTGGCGCTCACCAGGAAGCTGTTGCCGGTGGCAAAGCTGGCATGCGCCCCGCTGGTGATGGCCGTGTGCTCGACGCTCACGATGTGCGTGGAGCCCTGTGCCGTGGCCTGGATGCCGGCCGGACTCGCCAGCGTCAGGTGCGGCTCCTGGAACTCGGGGAATTCGCCCTGGGCCGCGTTGCCGCCGCTGCCCCTGATCGCATCGTTCTGCTCCTTGAGGCCCTTGGCGACCTCGTCCTGGTCGCCCGCTTCGTGTGCCTTGGCACCCTTGGCCGCCTCCGCCAGGCTCTCGTGAAGGTCACGGCCTTGCGTCAGCCGGCCCACCGTCTCGCGCATGTCGGTGATGTGGGCCTGGGCGTTGGGCCGCGGCTCGGTCGTGACGAGCAGGCCCGCCTTCGCCCGGATGGCGCCATGCCCATCGGTGCGCAGTTCGAAGCCCTGGCCCCGATCGTCCTTGCGCCCCGCGGTGTCGTCGATGCGCCCGATGTGGCCCAGGCTCAGGCTGGAGCTTTGATGGTCGCTCTTGAGCTGCGCCTGGATCTTGCCGGTCGTGTCGTCGAGCGCCAGGTGGTTGCTCTGGCCGCCCTTGAGCTCGCGGCTGCGCAGGCCCGCCAGGTGCTTCTGCTCGGGCAACTGCCAGGCGGGCATCTCGTCGGCGTTGTGCACCCGGCCGACGACGATGGGGTGGTCCGGGTCGCCGTTGAGGAAATCGACAACCACCTCCTGGCCGATGCGCGGCAACGCGGCCATGCCGAAGGTCGAGCCGGCCCAGCCGAGCGACACGCGCAGCCAGCAGCTGGAGTTCTCGTTGTGCTGGCCCAGGCGGTCCCAGAAGAACTGCACCTTGATCCGCCCGTACCTGTCGGTCCAGATCTCCTCGCCGGCCGGGCCGACGACCACGGCGGTCTGGGGCCCCCGCGTGCGCGGCTTGACGGTGCTGCGCTTCGGCCGCCATGCGTAGGTGGTGGGCTGCACGTCGAAGGCAAAGCGCTGGACGGAGCCCTCGGAAGCGCTCGCGCCTTCGCTGGCCTGGAGGTTTTCCTGGAGGTCGTAGTCCACGCCGAGCAGCAGGTACTGCTGGTTCTGGTCGGCGCGGGGATGGCTGGCCAGGCGCATGGTGAAGCCCGGCGCCAGGTCGCGCCGGTTGGAGCGCCCGCTCGCACGGCTGCGCTCGCTCAGTTGCTCTTCGTTGCGCACGCGCGCATAGGTTTCGCCATCGCCGAGCTCGGTGTGGTTGCCGGGCCATTCGTACTGCTCGAAACCGTCGTGGTCGTGGCCGGGCGGCATCTGCCGCTGGGTGGTCAGGTCGGCCTTGGGCTTCTCGAAGTCATAGTGGCGGCGCTGGTGCCGGCCGGGGCGCACGCTCTCGTGCTGCATCCATTCGGTGACGCGTTCGGCAGGCTCCAGGCCACCGGTCATGCCGGCCTTTTCGTCGGGGTGGTAGCGAAGCTCTTCGCCGCCGGGCAGCGGGCCGTGGGAACTCGCGATGTCGTCGGCGAAGACCAGCGTGTGCTGCCCGGCCTCGTGGCGGAAGAAGTAGTAGATGCCCTCGTGCTCGCACAGGCGCGAGACGAACTCGAAGTCCGTTTCCCCGCCGGTCGGCCCCCCGTACTGCACGCAGTAGTCCCAGGCGCGGTAGCTGCGGCTGAGCTTCTGCTCCATGGGATAGCCGTAGCGCCCGAGGACGGCCGTCACGATGTCGGGAACCGTTTGGTCCTGAAAGATGCGGTAGTCGCTTCTGCGCGTTGCCAGCCAAAGCCAGGGACGCAGCCGCATCTTGTAGAAAGACTGCCGGCTGTCTTCTTGAGACAGCCCGAAGCTGGTCACGATGCCGCCGAGATGGCGGGTGTCGCCATGCTCCGTCTCGATGGCGACGGAGGCGCTTTTCCCGAGCAGCGCCTTGGGGTCGATGGCGTTGTGGCTGCCCAGCAGATCGACGTCGAAGGTGTACGGCTGGCTGAGTGCTTCGCGGCCGGCCAGGCGATGGAACTGAAGCGCATCGCCTGCCGGCGTGGCGATGATGACGCGCCGCGTCATGGCGACAAGGACGTGCGTGCACACACGCCGTCGTGGATGGACATGGGATCTCCCTGCAAATGACCGCCGCTGTGGACCAGGGCGAGCTTTGTTCGATTATGTAAGGCGCTGCAGCCTTCGCGTAAGCACCCAAAAGTAGCACCGCGCACAGCTCGAACGTGGACGACTTCACGAAGTGCCCGCTTGCTCGCCGTGATCGCCGGATGCCCTCCTATGTGGCCGCGGCCGGCATCGATGACTTCGATGGGCTGCGACCCGAACATGTATCTTCAGCTCATGCCCGGCGCCACCGAACTCCCCCGCCGCACCTCCCGCCTTTTTCATCGGCAAGACCCATGAGCCCAACGATTCAATCCGCCCCGAGTGCAAGACGCTTCACACTCCCGCAAGGCCTGGCGATTGCCTCCGCGCTTTCGATGATCCTGCTGTGCCCGGCCACCGCCGCCGCGGCACCGAAAGCGCCGCCGCAGTTCACCGACTACCCGACCACCGCGCACGATCAGCCCCTTGCAGGCTCACACCCACCACTGCGGCTGACGACCCGAACGGCCCGGCGCTACACCACAGTCATCCACCACGCCTACAACGAGCCGCCCAACTTCGCCGGCCATCTGCGGGTGGCAGCCTGGGGATGCGGCACCGACTGCCGCAACTTCGCGGTACTCGACCAGAACACGGGCCAGGCCTACACCCTTCCCAACGTCGATGCGATCGTGGGCGCCATGGGCAACGGCGATGAGCGGGTGGATTTCCGGCTCGACAGCCGGCTGCTGATCATCTCCGGCAGCTTCAATGAGAAGCCTCCGGAAGGCAAGTTCTACTATCTGTGGACGGGGCAGCGCCTCAAGCGGATCTTCACCGAGCCATTGGCTGTAGAGATGATCGACACGTCTCCCGTGGAAACCCAAGCACCTGCGCGCTGAGACGGGGCCCGGCACGCCCCCCTGCGTGAAGGGCGTCAGAAGTACCTAGCGATCGCAGCTGTGCTGGCGCTCGACCTTCTTGGCCATTTGCTCGTTCTCATGCTGCACGCACATCGACATGGCCATCGGCTCGAGCGATCCGCCACCATAGGCCTTGGCGGCGCTGCGTTTGCAACCGCGATCACGCGCGGCTGCCCAGCGGGAAATCGTGGCTTCGAGCCGGTCCTTGCAGGCCGGCAACTGCTCTGCCTTGTTGGCGATAGCGTGCTGAAGAACCAGCTCCGCCGCGACAGCGTCACGGTATGCACAGATGTTCATTGCAGATTGACTGGCATCGCAGTTGGACAGGAGGCCACGCAGCGCGTCTTCGGCCAGCCCGGAGCGATGCGCCAATGCAGCCACCACCTCTTCGGGGCCGGGCTGGTACTTCGGGGGGGACGAAGACGCGGCCGCGCCTGCAATCGCGAGTGCCCCCAGCAATAGAGCCGCTACGCGCTTCATCGTGCAGGCCGAGCGGTGGGTTGTGCAGGCTGAAACGGCGCTGTTTCCTCACGCCGACGGTTTGCCAGACCCTGCGAACGGATGGCCCGCAAACGACGACCCCGGGCATCGCGGGGACGCACAAAAACGTTGTTATTCATATGAGTCACAACATCGGCATCAGCACCCCGGTTGGCCGCGTCCAGCACCGACCTTGTGCCCGTCACACCGAGGTTGAAGGTATAGCTCACCAGCGCATCGAACTGGGCTTGCGTAAGCGTCTGCCTGTTCACGTGCCGGCGGACACCGGCCTCGGCGGTGTGTAGTCTGGTTGCCAACTGGGCATCGACCTGCGCGGCTGTAACGGGGCGTACCAGTTCTTCTGCGGTGCAAGGACCGTGATGCGCGAGAGCGCCGACTCCAAATGTGCAGTTGTTCGCCAGATCGTTGTAGTACTGAAGGCGAACATCCTCGCGACGGCGAAGCTCGGCACGCCCGCTGGCGCTCATAGACATGTTTTCATTGGCCATTTCAACTCCCTTGATTTCTTACAGTGGCTCATGCTTGAGTCGCCGACGGCGCCACTATTTTTTGTCTTAGCCAACTCGGCGGAGGGCCAACATGGCCCTCACGAAATCATAGTGTCACTTCAAGACTGCCCCTCTCGTTGACGCAGCCTGCGCAAGCTCGTTATCTGCGTCCGGGATCGACGTGAGCTCCGGTCCGCCTATCCGAGCTCAATGCGTACTACTTGGTGTGCCCTGAGGGGAGCGCGGAGGACTCGCGGGCTATGGCGTTTCGGAAGTGGCTGCTGGAGGGGGCGGCCGCACCAGTTGCCTGATTGCTTCCTGCTGCCGCCCTCAAATCAAAGCTCGTTGCAATAGCTACTGACAGGCGCCCCAGCCAGCTCAGCCGCCATCGTGTCCCAAGCACCGGACGACACCACGCCTGCGATATGCGCCTCATGCTTGCTCCGAGACTCCCACGACTCGACCAGCGTGAACATGCAGACGTTGTCGCCGTGCCCATACAACCGCACGCCACGGCACCCATCCGCCGATGGCAGCGACTGCTTGACCTGCTGCATGAGTTCGGCGAACGCCGATGCGCGCTCGGGCTTGGCTTCGAAAGTGATGATGACGTTGATCGGGTTCATGGAAATTTCTTTGTCGCTGGCTTGAAGAAAAAGGAAGAACGCAGGTTAGCCAGCGCCCTCTCCCGCGCCAAGGCGCGAAGCTGCGAAGAAATTGACCATGGCTGCGAAGGATGCGACCGGCCATCCCCCACATCAGCCCTTCAGCCCATCAACCCGCCTGCACGCGCCGCACGTACTCCGCAGGCGTTGCCTCGAACCGCCTGCGAAACGCGCGATGGAAATGCGCCGCGCTCTCGAAGCCCGCCTTCGCGGCCGCATCGCCGGGCCGCAGCCCCGCGCCCAGCATCAGCATGCGCGCCTCTTCCAGGCGCAGGTCGCGAATGCAGCGCATCGGCGTGACCCCGGCCACCTCGCGAAAACTGTGCGCGAAGTGCGAAGGGCTCATGTGCACGTGGCTGGCAATCTCGGCCACAGACAGTGGCCGGCCCAGATGGCGACGCATGAAGGCGATGGCCGTCTGTATGCGTGCACCGGCCTTGGTAACGGCACCCGCGCTGCGGATGGCGGCCGCGGCCTCGGAGCGCAGCAGCCGCAGCACGATTTCTTCAACCGCCAGCGGTGCGAGCGTGCGGCGATCCACCGGGTCGTCGGCCGCCAGCAGCAGGCGGGCGAAGGCCTCGACCACCTCCGGCCCCACCGCAGCCGTGAAGTTCTCGGTCACACGGGCCGGCTCGGCCAGCGTGCCACTTTCCGCCAGCGCGACAAAAGACTTCACCAGCATGTCGGGCGGCAGGTCGAGATGAATCGCGAGGTACGGATGCTCGGCGCTCGCCTCGACGACCGTGCCGAGGCACGCCACCTCGGCCCCGAGCACCAGGCACTGCGTGGCGCCGTAGTCGAGCGAACGACGGTCGCCACCGAGGTGCGCGGTCTTGCGGCCCTGCAAGACCACCACCACGCCCGGCGTGAGGCGCTGGGTTTTCTCGTAACGCACCGGGCGCGAGAACCGGTAGCAGCGCAGCCCCGGATACAGCGCATCGGTGCGGCCGTCCGCAGGGGTTCGCGCCGCGACCATGTCGCGCAGACGGGCCCAGGCGGCGGTGGGGATGGCCTCGGGCTTGTTGTCGGCGACGGGCGGAGCTGGCATCGGTTTTGTTGTGGGGAGGAGAAGAAAAGCGGAATGCGCAGCGTTGCCGGTTGGCGCGTACCCGTTGTCGGGGCGCATGGCCGATGCTATTGGGTGCTGCCGATGTTCTGTCGCAGCGCTTCATCCGTTGCAGCCGTCGCTTCTAGAGTTTGCATGCACGGAAATCGCGAGCCGAGCGCCACCGATACTTGACGACAACACAACTATCTTCTGCCCCAACCCCCATTTATCCGCAAAGGTAACCGCAAGACACTCCTCTACATCCAAGAAGGAGTGCTCTCATGCCAATCGCCTTGCTCGCGCTGACTCTCAGCGCCTTCGCCATCGGGACGACCGAGTTCGTCATCGTTGGCCTCATCCCCACTGTGGCCGCCGACCTCGGCATCGGCCTCCCCTCCGCCGGCCTGCTTGTCAGCCTCTACGCGCTGGGCGTCGCCATTGGCGCGCCGGTGCTCACCGCCCTCACGGGCAAGCTGCCGCGCAAGGCGCTGCTGCTCGGGCTGATGGCGCTGTTCACGCTCGGCAATCTGCTGGCGTGGAAGGCGCCGAGCTATGAATCGCTGATTGCCGCCCGCGTGCTCACGGGGCTGGCGCACGGGGTGTTCTTCTCCATCGGCTCGACGATTGCCACCGGCCTGGTGCCGAAGGAAAAGGCGGCGAGCGCCATCGCGATCATGTTCACGGGCCTCACGGTGGCGCTGGTCACGGGCGTGCCGCTGGGCACGTTCATCGGGCAGCACTTCGGCTGGCGCGAGACTTTCCTGGCGGTGTCGGCGCTGGGCGTTATCGCCTTCATCGGCAGCTGGATCTTCGTGCCCTCCAACATCCGCCACACGCCGCCGGCCTCGCTGGCGCAGCAAGCCAAGGTGCTGGCCGAGCCGCGCCTGTTGCTGGTGTATGCGAAGACGGCCATCGGCTATGGCGGCTCGTTCATTCCGTTCACGTTTCTCGCGCCGATCCTCACCGACGTGTCTGGCTTCAGCGCCGGCGCGGTGGGCTGGGTGATGCTGGTGTACGGCATCTCGGTGGCGGTGGGCAACATCTGGGGCGGCAAGCTGGCCGACCGCAAGGGCCCCATTCCGGCGCTGAAGATCATCTTCGCGTTGCTGGCCGCGGTGCTGCTGCTGTTCAACTTCGCAGCGCCGCACAAGTGGCTGGCTCTGCTGGCGGTGCTGATGTGGGGCGCGGTGGCTTTCGGCAACGTGCCGGGGCTGCAGGTGTATGTGGTGAAGCAGGCCGAACGCTTCACGCCGCAGGCGGTGGACGTGGCCTCGGGCCTGAACATCGCGGCCTTCAACCTCGGCATTGCCGGCGCGGCCTGGATCGGTGGGCTGATCGTGACGCACCTGGGGCTGATGCACACGCCGTGGATTGGCGCACTCGTTGTGCTGGTGTCGCTGGCCCTCACGCAATGGAGCGGATCGCTTGATCGGCGTGCCGGCATTCCTGTTCGCGCTTCGGGGCCGGTGCCGGTCGGTCACTGAACCTCCCCCCTCTTTTTTCAACACACAAGGACAACGCCATGAAGACGAACAACAACCCCATTCCCGCCTTCGGCCTCGGCACCTTCCGCCTGAAGGGCCAGGTGGTCATCGACTCGGTGAAGAACGGCCTCGACGTGGGCTACCGCGCCATCGACACGGCGCAGATCTACGGCAACGAAGCCGAGGTGGGCCAGGCCATTGCCGAAAGCGGCGTGGCCCGCAGCAGCCTCTTCATCACCACCAAGATCTGGACGGACAACTACGCCAAAGTCAAGCTGGTGCCCAGCCTGAAAGACAGCCTCGCCAAGCTGCGCACAGACCATGTCGACCTCACGCTCATCCACTGGCCCTCGCCCGGCAACGCGGTGCCGGTGGCGGAGTTCATGGGTGCGCTGGCCGAGGCCAAGGCGCAGGGGCTCACGAAGCACATCGGCGTGTCTAACTTCAACATCGCGCTGATGAAGGAAGCCATTGCGGCCGTGGGCGCGGAGCAGATCGCCACCAACCAGATCGAGCTGCACCCCTACCTGCAGAACCGCAAGGTGGCTGAGTTCGCGAAGAGCGCCGGCATCCACATCACGTCTTACATGACGCTGGCCTACGGCAAGGTGCTAGGCGATCCGGTCGTCGAGGCGATTGCCAAGGCGCGCAACGCCACCGCCGCACAGGTGGTGCTGGCGTGGGCGATGCAGCTGGGCTACGCGGTGATTCCGTCGTCCACCAGGCGCGCGAACCTCGAAGGCAACCTGAAGGCGCAGCAGCTGCGCTTGACGGATGCCGAGATGGCGCAGGTTGCGGCGCTCGACCGCGGCGAGCGGCTTACCGACCCGGCCGGTCTGTCGCCGGTCTGGGACTGATCGTCAGCGTCTCCTGCCATGCGTGCAGGCGCGGCATCACGCGCTGATGGCCGCCTGCGCCTGCCGGCGCCGTGGGCCGCATCGATCGATTTGCCCCTCAGGCACTCCGGTGCTTCAATGTCGGCTCCTGCCATGACCAAGGAGACTTCCATGGCCTACGAAGCGCGATATGTCCTGCGACCCAACCCCGGAGCCGATCTCGGCGCCGTCATCGAAGCCCTGAAGGTGGGCGCGGCGCTCTGGAAGAAGCACGGTGCGCCCGACCCGCAGCTATGGAGCGTGGCCGCCGGCGAACTGGGCAACTATGTTCTGACCGTGCAGTTCGAGAACGCGGCCGCGTACGCGAAGGTCACGGACCCTCTGTCGGCCGACCCCGAATTCCGCCGCTGGCAAGCGGACAACGTGCAGTCCGGCGCGTTCACGTGGGTGCGCAGCAACCTGATGCGCGAGCTTCCCCTGCCCTGAAGCCGCCGCCACGCTCAATGGGAGCGTCGTCGTCCACGCTCCTTCGCGGCGCGTACCTCCTTCGAAATGGACGAGACCACGGCGGCCCATTCCTCTGCCGTGAGCAGCAGCGCCGTCTGCGAGTGAAGGAGCGTGTCTTCCTTGTCCAGGTGCACGTTCATGAACTGCCGGTGCCGCTGCAACAGGGCCTCGGCCTCCGCGGCCGCTCTCGCGTCGCCGGTTTCGGCGCGCTTCAAGGTGGTCTTTGCCTGCGAGAGGAGGCCGTTGCAGCATTCGCTCTCCGAGTCGAGTTCATCGAGAAGCTCGTCGGCTTCGCTCGACCTTCCGCGCAGCATGTTCAGCATGACGACGCCTTTGGGGCGGTGGGTCGTTTCTTCGAAGTCCTGGAGACGTTCGATGACTTCGATGGCAGACGCCGCGCGTTGTCCGGTGCGCGTCCCGTCGCCTGTCTTCATCGCCGTATCGAGTCGAGCCAACAACTCCCGGGTGCGGGCGTGCTCGGCGTGCAGGATGGCCCATGCGCATTCGGCTGCCAACATGCTTCACCTCCTTTTTTTGGAGCAGCGAACTGCTCCGGGATTGCCTGTGAGCTTTAGTCTTTAACGCCATGGTTCTACATGGTTGCAGCCGGTGCCGCAAGCCTCGTCTCGAAGGCCGGCTTGTCGCCCGCCCCGGGGATTGATACGACTGTTTCAGGGTCTCGTCTACCCAGGCCTGGGCCGCGATCGCGGCAGCCCGTGGCATTCTGAAGAGAGGTGCATCTTCAAACTACACAGGCGATGGAGGACATCCGATGCGGCATGAACGCTGGCTGCGCGCGTTCGCATGGGCCGGAAGCTGCGCGCTTCTGGTTGCGTTCGGCATGTGGAGCGGCGGTGGCGCGGCCATTCCCGATGCGCCGGCCGCACCGCCCGCGGCGAGCAGCCGCGTCGTCTCCGGCACCATCGCCTCGGCCAGGACCGGCGCGACCTATCCGCTCGAAATCTACCTGCCCGCCTCTTACGACGGCAGCTCGGCGGCGTATCCGGTCATCTATGCGTTGGATGGCGATGCGGTCTTCAATCCGCCCGGTACGCGGTTCGCGAATTTCAGGGCCGTCCTCGAGGCACGCCGCACGCAGGCGATCCTCGTGGGCATCGGCGGTTCGGCCCGACGCGGAAGGGACTACCTGCTGCCCGGGGCCCTTGCGTACCACGACTTCCTCGCGCTCGAGCTCGTGCCCTTCATCGAAGCGCGATACCGCGCCGATGCGCGAAGGCGCCTGCTGACGGGCCTGTCGCTGAGCGGCAGCATGGCCGGCATCGCCCTGTTTCTGGAGGGCGCGGCGGGCCAGCTGACGTTCTCGCACTTCCTGTCGTTCGAAGGCTCGTTCGGCGTTCAGGCGGACCGGCACCAGGCGCTCGAAGAAAAGATGCACGACGCGCTCGGCGGCAAGCCCTTGCCCGCCACGCTCTTTCTCACGCGCTGCGGCAACCCCGCGGAGTGCAACTTCGAGCCCGTGGGCGGGATGTACAAGCGGCTCCTGGCCCGCTCGTACCGGGGCCTGGTGGCCACGGAAACGACGTATTCGACGACGCACATCGGCACCGATGTTCCGTCGTTCACCGACGCGGTCGCGAAGCTGTTGCCATAGTTCGCCTGGCCGGCGGGAGCAACGTCGCGGAGCAAAAGTTGCTGCGAAGGCAGTCGTCTTCATGCCGCGGGTTCGCAAACCGAATCGAGCGCGTACCTGAGTTCGCGCTCCTCTTGCGAGGTCATCGCGAGTGCGAGGGTGCGGAACTCGGCCTTGTAGCAAGGCAGCATCAGTGCCGCGGTGAGCGAGTGAACGCCACTGCCGTGCGCAATGTGCTCGTGGCATGCGACAACGCTGCGATGGATTTCGAGTGCGCGTGCGACGCGGGCCGAGGCCTGCGTTGTGGTGCCCACGTCGCTTCTTGTGATGCTCATTGCCGGCTCCTCATGGCGCGCTGCGAGTGGCGCCGTGAAGTCACTCTATTCAGCAGTAGGCGGAATGGTGAGTAACAACATCGTCGCGAATCCGGACGGTGCACTCCACAAGCCGCACAGGAAATCAGCGCCAAGTTGCGATTCCTGCCTTTCGCGAGAAATTTCTGAGCGGTTGACGATAGACAACAGTGTTAGCGCGCTCGGTGCCATACAACGCCCCGTCACTTGACGGGAGCGTATTGAATGGAACGAAAGATTCTCGTGGTCGGAGATCCGCCAGTCCCTGGCGGCCGGGTGCTGCCCTACGACGGCCCTTTGCTCGATCTGCATGGGCACCGCGTTGCCCTGATCGGCGGCAGGGCCTACTGCGAAGGCTGCAATAGCGTAGGCATCATCGCCGAACGACACCTGGTACGGAACAACTCAGTCGAGGGAGCACGCGGAAGATCTCAGGTCTCGCTCCAACGCAGACAGCCTCGCGTCCTATATCCTCGGCGTTACCGGTTGAGACACATCGTGACCAAGCACCTTCGATTCCTGGGGCCCTTGACCCTCGCCCTCGCAATGCTGAGCCCGGCTGCCGTGCTTGCATGCAGCCCAATCAAGCTCTTCTATGTGTACTTTGAGCGCGATTCCGCGACGGTATCCACCGACCAGATCCTGAAGCTTGGGGCCTGGATGCAAGAGCTCCGGACTCGGTACACCAACCACGAAGCAATCTACATCGGAGCCTCAGTCAATCCGGAAGAGCGAGACCACGATCCCAAAGGCCTGGGCCTGGAGCGGGCACGCAACGTGGCTCGCGTTCTTCGAGAAGAACTGCGCTTCAGCGCCAAGATCGCTCTTCCCAGGAGCAGCTATGTCGCCGACCCCGAGTCTCTCTCGGGCGGACCTGCCACAGACCAGCGGGTTCTTGGCGTGCAGCTCGACTTCCTGCCGGCTTGCCCGCATGAATGCACCTGCCAGCTGGGCGACCCACTCCACACGCCGCAGACACCTCGCTGATCCGACTGCGATCAGTTGAAGCTCACGCTCCTTTGCGCGCCGCAGCCCAGTCGCAAAGAATCTGCACCGCCTCGCGGTCCATCTTCTGCTCGGCGGGCAAGCTGCGTTGTGCAAGCGTCGCACCAGCCTCGGCCCGCAACACATCCACATCGATCGGATGTCGAGCCGCCACGGTCACCCCGTCGAACGCCTCGCCCGACTGCGCAAGCGAAGCCGCGTAGTACAACTTCGCAATGCCCGCAATGTGCATTGCCGCCACGCACATCGCGCAGGGTTCGCACGAGGTGTAGAGTTCGCTGCCCGACAGGTTCACGGTACCGAGCTTGCGGCATGCATCGCGGATGGCTTCGACTTCGCCGTGCGAGGTGGGGTCGTGGTGGGCGACGGAGTGGTTGAAGCCTTCGCCGACGATCACGCCGTCTTTCACGACGACGGCACCGAAGGGCTCGGTGCCGGGCTCCTGCAGGGCTTGGGCAGAAAGGGCCAACGCCCTTTGCATGAAGTGTTCCTGGTACATGGTGCTCAGACCTTTCTGGTGGCTGCGCCTTCGAGCGCGGAGAGAGATGGTGCATCAGTCTGCGGCGCGCGCGAATCGAACAGGCCTGCCGTGGCCGCTGCATAGCGGCGCGGGTCGAAGCACAGCACGAGCGGCAGCAGCGCGACCACGACGGCGGCAAGGTAGGCCCACGCGAGCGTAAAGCCGCCGGTGTGCTCGCGCACCCAGCCGGTGACGAAGGGCGCGAGCGCCGCGATCATGAAGCCCACGCCCTGCATGAAGCCGGCGAGGGCGCCGGCCTGTGCGGGGTCGGGCAGGTGGTCGAGGGCGAGCACCATGCACAGCGAGAACGCGCCGCCGAGGCCGAAGCCCAGCACGACGGCGATGGCGACTGCCGGCACGGGTGCGTCGAAGGTCAGCGCGCAGAAGCCGGCGAGCTGCGCAACGAGCGTGAGCACCAGCCAGGGGCGCAGATCACGGCCGCGACTGCGGGCGATGGCTGGCATCGCGAGTGCTGAAACCACCTGCGCGGCGGTCATCAGCGCGAGCACCGATCCGCCCTGCTGCGCGGTCCATCCTTGTTGTGCATAGAAGTGCGGAAGCCAGGCGACGAGGCTGGTGTAGCCGCCGTTGATGAGGCCGAAGCACGCGGCCAGCAGCCACGCGCGGCGGCTTGCGAAGCAGCGCAGCCACGAGAGGCTTTGCCTTGGCGCATCGGCGGTGAATTCCATGCGCCGCATGTTGAGCCAGTACAGCAGTGCGAAGACGGCAAGCAGCGCCCAGATCGACAGGCCCGCGTGCCAGTCGGGCTGCGCGCCGCCGAATGCATGCGCCACCCACGGGCTGGCCATGGCGCCGAGGCCGCCGCCGCCCATGATGGCGGCGGAGTACAGCCCCGTCATGACGCCGATGCGCGTCGGGTAGGCCTGCTTCACCACGCCGGGCATCAGCGCCTGGACCAGGCCGACGCCGGCGCCGGCGAGCGCAGCGCTCCACAGCAGCGCGGCTGCACCGCCGGCCGCGTATCGGCTCGCGCAGGCCAAGGCGATGATGGCAAGCCCGAGCGCGACCCCGCCGCGCGCGCCAACCCGCTGGCCGACGGCCGCGCCGAACAGCGAGGTCGCACCCATCGCGAACATCGGCAGCACCGTGAGCAGCGCCACCGCATGAAAGCCGATGCCGGTTGCAAGGCGGATGGGTTCGAGCAGCGGGCTGCTGGACGTGAGAAAGGCGCGCAGGTTCAGCGCAACCAGCACGATGACGATCGCGAAGGCGATGCCTCCGTCACGACTGCGCCCTGCCCTCACAGAGACGCCACATCCGCCTGCAGCACGCCGTTGCGCGCCACGATGCAGCCGCCCGCCACCACCAGCTTGCGCACGGGCCGCGAGACGACGGCGTGCGCGACGGTCTGCGCATCGACCAGCACGAGGTCGGCGCGGCAGCCCGCCTCGAGCCCGTAGGCCTCGAAGCCGCAGCCCCGCGCGCCCGAGTGGGTGACGGTGTCGAGCGCCACGGCGATCTCGTCGTCGCGGCGCAGGTTGTAGCGCAGGCCGATGATCATGGCGCGCTCCAGCATGTCGGGGTTGCCATAAGGCGACCATGTGTCGCGGATGCCGTCGTTGCCGCCGAGCACTGTCACGCCGGCCTGCCTGCAGGCCATGAGGGGCGGCACGGTGCGCGAAGGCGGCGCGCTGGTGATGAGCACCACGCCGAGTTTCGCCATGCGCGCCAGCAATGCCTCGCGCTCGCGTTCGCTCACGTCGCCCAGGCAGAAGCCATGGCTGATGGCCACCTTGCCCTGCATGCCCAGCGCCTCTGTGCGCTGCAGGATCAGGTCGAGCGAGAACGCGCCCATGGCACCGGGCTCGTGCAGATGGATGTCGATGGGGCGCTGATGCTTGTGGGCGATGCCGAACAGCACGTCGAGCGACTTCACCGGGTCGCCGTCGATGGCGCAGGGGTCGAGGCCGCCGAGCACGTCGGCGCCCAGCGCCAGCGACTGGTCGAGCAGCTCGGCCGTGCCCGGCCGGCCCAGCAGGCCCGACTGCGGGAATGCGACGATCTGGATCTGCTGCAGCTTGCTCAGCGCCTCACGCGTGCGGATGGTGCCTTCGAGATGGCGCAGGCCGGCCTGGGTGTCGACGTCGACGTGCGTGCGCAGCCGCGTGGTGCCGAGCGCCAGGAAGGCCTTGGCCAGCACCAGCGACTGCGGGGCCGCGTCATGCCCGCTGGCGTGGCGAAACGCGCGCTCGTTCTCGATCTTGTCGATGAGGTTCACGCCGACCTCGTTGCGGTACCAGTCCATGCCCCACATGGTCTTGTCGAGATGCGTGTGGCCTTCGACGAGGCCGGGCAGCAGCAAGGCGCCGTGGCCTTCCTCGACGGTGGCGCCGACCGGCGCGGCAAGCTCCGCGCCGAGCGCGGCGATGCGGTCGTCCTGCACCAGCACGTCGACGGGGGAGGCGCCCCCGGGGCGCACGTTGCGGATCAGGAGCGATGGCATGTGGGGCGGTCCGTTTCTCTATCTTGGTCTGGGCATCAAGCGGGCTGGGCTGCGATGGCGCGGCGGGTCGTGTTCGGGGTGAGCAGCGCCACCACGACGAACACCAGCGCATTCGTCGCCAGCGCCACGAGCCCGGTGTTGAGCGACTTGAACACGACCGGCGCGGCCGGGAACAGCGTACCCAGGTTGGAGCCGGTGGTCATCATGAAGCCGAGCACCGCACCGCCCGCCAGGATGCCGGCGAAGGCGGCGTGCCTGTTGCCGAAGGGCTTCTTCATGAGGCTGAAGAGCAGCGAGGGCAGCAGCTGCGTGAGCAGGCTCGAAGCGAAGATGGCCACCGACACGATGGTGGTGCCGCCGCGCAGCACAAAGTAAACCGCCACCAGTGCGAACACCGGCAGCACGCCGCGCGCCACGCGCGACACCTGCCTGTCGGTGGCGTTGGGCGCGAAGCCTTCCTTGTAGACGTTCTTGCCGATCACGGTGGATGCGGTGAGCAAAATCATCGAGCCCGGCACGAGCGCGGTGAGCACGCCGGTGCCGCCGATCACGCCGACGAACCAGGGGTCGAAGGTGTGCTTCACCAGGCCGAAGAGGGCCAGGTCGACGTCGGAGCCCTTGAGCCCCGGCACCTGCAGGATGGCCGCGAAGCCCACGAGGAACAGGAAGGCGATGACCACCTGGTACAGCGGCATCAGGATGGTGTTGCGGCGCACCGCGCTCGCGCTCTTGGCGGCATACACAGAGGTGAGATTGAACGGGTACAGGTAGTAGCCCAGCGCCGTCAGCAGGATGGTCGAGTTGTACCAGGTGAGGTTCAGGCCCTCTTTCGGGAACTCGAAGAAGCTGGGGTTCGCCGCCTGGATGGCGGTGAACATCGGCGTGACGCCGCCGTAGTAGTGCCACGGCAGGTAGATGCCGAGGAACACGGCAAGCGCGAGGATGAGGATGTCCTTCACGATGGCGATGCTGGCCGAGCCGTGGATGCCCGAGAACAGGATGTAGCTGACCATCACCAGCGTGCCGATCCAGATCGCCACCTGCGGCGCGATGGAGCCGTACGAGGCCTCCGACACGATGATGCCGAGCCCGCGCAGCTGGATGGTGAGCAGCGCGACCATGCCCATGAGCGCCACGATGGACACCAGCACGCCCAGCGCACGGCTGTCGTACTTGTGCGCGAAGAAGTCCGAAAACGACACCAGCTTGTGCGCGGTGGCGTAGCGCCAGATGGCCGGCAGCATCCAGAAGGCCATGAGATAGGCCAGCCCGCCGTAGGCCAGGATGTAGAAGGCCGGCGTGCCCTTGCTGTAAGACCAGCCGCTCGCGCCCAGGAAGGTGAAGGTGGAGAACGACTCGCCCGCCATCAGCAGGAACACCATGATGGCGCCCAGCCCGCGCCCGCCGATCGCCCATTGCTCCAGGCTCATGGTGCGCCCGCGCCGCGCGAGCACGGCGAGGCCCAGCGCGCCGATGACGAACAGGGCGATGACGCCGAGTGCCGCATTCATCGCGCGCCTCCGGTGGAGGAAGAAGGCGCATCGATGTCGCCTTCGGCGCGGTCGATGACCACCATGATCAGCGAGGTCAGCACCAGCCAGCTGACGTTCCACACCATCAGGAAGGGCATGCCGAGCACGAAGGTGGGAGCGACGGAGGACAGCCATCCCCCGCTGAAGAAGGCGGCGACCGGCAGCGCGGCAAGCCATTTGGCGGATTTCATGGGAGCCTCGATTCTTGTCTCGGGTTGTGATTTTCTGGAATTTTGGTTAACCATACATTTTTATTTGGTTAACCAAACGGAAGCGGATGGTACGGAGTGCACGGGGCCGAGTCAATCCGGGGGCTTTCCCTGAGGGTGCGGTCCGCAGGCAATAATCCGGTTGCCTATGCCCTCCGCCGCACGCAAGTCCCCAGCGACAGCCCCCTCCCCCGAGCCCGCCGAAGCCGACGATCCGAACGTGGACGAACGCGTCTACGGCGCGGTCTCCAAGGCCTTGCTGAGCGGCAAGCTGCGCCCCGGCACGCCCTTGCGCGAGCGCGCGCTGGCCGAAGCGCTGGGCTGCACGCGCGGCGCGGTGCGCAAGGCGCTGGCGCGGCTGGGCTCGGAAAAACGGCTGGTGCTGGAGCACAACCGGGGCGCCTTCGTGCCCAACCCCTCCATCGACGACATGCGCGGCATCTACCGCGCGCGCCGCATCGTGGAGGCGGGGCTGGTGACCACGCTCTTCGGCAATCTCTCACGCGAGCAGGTGGCCACGCTGCGCAAGCACGTGCAGGCGGAACAGAAGGCCTTCAAGGAAGGCCGGCGCGAGGACGCGGTCCGGTTGGCGGGCGACTTCCACCTGCTGCTGGCGCAGATGGCGGACAGCGAGGAGCTGCTGTCGTACATCCGGCGGCTGATCTCGAACACCGAGCTCTACAAGGCACTCTACGACTCCGCCGAGGCCGCGAGCTGCGCGCCGCGCGAGCATGAGCAGATCATCGAGGCGCTGACCACGGGCAAGTCGCTCGACAAGGCGCTGGCGGTAGCGCTGGAGCATCTGGACGAGCTGGAGCAGCGCGTGATCGCGGGCGCTGCGGCCGAGCAGGAAGTGGACCTTGCGACGCTGCTGAACGGCGGCGGCACCAGCAGCGGCAACAAGGGCAGCAAGCCGCACGCGCACGACCACTGAGGCATCCACGCTTCGCTCGCGGCCGAAGTGTGGCCGCGCCGGTCGGGGAATGATCGGCGCACCATGCACGCATCCACACCCTCCTCCATCGACAAGCCCCACGCCAACCTGGCCTTCGAATGGGCGCTGCTCGCGGTGCTCGCCACCTGCTGGGGCGCCTCGTACACCTTCATCAAGATCGGCGTGGCGACGATCCCGCCCGTTACGCTTATCGCGGCGCGCACGCTGATCGCCGGAGCGCTGCTGCTCGCGGTGCTGCGCATGCGCGGCGTGAAACTGCCGAAGGACGCCGCTGCGTGGCGCCGCTTCGCACTGCAGGCCTGCCTGAACAGCGTGCTGCCCTTCACGCTCATCGCCTGGGCCGAGCGCAGCGTCGATGCCGGCCTGGCGACCATCCTCAACTCGACCTCGCCGATCTTCATCTTCCTGCTGGGGCTGGGCCTCGGCGGCTCCGACAAGCCCACGCTGCGCCGCCTGTTCGGCGTGAGCGCGGGGCTGGCGGGCATCTGCCTGATCGTGGGCTTCGAGGCGCTGAACGGGCTCGGGCATTCGCTGCTCGCGCAGCTTGCGCTGGTGGCGGCCGCCGTCTGCTACGGCTGCGCCGCGATGTTCGGGCGCGTGTTCAAGGGGTTGGACCCGATGGTGCCAGCCGCTGGTTCGCTCGTCAGCGGCGCGGCGATGCTGCTGCCCGCGAGCATCGTCATCGACAGGCCGTGGACGCTCTCGCCGTCGGCCGCGTCGATGGCGGCGGTGCTCGCGCTCGCGGTGCTCTCCACGGCGCTGGCCTTCACGATCTACTTCCGGCTCATCAAGACGCTGGGGCCGATGTCCACCGCCGCGCAGGCCTATCTGCGCGTGCCCATCGGCGTGCTGATCGGCACGACGTTCCTGGGCGAGAGGCTGGCGCCCACGGCGTGGATCGGGCTGGCCTGCGTGGTGGCGGGCGTGGTCGCGATGACGATGCCCGGGACGAAATTTTTGCGCCGCGCGCTGCGGTTTTTACGCGGTGTTTAGACGCCCGCCCATACGCTGCCGGCTCCTCCATCCGTCAGCGAATTCTTCGATGAAAAAACTTCTCCGCATCGCCCTGCCGATGCTCGTTCTTCCCACCTTTTCCGCCCTGCCGATGCTCGCGAGCGCGCAACTCACGGGCAACGTGTCCATCACCACGAACTACAAGTTCCGTGGCCAGGACCAGGACATGATCGGCAAGAACGACTACGCCAAGACCAAGGGCTTCAAGCCCGCCATCCAGGGCGGCCTGGACTACGCCTTCGGCGACAGCGGCTTCTAACCACCGAGCTGTACGTCGCGGGCACCTACGCCAATGAAAGCCTCGGCTCCTTCACCGCCAAGTACTCGCACACAGTCTCCAAGGACTACTTCGGCTACGCAGGCAACAAGGCCGGCTCGGGCCTGAAGGGCACCAACACCGGCTACCTGAACCTGTCGTACAGCAAGGAGATCGTGCCCAAGGTCACGCTGAAGGCGGCCGTCGGCTACACGAACATGTCCAGCGACATCCGCAGCCTGGGCTACAAGAGCTACGTCGACTACAACGTGGGCGCGAGCTACGACTTCGGCAACGGCCTGTCGCTGACCGGTTCGGTGCAAGGCGCCAACAAGAAGAGCTC
>NZ_JBFTJJ010000042.1:0-20739 GCF_056395365.1 Variovorax sp. 10L421
ATCCCAACCTTCCCCCAGAGGGGGAAGGAGCAACACCATGAACGCACTGCTGTCCGTCGAAAAGCTCACCCGCCGCTTCGGCGGCCTCACCGCCGTCAACGCCGTCACGCTCGACCTGCACGTCGGCGAGGTCCACGCGGTGATCGGCACCAACGGCGCCGGCAAGTCGACGCTGATCAACATGCTTTCCGGAGAGCTCGAAGCCTCCGAAGGCCGCATCGCTCTCGACGGCGTGGACATCACCGGCCGCGCCCAGTCGAAGCGCGCGCGCGACGGCGTGGGCCGCAGCTACCAGCGCACGACCATCTTCCCGGAGTTCAGCGTGCACGAGAACTGCCGGCTCGCCGCGCAGGCCGCCACGCCCAGGCCCTGGGCCTTCTGGCAGCCGTCGCAGGACTGCGCCACCAGCAACGCCACGGCCGACGCCGCGCTCGAAGCCGCCGGCCTCGCCCACGAAGCGCACCGCATCGCCGGCACCATGAGCCACGGCGCGCAGCGCCAGCTCGAAGTGGCGATGTGCCTGGCCACCAACCCGCGCGTGCTGCTGCTCGACGAGCCGCTCGCCGGCATGGGCGCCGAAGAAACCGACCGCATGCTCACGCTGCTCGCGCGGCTGAAGGCCACGCACGCGATCCTGCTGGTGGAGCACGACATGGACGCGGTGTTCCGCATCGCCGACCGCATCACCGTGATGGTGAACGGCACGGTCATCGCCACCGGCAACCCGCAGGAGATCCGCGAGAACCCCGAGGTTCGCACCGCGTATCTGGGCGAGGAACACTGATGCCCCCACGCTCGTCACTTCGTGTATTCGCTGCCCCCCGAGGAGGCGCTGGCCTCCCTTGGGGCGGCCCGGCGGGAGACCACTGATGCTCATCGTTCGCGACCTCAACACCTACTACGGCAACAGCCACATCCTGCGCGGCGTGCACGCCGGCATTCCCACGGCCACTTCGGTGGGCCTGCTCGGGCGCAACGGCATGGGCAAGACCACGCTGATCCGCACGATGATGGGCTACGTGCGCCCCGCCTCGGGCGAAGTGCAGGTCGACGGCCGCACCGTCACCGGCCTGCCGCCCGAGAAGATGGCGCGCCTGGGCATCGGCTACGTGCCCGAAGGGCGCGGCATCTTCCCCAATCTGTCGGTGCGCGAGAACCTCGTGATGAGCGAGCGCGCGGGCATCGACGGCCGGCGCAACTGGACCTTCGACCGCGTGATGGCCACCTTTCCGCGCCTGTCGGAGCGGCTGTCGCACGGCGGCCAGCAGCTGTCGGGCGGCGAGCAGCAGATGCTGTCGATCGGCCGCGCGCTGATGACCAATCCGCGCCTGCTGATCCTCGACGAGGCCACCGAAGGCCTCGCACCGCTGATCGTGGCCGAGATCTGGCGCGTGATCGGCGAGATCCGCGCGACCGGCATCGCGACGCTGATCGTCGACCGCGACTACCGCAAGGTGCTGGCGCACACCGACCTCGCGGTGGTGATGGAGAAGGGGCAGATCGTGCGGCATGGGGCCTCGGCGGATCTGCTCGCCGAGCCGCAGGCGCTGGAGGAATTGCTGGGCGTGTGAAGGCGGGGGAGCCGGCGCTACTCGATGAACCGCCGCAGCCCTTCAAGATCGATCACGGTGATCCCCCCGTACTCGATCCGCAGGAACCCCGCTTCCTTCAACCGGTTCAACGCCGCATTGCACCGCTGACGCGACACGCCCGAGAGATTCGCAATCTCCTCCTGCGAAGTCTGCAGGTGCGGTTCGCTGCCCGGATGCAGCCACGGGTGGAACAGCCCCGCCAGCGCGCGCGCCACCTGGCTGTCGGTGTCGAGCAGCCGGTGCGCCGCATAGTTGCCCATGAACCAGTGCAGCCGCTCGTTGATCTGCTGCAGCAGGAAGTGATCGAAGCCGCGCTGCGTGCGGTGCAGCCACTCGAAGGTTTCCAGCGGCAGCTGCGCCACCCTGCTCGGCCGCAGCGCGATGATGTCGGCCGAACGCGGCAGCGCGCGCAGCAGCGTGCCTTCGCCGAACCAGCTGCCCACCGACAGGCCGCCGAAGGTCACCGAGCGCCCGTCGCTCGAGGTGATCGACCACTTGAGCAGCCCTTCGAGCGTGCCGTACCAGTGCACCGGCGTGTCGCCGCGCCGGCACAGCGCGGCGCCGGCCGCCACCTCGACCTCGCGCATCTCGTCGAGCACGCGCTCGCCCGCCGCCACATCGAGCAGCGGGAACCAGGCCGAGCCTTGCAGCAATTGCGGAATCGTCAGCGATGCCGCCTGGGGGGCCGGCTTCGTCGTGGGCATGGAATGAAAGCTCCTGAAGGCACGGGTGCGTAAACCCTGAGCCCAAATGTCGTCGCGATGACTGAGTGTGCCCGCGCAGCCAAAAATAATAGCGCGCCCCCCATGAAAGACACCAGGAGCCACCGACCATGTCGAAGCGCAAAGTGATCGTGACCATCGCCCCCACCGGCGGCATGGCGCACAAGTCGCAGAACCCCCATCTGCCCACGCAGCCCGCCGAGATCGCCGCCGACGTGCTGCGCTGCTGGAACGCCGGCGCGAGCGTGGTGGCCATCCACGCGCGCCGCCCCGACGACGGCGCCACCTGCAACGCCGAGGTGTACCGCGACATCAACAGCCGCATCCGTGCGCTCGGCAGCGACATCGTGCTCAACAACTCCACCGGCGGTGGCGTGCACGGCGACATGGTGAAACCGCTGGCCGGCGAGCGCTGGGAGATCGCGTGGGAAGAACGCATCAAGGGCATGGACGCCGGCGCCGAGATGTGCACGCTCGACGCCACCACGCTCAACCTGAGCTTCGAGGGCAAGCAGATCCTGATGGACACGCCCATCACGCGCGGGCGCGAACTGGCCGCCGGCATGAAGGCGCGCGGCATCAAGCCCGAGTGGGAGGTGTTCAGCCCCACGCACATCCTGCAGGACACGACCACGCTGATCGAGGAAGGCCACGACGACGAGCCCTACTTCATCAACATCGTGATGAACGTGCACCGCAACTTCCAGAACGCGATGCCCTACTCGCCGCGCAACCTGCAGATGATGGTCGACACGCTGCCCAAGGGGGCGATCTTCGGCGTGAGCGGCATCGGCATGTCGCAGCTCGAAGCCAACGTCGCGGCGCTGCTGCTGGGCGGCCATGCGCGCGTGGGGCTGGAAGACAACCTCTACTTCCGCCAGGGCGAGCTGGCCACCAACGTGCAGCTCACCGAGCGCATCGTGCGGGTGATCCGCGAGCTCGACATGGAAGTGGCGACGCCGGCCGAGGCGCGGCAGATCATGGGCCTGCCGCGCACGGGCGGTCCGCGGCCCGAGTTCGCGCTGGGCTGAGTGACACGACAACAATGAACGGAGACACGCAGATGAACATTTCCCGCACCGCCCCGGACGTGAAGCGGGTGGCGGTGGTCGGCACCGGCGTGATCGGTGCGAGCTGGGCCGCGTACTTCCTGGCGCACGGGCTCGACGTGAACGCGATCGATCCTTCGCCCGGCGCGGAAGAACGGCTGCGCGAAGCGGTGGCGCAGCACTGGCCGACGCTGCAGCGCTTCGGGCTGGCCGAGGGCGCGTCGGCGGACCGCCTGCGCTTCCACGACAGCCTGGAAGACGCGGTGTCCGTGGCCGACTTCGTGCAGGAGAACGGCCCCGAGCGCATGGATTTCAAGATCGACCTGTTCCGGCGCATGGACGCGGCTGCGCCAGCGGAGACGATCCTCGCATCGAGCTCATCGGGCCTGGCGATCAGCGGCGTGCAGTCGGGCTGCGCGCACCCGCAGCGCGTGGTGCTGGGGCATCCGTTCAATCCGCCGCATCTGATTCCCCTCGTCGAGGTCATCGGCGGCGAGCAGACTTCGGCCGAGGTCGTCGAACGCACGATGGCCTTCTACGCGGCCATCGGCAAGCGGCCGATCCACGTGAAGCGCGAGGTGAAAGGCCACATCGCGAACCGGCTGCAGGCCGCACTGTGGCGCGAGGCGTTCCACCTGGTCAATGAAGGCGTGGCGAGCGTGGCCGATATCGACACGGCCATCGCCCACGGCCCCGGCCTGCGCTGGGCGGTGATGGGGCCGTTCATGAACCTGCATCTGTCGGGCGGCGCGGGCGGCATCGAGCACCTGCTCGCGCATTTGGGCGGGCCGATCGAGGACTGGTGGAAAGACTTGGGTGCGCCGTCGATGACGGCCGAGCTCAGGCAGAAGGTGGTGCAAGGCGTGTCCGAGGAGTTGGGCGCTCGACGCACGGCCGACCTCGAAGCCGCCCGCGACACCCTGCTGTTAGACCTGATTCGCGCCAAGAGCAACACCGGCAGACTCGATTGAAATGACTGACTTCCTCCAAGACGAAAACCTGATCGCCCCGCCCCGCACCGTGCGCATCGACTTCGACGATGGCTCCTTCGCGCTGCGATCGCCAATGGCGCTGAAGCCCTATGCGCGCTGCATCGGCGAATGGATCGAGCGCTGGGCGCATGAGACACCCGACGCACTGGCCTTCGCCGAGCGCGACGAAACAGGCGAAGGCTGGCGCAAGCTCGACTACCGCGCATTGCGTCACGCCGTGGGCGCCGTCGCCCAGGCGCTGCTCGACATGAACCTGCCTCAGGGCCAGCCGGTCGTGATCCTGTCGGACAACGCCATCGACCACGCGGTGCTGATGCTGGCCGCCATGCACATCGGCCGCACCGCGTGCTCGCTGTCGAGCGCCTACTCGCGCATGGCGAAAGACCCGTCGCGGCTGCACGGCATGCTGCAGGCGCTGAAGCCGGGGCTGATCTACGCATCGGATGCGAAGGTGTACGGCGGCTCGCTCGCCGGCTGCGGCGTCGAGGCGGTCACCGTGTTCAGCCGCAACGCCGAGGCGCATCCCGGTGCGATGGCGTTCGAGCGGCTGCTCGCGGCGAAGGAAACGCCCGCCGTCATGCAGGCCTTCGCCGACGTGCTGCCCGACACGCACGCCAAGTACCTGCTGACCTCAGGCTCCACCGGCAAGCCCAAGATCGTCATCAACACGCACCGCATGCTCTGCGCCAACCAGCAGATGATGGCGCAGACCTGGCGCTTCCTCACGCGGGAAGCACCGGTGCTGGTCGACTGGCTGCCCTGGAGCCATACCTTCGGCGCGAACCACAACCTGAACATGGTGCTGTGCCACGGCGGCGCGCTCTACATCGACGAGGGCCGGCCCGCGCCGGGCCTGATCGAGAAGACGGTGCGCAACCTGCGCGAGGTGAAGCCCACGCTGCTGTTCAACGTGCCGCGCGGCTTCGACATGCTGCTGCCCTTTCTCGAAGCCGACGACGCGCTGGCCGCCGAGGTGTTCTCGCGCCTGCGGCTGGCCTTCTACGCGGCGGCGGCGCTCGCGCCTTCCACCTGGCAGCGGCTCGAAGCGGTGGCTGCGCGCGTACGCCCCACCCGGCCGCTGTGGCTCACCACCTCGTGGGGCGCGACCGAGACCTCGCCCGCCATCACCTCCGCACACTGGAAGCTCGACGGTGCCGGCTGCATCGGCGCGCCGCTGCCGGGGCTGGAGCTGAAGTTCGTGCCCAACGGCGAGAAGCTGGAGATGCGCGTGAAGGGCGTCTCGGTGTTTCCGGGCTATCGCGATGCACCGCGCGAGACGGCGCAGGCCTTCGACGAAGAGGGCTACTACCGCATCGGCGACGCCGGCTTCCTCGCGAACCCGGCGCAGCCCGCGCAGGGCGTGATCTTCAACGGCCGCGTGGCGGAAGACTTCAAGCTCTCGAGCGGCACCTGGGTGTCGGTGGGCACGCTGCGCGTCAAGCTGGTGTCGCTGCTCGCGCCGCATGCGCAGGACGTGGTGCTCACCGGCCACGACCGCGACGAGATCGGCATGCTGGTGTTTCCCAGCCCGCAAGGCGCTGCGCTCGCGCCCGATGCCCTGCGCGAACGCATCGCTGGCATGCTGCGCGCGCTGCGCGACGAAGGCGCGGGCTCCTCGCAATGCCCGGCCTGCGCATTGGTGCTGGCCGAGCCCCCGAGCCTCGACGCGGGCGAGATCACCGACAAGGGCTACATCAACCAGCGCGCCGTGCTGACGCGCCGCGCGACCGACGTGGCGCGGCTGCATGCGTCCGGCGACGCGCAGGTGGTGCGCCCGGGCTGAACCCCGAATCCCGCCCCTAGGAGACATGGCCATGCAGCACGTCACATACGACATCGAAGACACGGTGTGCACGATCACGCTGAACCGCGCGAACAAGCGCAACGCCGTCGACGGTCCCATGGCCGCCGAGCTGCGCGAAGCCTTCGAGCGTTTCGAGGTCGACGACGCGCTGCGCGTCGCGGTGCTGACCGGCGCGGGCGGCAATTTCTGCGCGGGTGCCGATCTCTCGGCCGTGGGCGACCCGGCCCGCCGCAACGAGCTCGATCCCCAAGGCGGCGGCAGCGGCCCGATGGGGCCGACGCGCATGGCGCTGTCGAAGCCGCTGATCGCGGCGGTGAACGGCCACGCGGTGGCCGGCGGCCTCGAACTCGCGCTGCTGGCCGACCTGCGCGTGGCCGACGAGGACGCGGTGTTCGGGGTGTTCTGCCGCCGTTGGGGCGTGCCGCTGATCGACGGCGGCACGGTGCGGCTGCCGCGCATCGTGGGCATGGGCCGCGCGCTCGACATGATTCTTTCGGGCCGTGCAGTGGGCGCGGCCGAGGCGCTGGCGATGGGTCTCGTCAACCGCGTCACGCCACCGGACGGCGCGCTGGCCGCCGCGCAGGAACTGGCCCGCCAGCTCGCTGGGTTCCCGCAGCAATGCATGCTGGCCGACCGCCGCAGCGCCTACGAACAATGGGACCTGCCGCTGGCC
Source organism: Variovorax sp. 10L421 (assembly GCF_056395365.1). Taxonomy (NCBI): domain Bacteria; kingdom Pseudomonadati; phylum Pseudomonadota; class Betaproteobacteria; order Burkholderiales; family Comamonadaceae; genus Variovorax; species Variovorax sp. 10L421. The sequence continues at coordinate 6,833 of NZ_JBFTJJ010000042.1, forward strand.
GAAGCGCTGCGCCGCGAAGGCGCGCTGGGCGTGCCGATGGTCTTCGCCGAGGGCGAAGCCGGCGCCGCGCGCTTCGCAAGAGGCGCCGGCCGCCACGGCGAGTTCGGGCGCTGAGCGCCTGGCTTCAGCGCCTGGGCGCGGCCTTCTTCTTCGGCTCGCTCCCGCCGCCGAACAGCTTCTCCACCTGCTGCCCCATCCGGGCTCCGATCGCCGTGCCCACGCCCGGCAGCACCGCGCTGCCGATGGCCGCGCCGGTGAGCGCAGCGCCGGTCAACGACAGCTCGGGGTCGCTCATGGTGCCGCTCACCTTGAGCGGGACGCCGACCACGCCGTCGACGAGGTCCACCGCGATCTCGCCGTCGAGCCTGCGGTTGAACAGCTTCAGGTTGCCGCTCGCGGTGAGCACCCCGGAACGGGCCTTGAGGTTGCTGTACTGCATCACCACGCCGTCTTCGGTACCCTGGGTGTCGAGCGTGCCGCTGAGTTCGTCCAGCGCGGTGGTGCCTCCGCGGCTGATGCCGGCGGTGGTGACGGCCTTGGCCACGTCCAGCCGCGTGAGCATGGCGGGCTGCACCGAGAAGGTGGTGCGGGTGTGCAGGCCGCGGATCAGCGCGCCCAGTTCCTCGGCATCGCCGGCCTCGGTCCTGAGCGTGGTATGGCCCGAGACCTTGCCCGCCACCGAAGTGCGGCGGCCAAAGGCCTGCACCAGGCTTTCGATGTCGACCTGGCGCGGCTCCAGCTCGGCCGACACCCGCAATTTGCCGCCGGGCGGCGTCTCGAGGCGGGCGACGCCGTTCCACGTGCCGCCGCCCACCTCGATGCGGGTGCGCCAGCGGTCCTGCCCGTCCAGGCGGTCCAGCCGAAGCCGCGTGAGCGTCGCGGCGCCGGCCCGTTCGAGCCGGGCCTGGCGCGGGCGCCAGCCGGGGTCGAAGCGGATGTCGCCGTCGTAGGCCAGCGCAATATCGCGCCGGTCGATCCAGACCACGTCGCGCCAGCGCAGCTGTGCCAGCGGCACGGGGGCCAGCGTCCACGGCGCGGGCAGCGCCACCAGGTTGCCGCTGTCCTCCTGCGGCTTGGGGCCCTTGCCCCGGAACGCCCGCACCGAGGCGCGCGGCAGCACCAGGCTTTCGATCTCGAGATCGTCAACGGCAACGATGCGCTGCAGCAGCGGCGCGAGCTTCAGCCGCAGGGTCAGGCGGCGCAGGGTGATGGGGCGCGGCTGGTCGGTGGCGATCTCGGACAGCGCCAGCACGGGCACCGGCAGCAGCGACCAGTGGGCCCCGCCGACCTTCAGGGCAACGCCGAAGCGCTTCTCGAAGCCTTCGGCGATCTTCGCGGCCACCTCTTCGTCGGAGGGCAGGCGCACGCTCACCACCCACACCAGCGCGCCCACGCCCAGCAGCAGCGCTGCGGCGATGCCCAGGAGCCAGCGGCGGACGGGGTGCTTCATCGGTGCAAGCTAGCACGCAAAGGCGACTCGGTTTGTCAGTCGCCATCGCTATAGTTTTGAGTCCCCTTTTACAGGCAAGAAGGAAGTACCGAATGCGTATCTGGAAAAAAGAAGTCTCCGTCGAGGAGCTCACCCGCAACCACGTCGGCACCGCCGTCTCCGCGCTGGGCATGGAATTCCTGGAGGTGGGCGACGACTTCATCCGCGCCCGCTGTCCGGTGGACGAGCGCACCCGCCAGCCCTACGGCATCCTGCACGGCGGCGTGTCGGTGGTGCTGGCCGAGACGCTGGGCTCCTGCGGCGCGCACTACTCGGCGCCCGAGGGCGACCGCGCCGTGGGCCTGGACATCAATGCCAATCACATCCGCTCCGTCACCAGCGGCTGGGTCATCGGCACGGCGCGGCCGGTGCACCGCGGCCGCAGCACGCAGGTCTGGCAGATCGAGCTGACGAACGAGGCGGGCGAGCTGACCTGCGTGTCGCGCATCACCATGGCGGTGCTGCAGGCGCGCTGAGCGCCGCTCTTTCCTTCTTCTCTTGCGGCGGTGTTCAGGCCGGGATTCATCGACCACAATCACGCCCCACCAACAAGAGGAGATGAAAGCAATGTTCAAGTGGACTGAAAGGCCCGCGTCCGCGCTGGCCAACGGCGCGGTCATCGCGCCCGACGAGCGCCTGCCCTGGCTGCAGACCGGCGCCATGGGCGTACAGCACGTCATCGCGATGTTCGGCGCCACGGTGCTGGCGCCGATCCTGATGGGCTTCAACCCCAACATCGCGATCCTGATGAGCGGCATCGGCACGCTGATCTTCTACTTCGTCACCGGCGGCAAGGTGCCCAGCTACCTGGGCTCGAGCTTCGCCTTCATCGGCGTGGTGATCGCGGCCAGCGGCTACGCGGGCAAGGGGCCCAACGCCAACATTGCGGTGGCGCTGGGCGGCATCGTGGCCTGCGGGGTGGTGTACATCCTGATCGGGGCGCTGGTGCAAGCCATTGGCACCGGCTGGATCGAGCGCGTCATGCCGCCGGTGGTCACGGGCGCGGTGGTGGCGGTGATCGGGCTCAACCTCGCGAGCGTGCCGATCAAGAACATGGCGGCCAGCAACTTCGACTCGTGGATGCAGGCCGTGACCTTCCTCTGCGTGGGGCTGGTGGCGGTGTTCACGCGCGGCATGCTGCAGCGCCTGCTGATCCTGGTCGGGCTGGTCCTGGCCACCATCGTCTATGCGATGCTGACCAACATCCTGGGCATGGGCAAGCCGGTCGACCTGAGCGGCATCGCCAATGCGGCCTGGTTCGGCCTGCCGACCTTCACGGCGCCGGTGTTCACGGCCAACGCGATGCTGCTGATCGCCCCCGTGGCGATCATCCTGGTGGCGGAGAACCTCGGTCACCTGAAGGCGGTGACGGCCATGACGGGCCGCAACCTCGACCCGTACATGGGCCGCGCCTTCATCGGCGACGGCATCGCCACGGTGGTGAGCGGCGCGGCCGGCGGCACGGGCGTGACGACCTACGCCGAGAACATCGGCGTGATGGCGGCCACGCGCATCTACTCGACGGCGGTGTTCGTGGTGGCGGCGCTCATCGCGCTGGTGCTGGGCTTCAGCCCGAAGTTTGGCGCGCTGATCCAGGCGATTCCGCTGCCGGTGATGGGCGGCGTGAGCATCGTGGTGTTCGGCCTGATCGCGATCGCGGGCGCCAAGATCTGGGTCGACAACAAGGTCGACTTCTCGCAGAACAGGAACCTGATCGTCGCGGCCATCACGCTGATCATCGGCACCGGCGACTTCACGCTGAAGTTCGGCGACTTCGCGCTCGGTGGCATCGGCACCGCGACCTTCGGCGCGATCCTTCTTTACGCGCTGCTGGGGCGCTCGAAGAACTGACGCAAGGCACCCCGGAAAAGTGCAACCTCGTGAAAGAAGTGTTCTCCCGGGGGCCTGAAGCAGGGCCTGTTCATTGGGGTTTGGCCCGCGCCCGTTAGACTCCAACGCTTTTCGCACCGACGTTTTCCCAATGGCCGATGTCTCCGCCGCGCGCACCAAGGCGGTTTTCGAATTCAAGAGCGCCACGCTGCCGCTGATCGCAGTGATCCTCAAGACGTCCGACCTGGACGTGCTGGCCGAGGCGCTCGACGCCCAGCTGGCCGATTCGCCCGACTTCTTCGAGCAGGAGCCGGTGGTGATCGATCTCTCGCTGCTGCAGGAAGAGCAAGGCGAGGGCGAACTCGACTTCGCCGCCCTGCGCGGCCTGCTGGCGCGCCACCAGACCCAACCCATCGCCGTGCGCGGCGGCAACGCCGGGCAGAACGCCGCGGCGCGCGCTGCGGGCCTCTCGGTGGCGGCCATGCCCGCGGCCCCCGCGCCCCGTGCCCCGGCGCCGCCGGCCGAGGCGCCCGCATCGGAAGCCCCGCAGATCGTGCGCGAAGTGCCGGTGCCGGCCAACGGCACGCTGCTGATCGACAAGCCGCTGCGTTCGGGCCAGCAGGTCTACGCCCGTGGCGGCGACGTGGTGGTGACCGCGGTGGTGAGCTTCGGCGCCGAAGTCATCGCAGACGGCAACGTGCATGTGTACGCACCGCTGCGCGGCAAGGCCATTGCCGGCGCGCGCGGCAACACCGAGGCGCGGATCTTCTCGACCTGCATGGAAGCGCAGCTGGTGGCCATCGCCGGCATCTACCGGACCAACGAAGTCGCGCTGCCCGACACGGTGCTGGGAAAATCGGCCCAGGTGCGCCTGGACGGCAAAAAAATAGCGATCGACCCGATTCCCTGAGCCCCCTCACGGAACGCGGCGATCCTGACAACCAACAACTGAATCGAAACAAGAAGGAATGGCCATGGCCAAAATTGTGGTGGTGACTTCGGGCAAGGGCGGCGTCGGCAAGACGACGACGAGCGCCAGCTTCGCGTCGGGCCTCGCGCTCGCGGGCAAGAAAACGGCGGTGATCGACTTCGACGTGGGCCTGCGCAACCTCGACCTGATCATGGGCTGCGAACGCCGCGTGGTGTATGACCTGATCAACGTCATCCAGGGCGAAGCCAACCTGAGCCAGGCACTCATCAAGGACAAGCAGTGCGACAACCTGTTCGTGCTGGCCGCCTCGCAGACGCGTGACAAGGAAGCGCTCACGCAGGAGGGCGTCGAGAAGGTGCTGACCGACCTCGCCGCGATGGAGTTCGACTACATCGTCTGCGACTCGCCGGCGGGCATCGAGACCGGTGCCATGATGGCCATGCACTTCGCCGACGAAGCACTGATCGTCACCAACCCCGAAGTCTCCTCGGTGCGCGACTCGGACCGCATCCTGGGCATGCTCAGCAGCAAGACCAAGCGCGCCAAGGAAGGCGGCGACCCGATCAAGGAGCACCTGCTGATCACCCGCTACAACCCGAACCGGGTGGCGGGCGGACAGATGCTCTCGCTGGAAGACATCCAGGACATCCTGCGCATCAAGCTCATCGGCGTGATCCCCGAGTCGGAAAGCGTGCTGCATGCCTCGAACCAGGGCGTGCCCGCGATCCACGACAAGGAAACCGACGTGGCGCAGGCCTACAGCGACGTGGTGGCGCGCTTCCTCGGAGAGGACAAGCCGATGCGCTTCGTCGACGCCGAGAAGCCCAGCTTCTTCAAGCGGATCTTCGGAGGCAAGTAGGCATGTCGTTTCTCTCGTTCCTGCTTGGCGAGAAGAAGAAGACTGCAAGCGTCGCGAAAGAGCGCCTGCAGATCATCCTCGCGCACGAGCGCTCCAGCCTCAGCGGCAAGAAGCGCCCCGACTATCTGCCCGAACTCCAGCGCGAGCTGGTGGCGGTGATTTCCAAGTACGTGTCGATCAACGCCGACGACATCAAGGTGCACCTGGAAACCCAGGACAACCTCGAAGTGCTCGACATCAAGATCGAGCTGCCCGACCCGGCGCCGGCGCGCTGACGGGTTTCGCGGACCTCAGCGCACGGGGTCCGCAAGAAAGCGCAGCACCTGCTCGAGCACCTCCGGTGCCTGGAGGATGCGGCGGTGCCCGAGCCCCTGCGTGGCCGCCAGCTGCGCGCCGCGGATCGCATCGCGGTAGGCCTCGGCATCGGCGAAGCGGTTCACGCGGTCGTCTCGGTCGTGCACGATCAGCGTCGGCTGCACGATGCGCGGGCCCACGGCGGCCGGCTCCAGCTGCGCCATCAGGACCCCTTCACGCGATTCGAACAGCCGCTGCATCGCCCCGCGCGTGGCTTCGCTGAGGCCGAAGGTGTGCGCGAAGTAGCGCGTGTATTCGCGCGGCGAAGCAGGCGGCGCCAGCAGCACGAGGCGCTGCGCCGGAAGGCCGCGCGCCGCCGCAAGAGCGAGCCCGTTGGCGCCCAGCGAATGTGCGACGGCGGCGCGCAACGCGTGGCCATCGGCCGCGAGCCGGGCTGCCACGTAGGCGATGGCGCGTGCGAACTGCGGCGAGTTGCTCATCGTGCCCGCGCTGCGGCCATGCGCTGGCAGCTCGAGCAGCACGGGCCGCAGCCCTGCCGCAGCCACGGCCTGCGCGAGTGGCAGCATCTGCCCCGCGTGCCCGCCCCAGCCGTGCACCAGCAGCACCACGGGCGCCGACTCCGCACCCGAGTCCTGCGCGGCCAGGTGGTAGATGCCGACGCCCGCGTCCTCGAAGGCCCAGCCCTCGCGGCGCCATTCCGCGCCGGGGCCCTGCCCGCGATAGAGCCACTTGGGCGGCAGCGGCGTGCCGAACAGGCGAGACGCGGCGCGCACGCCGAGTGCGGGCCAGAGCCGCTGCGAGGTGGTCAGGCCGAAGCGCAGCGCGCGCATCGTGCGGCTGGGCCGGTAGTAGTTCGACTGCGCGGCATGGCCGGCGGCCGGCGTGGAAGTGGTCGTCATGGCGCGGCGTTCCTTCCGGGCGTTCAGTACCAGACCCAGTCGCGGTTGCTGCGAGGCAGGCTGCGCAGGGTGTCGCGCAAGCCCTTCGCGCCGAGGACGGCCGCATAGGCGGCGAGAAAGAGGGCGATGATCAGCATGGTGCTTCTCCTTTTTATCGCACAGTCGTGCGAAATTCTGGCAAATGGAAACGTCGAGGACCGCCTGCTTCGTGGCCGGCTCAGGCGAGATAACTGGAAAGAAGCCGCTGCCAGGTCTGCACGGCGCGCTCGGCGGCCTGTGGATCGCGCAGGAAGCGCGCGTCGTGCAGCTGGGTCATGGTCACGCCGTTGAGCTCGCTCACGAGCTGCGCGGGGTCGGTGTCGGCCTTGAGTTCGCCGGTCTCGATGGCCTGCAGCACGGTGCGGCGCAGCGCGGCGCGCCAGCGCGTGATTTCGTCGAACAGCATGTCGCGCAGCTCGCCCTCGCGGTCATCGAACTCGAAGGCACCGGCCATGTAGAGGCATCCGGTGTGCATCTCGACGTCGCGCGTGCGGGCGATCCAGCGCGCGACGATCTCGTTGAGCCGCGCCAGGCCCTTCGGCTTCTGCATGGCGGGCACGAACACCTCGGCCAGGAAGCCGCGGCCGTACTCCTCGATGACGGCCTTCTGCAGCGCCTCGCGCGAACCCACGCGGGAGAACACGCCGCTCTTGGAAAGGCCCAGCCGGCTCGCGACGGCCTGCAGCGTGATCGCCTCCAGGCCTTCGGCCAGCGCAAGATTCATCGCCGCGCCGACGATGGCGGTGCGGGTGAGTTCGCTTTTCTGGGTCTTGGCGTCCATGCGGCAAACTTTAGCACACTCGTGCGAAATTGAAAATAAGCCCTGCTGAAGTGCCTTAAAGATGTTTTGCTCATGTGAAACCAACAAACGCATCGTTCCCCGAACGAGCCCTTGTGCCGAGAATCCGCGGTCGGCCCCAGCCGGGGCCCCATGACTCTTCTCGCGCCAGATGAACTTCCAGCAACTGCGCTCGGTACGCGAGGCCGTTCGTTGCGGCTTCAACCTGACCGAAGTCGCCCACACCCTTCACACTTCGCAGCCCGGCGTGAGCCGGCAGATCCGCGAGCTCGAGGAAGAGCTCGGCATCGAACTCTTCGTGCGCGCGGGCAAGCGGCTCACGGGGCTCACCGAGCCGGGCGGGCACGTGCTGCCGATCATCGAGCGCATGCTGATGGAGAGCAGCAACCTCAAGCACGCGGGCCAGGAGTTCGTCGCGCAGCAGAGCGGCCTGCTCTCGGTGGCGGCCACGCACTCGCAGGCGCGCTATGCGATGCCGGTGGCGGTGCAGGAATTCCGCATGCAGTTTCCGAACGTGAAACTGCACCTTCACCAGGGCTCGCCCAAGCAGATCGCGCAGATGCTGCTCGACGGCGAGGCCGACGTGGGCATTGCCACGGAAGCACTGGGCGACTACCCGCAGCTTGTGGCCCTGCCCTGCTACCGCTGGACGCATTCCGTGGTAGTGCCGCCGGGGCACCCGCTGCTCGATGCACCACTGACGCTCGACGCGCTCACGCGCTATCCGCTGATCACCTACGACACGGGCTTCACGGGCCGCTCGCGCATCGACGAGGCCTTCGGGCAGCGCGGGCTGCAGCCCAACATCGTGCTCGCCGCGATGGACGCCGACGTGATCAAGACCTACGTGCAGTTGGGCCTTGGCGTGGGCATCGTGGCCGGCGTGGCCTACGAGGCCGAGCGCGACACGCAGCTGCGCGCGCTCGACGCGGGGCGGCTGTTCGGCATCAACCTCACCAAGCTCGCGGTGCGGCGCGGCACCTACCTGCGCAAGTACGTCCACGCCTTCATCGAGTCGTTCGCACCGACGCTGACGCGCGCCGTGGTGGAGAAGGCATTGGGCGACGATGCCGGGGCCTCGCACTACGAAATCTAGGCCTTGTCCAGCGGCTGTTGCGCGGTGTGTACTGCAGGCGGCAGGGGGGTTTAAAAAGAAGCATGCAGCTTCACACAGGGAGCGTACATTCTGATTAATTCCCTGGCTTCCTGGAAACGGATCAGCAATGGCATCGACCTCGCAGCAGCAACAGCAAACAAGGGCCGCCCTCAAGGCGGCCGATGCAGCCGAACGGCGCGAGCGGTTGAGACGGGCATTGCCTGCAACGGTCGAATTGCTGCAAAGCCGCCAGGCAGACCGCATCGACGATGCTGACATCGACGCGTACGTGAGCCTCAACTGGCTCGAATGGCATGGTGGCGGCCTTCGGCTGACCATCACCGGGCGCAACGTCTGCGCCCAGTCGGTGCCCACTGCGCTGGTCTGAAAAAACGCCGCAGGCCTCGCGGCCTGCGGCGCTCGTCCATTGCGAAGAACGACGTTTGTTTACTGGCCTGCGATGATGTTCGCGATCACTCCGGTGGCAATCGCCGCGAGCACGAAGTCACCGCCCACCCCCACCCACTGGTAGCCCCGCGGCGGCTGCTGCAGGCGGTAGGCGCGCCAGTCCTGCACCACGTAGTTGCGGCCACGGTACTCGGCCGGCACGCGGCCGCCACGGCGCCATTCGGCGTGCGGCTGCGGGAAGCCACGTCGATCGAACTGGCGGCCGTCGCGGAAGTCCTGGTTGCCGCGGTAGTAGCCGCCTTGCGGACCGTGCCGGTCGAAGTTGCGGTCACGCTGGTCACGCTGGTCGCGCTGGTCGCGCTGATCCCGCTGTTCGTAGCGGCCGTCGCCCGGACGGCCATCGCCGTGGCGGTCCTGCGCAAAGGCGCTCCCCGCCGCCATGCACATCGCGAGTGCTGCAGCGACGACGGCCATGCTCTTTGAATTGGTGATCATCTGGAAATCCTTCATGCGTTGATGACGAATTCATTGTGGGCCGCGCATGTGTCCGCTACGGACGCTTCGGGTCGCGGACAGGTGAAGTCCGGTAAGCGCCGGTATCCGCGCGGCGCCTTGTCCTTCAAGGTGGCGCATCGAGCCTCTCGCACGAGTGCCGCTGCCCCCTTCCATTCATTGGCAAGGGACAAGCGCCTGCGCCCTGCGAGCTGCGTTTAAGCTGCGCGCCACATGAAGCGAAGACACCTCCTGCACCTGCTGGCCAGCGCACCAGCCATGGCCGCTCTGGTGGCCTGCGGCAAGCGCAGGGGCTCGGCCGCCGCCCTGAAATCCGATGCCCGCGTGCTGGCCTTGGGTGACAGCCTGACCTACGGCTACGGCGCGGCACCCAATGCGGCGTGGCCCGTGAAGCTGGGCGAGCTCACGGGCTGGCAGGTCGAGAACGCGGGCATCAACGGCGACACCTCGGATGGCGCGCTGCAACGCCTGCCAGGGCTGCTGGGCGCGGGCAGCTATGACGCGATCCTGATCGGCATCGGCGGCAACGACATGCTGCGCGGCATGTCGGCCGCGGCCACGCGCGACAACATCGCGGCCCTGGTCAGTGAAGCGCGGGCGCACACGCCATACGTCGCGCTGCTGGCCACTCCGGCGCCCGACGCCATGCGCGCGGCGATCGGCTCGCTCAGCGATGCGCCGTTCTACGAAGAGATCGCGAAGTCGGGGCAGGCGCTGCTCGTGGCGAACGTGTATTCGAGCGTGCTGTCGGATGCGTCGCTGCGCTCCGATCGCATCCATGCCAATGCACGAGGCTATGAAAAGGTCGCGCAGCTGCTGGCGGAGCAGCTCAAGGCCGCGGGCTGGCGCTGATCAGGCGTTCAGCAAGTCGACGTAGGCACCCGGCACCAGCTGGTCGGCGCCCACGCCCAGCTGCGCCATGAGCGCATGCGCTTCTGCGATGCCGGTCTCGGACGATTCGCCTTCTTCCAGCACCACCTCGAGCTCGAGGAATTCACCGAGGCCTTCCACGCGGTCGAGGTGCACGCGCGTGCGGCCGACCATGAACAGCCGGCGCTGCTTGCGCACGCGGCCCGCCTGCCCCCACGCGAGCGCGAGCGATTCGCGCAGCACGTCTGGCGTGGCGCACGGCGTGATCAGGTAGAACGATTCCTTCGGGCCGCTGCCGTTGGCGCGGCGATAGAAGATCAGCTCGGCACGGCCAGGCGCGAAGGTGCGCAGCTTGAGGCGGTCAGCGCTGTCGGCGCAGCGGAAGAAAGTGTCGTCCTGCGCGATCTCGACGGGGCCGTGGTCGGCCAGCGTCTCGGCGATGCGCGCCACGCGTTCCACACTGTCGATGCGGGCCTTGATTTCGATGTTTCTTGCCATATCAGGCTCTCCCCTAGGCTTCGCGCACTTCGTGTCGCTTCGCCACCCTCTTCCGAGGCAACACCAGTGGCCCGGCAAAGCCGGTTCCACGGTGTTCCTGGATTGGCGGTCAAGGCGCGTTGCCCTGCGGCCCCACGGACGGCGGCGCCGCGCGACCGCTCGAGCCCGGCGAGAGCTTGCGGCCGAAGGCCTCACCCACGTTGCGCACCGGCCGGCTGGCTTTCTCCGACACGTTGGTGACGCCGCGCCGCGTGGCCGCATCCGCGCGGTTGACGCTGCGGCCCGCGGCGTCGGTGCCGCGCTGCACGCTGCCCACGACCTTGCCGCTGCGCGAGGGTGACTTGATGGTGTGAGCGCGTCGGGCCTGCGGCGGGTTGTCTGCGCTCTGGGCTTGCGCGCCCACCGGCAGCCACAGTGCGGCGGCCATCGCCGCGACGAGCGATGTGCGAAAGATGTTCGAGAGTTTCATGGAGTCTCCTTGGTGTCGTCTGCTTCCGCTGCGGCCGCGCGTGCCATGCGTTCGCTCTTCCAATACACGTCGTCGCCGCCGTCCATCCGGTTGAGCACGCGCGCGAGCACGAAGAGCAGGTCGCTGAGCCGGTTGAGATATTGGCGCAGTGCGTCGTTGAGTTCGGCCGCCGCACCGAGCGCGACCACCGCACGCTCGGCCCGCCGCGCCACCGTGCGGCACACATGCGCGAGCGAGGCTGCGCGCGTGCCCGCGGGCAGGATGAATTCGGCAAGGCGCGGCAGCGCGGCGTTGTGCTCGGCCAGCGCGTTGTCGAGCTGCAGCAGCGCATCGGCCTTCAGCAGCGTGAAACCCGGCATCGACAACTCGCCGCCGAGATTGAAGAGCTGGTGCTGCACGTCGACCAGCAGCTCGCGCACGGGCTCCGGCATGGGCTCGCACAGCAGCAGGCCGATCTGCGAGTTGAGTTCGTCCACGTCGCCCATCGCGTGCACGCGCAGGTGGTCTTTCGGCACGCGCGTGTTGTCGCCGAGGCCGGTGGTGCCGTCGTCGCCGGTGCGGGTGGCGATCTGGGAAAGTCGGTTGCCCATGGTGGCTCCTGTTTTTACAGCTCGACGGTCGAGGCGTCTATCTTGCCCGCGAGCCATTGCAGGCCCGCAAGATGCTGCTGGTCATGGCTGCAGAGGTAGTGGATGAGGCTGCGCATCGTGAGCGGGCCGTAGCCTTCGAACACGGCCGTGCGCGCGAGCTGTGCGTCGCTCAGGCTGGAGATGATTTCCATCGTCTGCACGCGCGCCATGCGGAAGTCGGCCAGCACCTTCGCCGCGTCGGCCGTGCCGTATGCACGCGCGATGGCCAGCGGCTCGCTGTCGATCGACGCCAGCGTCGGATGCGTCTCCTGCAGCGTGCGGCGAAAGCGCACGTGGTAGCCCTCGATCTCGATGTCGCGCACGTGGCAGAGCTGCTCGATGGCGGTGAAGGCCTCGCTGGGCACACCCTCCCACGAGGGCGGCGCCCAATGCCGGAAGGCCGTGGGAATGGCCGCGTAGTGGGCTTCCAGCTGCGACGGGAAGGCGGCGAGAGCGCTGAGGGTCGTGGGGTTCATGTTTTTTCCGAAGCGCATTATGGTGCGCGCTCCGTAGAATGGCCGATCACCCTCACGCTGCCAGGAGACACACGATGAACGCCCCGACCTCCACCTCGCACCTGATGCCGGAGCTTCATCTGCGCGACGTGCCTGCGGCCCTGATCGACGGACTGAAGGCGCGCTTCGGCGCCAACTGTTCCACGGCCATGGCGGTGCGCACGCAGCACGGGCGCGACGAATCTTCCTTCGATGCGCCGCCGCCAGCCGCCGTGGTGTTCGCAGAGAACACGCAGGACGTGGCCGACGCGGTGAAGCTGGCCAGCGAGCACAGCGTGCCGGTCATCCCCTTCGGCGTGGGCTCCTCGCTCGAAGGCCACCTGCTGGCGGTACAGGGCGGCATCAGCATCGACGTGTCGCGCATGAACCGTGTGCTGTCGGTCAACGCCGACGACCTCACGGTGACGGTGCAGCCCGGCGTCACGCGCAAGCAGCTCAATGAAGAGATCAAGAGCACGGGCCTGTTCTTCCCCATCGACCCGGGTGCCGACGCGTCCATCGGCGGCATGACGGCCACGCGCGCCAGCGGCACGAACGCGGTGCGCTACGGCACGATGCGCGAGAACGTGCTGGCGCTCGAAGTGGTGACGGCCGCGGGCGACGTCATCCGCACCGGCACGCGCGCGAAGAAGTCTTCGGCCGGCTATGACCTCACGCGCCTCATGGTGGGCAGCGAAGGCACGCTGGGCGTGGTCACCGAGATCACGCTGCGCATCTACCCGCTGCCCGAGGCGGTGTCGGCGGCAATCTGCTCGTTCCCGAGCATCGAGGCGGCCGTGCGCACGACCATCGAGACCATCCAGCTCGGCGTGCCGATCGCGCGCGTGGAACTGATCGACGTGAACACGGTGCGCATGGTGAACGCCTACGCCAAGCTGAACCTGCGCGAAGAGCCGATGCTGCTGATGGAATTCCACGGCTCGCCGGCCGGCGTGAAGGAGCAGGCCGAGACGGTGCAGGAACTGGCCAGCGGGCATGGCGGCAACGCCTTCGAATGGGCCAGCACGCCGGAAGAACGCACGCGGCTGTGGACGGCGCGGCACAACAGCTACTTCGCAGCCGTGCAGTCGCGCCCGGGCTGCCGCGTGATCTCCACCGACACCTGCGTGCCGATCTCGCGCCTGGCCGATTGCCTGCTCGATTCGGTGGCCGAAGCCAATGCGAGCGGCATCCCCTACTTCCTCGTCGGCCACGTGGGCGACGGCAACTTCCACTTCGGCTACCTGCTCGACCCGAACATTCCCGAAGAGCGCGTGAAGGCCGAGGCGCTGAACCATGCGCTGGTGAGCCGCGCGCTGGCGCTCGAAGGCACTTGCACCGGCGAGCATGGCGTGGGGCTGCACAAGATGGACTTCCTGGTGACCGAGGCAGGCGTCGGCGCGATCGACATGATGCGCACGATCAAGCGCGCGCTCGATCCGAAGAACATCATGAACCCCGGGAAGATCTTCAGCCTCTGATCCGTTCGGGCGACGCCCCGTGAAAAAGCCCGGGGCTCTCGCGAGCCCCGGGCTTTTTTTTGTCGACGATGCGACCGGCGAGCGCGCTTACTTGCGGCGGCGTGCCGGTGCCTGCTCCGCCGGAACATAGGTCTGCGACGGCGCCGCACCGCCATCCACGCCCAACCGGCCGCCGCCGCCGAGGCCCTGGCCGCGCACCGTCTGCGCCTTGTAGTTGCGCAGCGAACGCACCATCTGGTTGAAGGCGTCCATGAAGGCCGCGGCAATCACCTTGCCCTGCGCGGTGTT
>NZ_JBFTJJ010000043.1:0-18374 GCF_056395365.1 Variovorax sp. 10L421
GAACTGCTCGGACGCGGCATTCGCGTCAACGCCGTCAGCCCCGGCCCGGTCGAAACGCCGCTGTACGACAAGCTCGGCATTCCCGATGCCTACCGCACGCAGGTCAACAAGGACATCGCCGCAACCATTCCGTTTGGCCGTTTCGGCACGCCGGAAGAAGTCGCCAAGGCAGTGCTGTACCTGGCTTCGGACGAGTCCCGATGGACGGTCGGCTCCGAAATCATCGTCGACGGCGGCCGCACGCTCAACGGCTGATGCAATCCACATTCAAAAGGGACTCTCCTGTGGCCGCAGCTTCATGCGACCCGTAGGCGTGCACAGCAGGAGGGAAGTCGTTCGCACGTCCCAGATGCTCTGCCAAGAGCATCGCACAACCAATCGAGATGTCCTGGGTCGTGAAATGATCGGCGCACTGGTATTGGTGCGCTCCAAGGCGCCGCTCCAGCGTTCGAAGCCGTGCAAGAACCACTTCGAGTAGTCTCGCGCAACCTGCCGTTGCCGCTGCTACTCGGGTTCGAGCCGACCGTAGCGAAGGCCAGAGTCTGCGGGAATGTCAACGTTGCTTCTCCGAAGTGAAGGAAGTTGAGAAAGGCGCCGTATTCACCCGTCGCAGCTTTCACTTCGGCTTCATCTGCACGGTCCCCTAGCCGTAGCCATCCGGCCGAATCTGACACGACTGGATGTGGCAGAAATCTTGGACCGACTTGCGACTAGCCCAAGACCTACTTCATCTGCCCCGTCATGGCTCAGAGAATGTCTAGCGAAGACTGGATGCGTGCAATGTGCTTCGCTATGGATGCGGCGGCAATCTGTTGGTCATGCCTGGACATCCGACTGTCGATCGAAGCCGTAGTGATCGCGCCCATGACAGTGCCGGTCGCATTGCGCATCGCCATTCCGATCCCGATGACACCTGGCACGCTGTAGTGTCCGATGATCGCGTGTCCGCGGCCTTGGGTTGCACGTACGAGCGCGCGCAGCGTCGACTCCGTCAGTGAGCCATAGCTGCCCAGGCGTTTCGCGTTGGCCCGGATGCATTCGTTTCGCTCCGCTTCCGACAGCGTCGACAGGATGGACAGGCCTCCTGCGCCCGTTCCCAGAGGCTGCCTGCTACCGACGTTGACGGTGAGCACCTGAACGGGGTAGGAGCCAATCACACGGGCAAGACAGATTGACTCGAACCCTATTCGGCCAATGAGGAAGGCGCTGTTTCCGGTCTCCTCCGAAACACCTCTCAATGCAGGTTCGCACACCGTTCTCAGGTCCGCACGGTCAGCGAAAGCGGCCGCCATCTGGCGGCAGTAATCACCCAGCACATAGCGCTTCGAGCCGGCGGGTCGCTTCAACAACCCCTGTCTCTCCAGAGCCTGGACTATGCGATGCATGGTAGGGCGTTCAAGCCCGCTAAGCGCCACAAGGTCGGCCACCGTCAGCCCGTGCGAACCGTTGGCAACCACGTGCTTCAACACACCGACTGTGCGATCGATGCTTTGCGTACCGCGTGATTCCGTTGAGTTCATCATTTTGATCATATTGTGGACACAAACTCACAATCAGGATCCGTATAAACCCTATGGAATCGCGTTTCGCTAGGTTACGACATCCACATCGTGGACATGCCTCTACTGAGATTTCTGGTTCGAAAACTACGATTCGTCCCACTGATTCGCCACCGACCGCGAATGCTTTCACCCCCCACGTCCAGACTGGAGCACTGAATGACAACGACCCCTGATCGAAAGTATTGGCGAACCGCTATCGCTGACCCCACTCCACATGAAGGTACTCTGGTCAGGGGCTACGACGTCCTCACTGATCTCGTCGGCAAGATCGACTTCGGCGCCATGGTGTACCTGCTCTACAAGGGAGAGCTTCCCAAGGGCAACGAGGCGAAGATCATCAATGCGATGTTCATCTCGGTCGCCGACCATGGCATTTCTCCGTCCTCGACAGTCACCCGTTTTGTGCAGGCAGCCGGTGTACCGATCCAGTGTTCGGTCGCTGCCGGCGCCATGATGTTTGGCGACGTACATGGGGGTGCCGGCGAAGAGTTCGCACGTTACATCCAGGAGCTGGTGTCCGAGGCAGCCTCGAGCGGGCGCAGCTATGAGGACGTGGCGACAGAGTACGTCGGCAAGCACAAGCGGCTGGATGGCTTCGGGCATCCGCAGCATCCCGAAGGCGATCCGCGCGGGAAGAGGCTGTTCGCGCTTGCCGAGGAGTATGGGCTTGCAGGCGACCACATCCGGATGACGCGCGAGTTGGAAAAGGCGCTGATCAAGAAGAAAAACCGCCCCCTCTTGGCAAACATCGATGCGGCGGTCGGCGCAATCATCTCGGATCTGGGAATCGACTGGAGGCTGTCTCGCGCGTTCATCGTCGTTCCGCGCACGGCGGGCTTGTTCGCCCACGCATTCGAAGAGTCGGTGCGCGAGCCCGGCTGGCGCCAGATCACGCTGGACCAGGTCGAGTACGACGGCCCCGCCCGCCGGACCAACAACGGCCCTGCCATCTGACGGATTACCTGATCCACAGCCGCTGCGACCTGCCTGCGGCGTACTTTCTTAGATGCTCACGAATTGGAGAGACTGATGACCGCTCGCGTCGCAATTGCTGGAATTGGAATGACCTCGTTTGGAAAATTTCTCGACCGCTCGGTCAGAAGTCTTTCCGAAGAGGCTGTACGGATCGCATTCGAAGACGCCGGCATCACGGCCGATCGTGTTGACCGGGTTTACTTCGGTAATGCGGCTGCCGGTCTCGTCACCGGGCAGGAAATGGTCCGCGCCCAGGCTGCGTTGAGATTCACCGGTCTGCTGGGCAAGCCGATGATCAACACCGAGAACGCATGCGCCACGGGCAGCACCGCGTTCCATCTGGCTTGGCAGTGCGTGCAAGCCGGGCAGGCCGACATCGTCCTGGTAGTCGGCGCTGAAAAGCTGACCCATGCCGACAAGGCGGTGTCCTTCGGTGCATTCGGGGCCGCGGTGGACATGGAAGAGAAGCTGCCCGACCACATTGGATCGGGCAGCGGCTCCATCTTCATGGACATCTACGCCGAAAGAACGCGCCGCTACATGGAAGCGACGGGAGTGACGTCGGCTGACATTGCCCAGATCGTGGTCAAGAGCCGGCATGCAGCGTCCCTCAATCCCTTTGCTCAATTCCGCAAGCCGACGACCGTTGAAGAAGTGCTGGCGGCCCGCATGATCAGCAACCCGCTGACGCTTCCGATGTGCTCTTCGATCGGGGACGGCGCCGCCGCGATCGTCCTCGTCTCGAGCCGCGTCGCTGCGCAACTGACAGGCGCCAGGCCGGTATGGGTGGCCACGTCTACATTGGTTTCCGGCTCGGGAGATACGACAGGCCCCAACGCTTCGGCACGGGCCTCCAAGGCTGCCTATGAAGAGGCGTCCATCGATCCGCGCGACGTCCACGTGGTCGAGGTGCACGATGGGGCCGCGCCCAGCGAGCTGATCAACGCCGAGACCCTGCAGCTTTGCGCACCGGGAGAAGCCGTCCACCTGCTGCGAAGCGGTGCGACAGACCTTGGCGGAAAGATCTCCATCAATCCAAGCGGCGGGTTGATCAGCCGGGGCCACCCCATCGGGGCCACTGGCACCGCTCAGATTTTCGAGTTGGCGCAACAACTGCGCGGTGAGGCCGGTGAACGGCAGCGCCCGGCTGCCAAGGTTGGATTGGCACAGAACTCCGGCGGCCAGGTCGGCGGTGACTCGGCCGCGGCTGTGGTGACCATCCTCACCGCATGAACCGCACCAACTCACTTCGCGACACGATTGATCGATACATCTGGAGACTGACATGACACAGCGACTGCTGGGCAAAGTGATTGTGGTGACTGGCGCAGGCGCCGGCGTAGGCAAGGAGATCGCGCTTGAGGCAGCGCGTCAGGGCGCACGTGTGATCGTGAACGACCTGGGCGTGAGCATGGATGGCGCTGGTGGCAGCGCCGGGCCGGCCCAGGAGACCGTGGACCAGATTCGCGCGGCCGGCGGCGAGGCCAGCGCCAACACCGACAGCGTGGCGGAGTGGAGCTCCGCCCATCGCATCGTTCAACATGCGATTGACGTGTACGGGCGCGTCGACGGGCTGGTCAACAACGCGGGCAACCTGCGCGATGGCATCTTCCACAAGATGTCCGAAGAGGACTTCGATGCGGTGGTGAAGGTGCACCTGAAGGGCTGCTTCAACATGGCCCGTGCCGTCGCGCCGCACTTCAGGAGCCAGGAGTCCGGTGCCATCGTGCACATGACTTCGACCTCCGGGCTGATCGGCAACGGCGCGCAGGCCAACTACTCCGCCGCGAAGATGGGCATCGTCGGTCTGTCGAAATCGATTGCGCTCGATATGGAGCGCTTCAGCGTGCGGTCGAACTGCATCGCGCCCTTCGCATTCACCCGCATGGTGAGCTCGATCCCGACCGACACCCCTGAAGGAATGGCCCGCACGCTGGTCAACCAGCGCATGGAGGTGGCCAAGATCGCGCCTTTCACTTGCGCGCTGCTTACCGACGAAGCCCGTGGCGTGACCGGGCAGATCTTCGGCGTTCGCAGCAACGAGATCTTCCTGTTCTCGCAGCCGCGGCCGATCCGTACCGCACACCGCAGTGAGGGCTGGACCGTCGATACCTGCCTTGAAGTGGCGTTGCCCATGATGAAGCCCTCGTTCTTTCCGCTGGACAAGTCGCGCGACATCTTCACTTGGGATCCCGTTTGACGGGACAGAGACAACCACCAGGAGCAAGTGATGAGTGAAGAGACGCGTGACATGCTGCATGAAGCGGCCCAGCGGATATTCGCGGACAAGCCTGCAAATCTGTGGACAGTTTTGCAAGAGTCCGGATTCGACAAAACGTTGCTGCCAGAGAGCAAGGGCGGCGCGGACGTGAGTTGGGCGGATGCATCTGGACTTCTGGTTCTCGCCGGTGAGCATGCTGCGGACGCTCTGCTGGCGGACGCGATGGTCGGGCACTGGCTTCTGGACCATGCCGGCGTCGACGGCGCAACCTTGCCGACCGTCGCGTCATCGGCGCATTCCGAGCAGATTCGGCTGGGTCGCACGCGCGACGGCTGGCGCGTCGATGGCAAGCTCCCCCGTGTGCCATGGGGCGGCGCATGCACGCATGTCGCGTTCATCGTCGGGTCTGGCGCAGCTGCTCAGCTCATTGTCCTGGCTCGGGATGCAGCCGGCATTTCCGTCACTTCAGGCCGCAATCTCGCGGGCGAGCCGCGCGATACGCTGGTGCTCGAAAGCGTGGTGCCGCAGGCGGTGGTTGCCGCGCCTTTCGATGCGCGTGAGCTGCTCGCCCTTTCAGCTGTCCTGCGCAGCGCGTTGATGGCCGGAGCAATCGAACGGTCGCTTGCGCTTGCCGTTGAATACGCCAACCTTCGCGTCCAGTTCGGCCGGCCGATCGGCAAATTCCAGGCGGTGCAGCAGAACATTGCCGTTCTCGCGACGCAGGCGGCCGCCGCGCGTGCGGCAGCTGAAGCTGGCAGCGAAGCGATCGATGAATGGCTGGATGGGGTAGGCGAGCCCCTCTCGCGGAGCATTGCCGCTGCCAGCGCGAAGATCCGAACGGGTGAAGCGGCGGGGCAGGCGTGCGCGATCGCGCACCAAGTGTTCGGAGCCATCGGCTTCACAGAGGAACACGAACTCCATCGATACACCCAGCGGCTCTGGTCATGGCGAGACGAGTGCGGCAACGAGGCCTTCTGGTCTCGCGATCTCGGCGAACGCATCCTCGCCGGCGACGCCGGACAGTCCCTCTGGCGCGCAGTGGTGCCGATGGCGAAGACCATCAGTGGCGCCGCAGCAGCAGGAGCAGCACGATGAACAACCTTTCCTTTCCGCGCCCGAGGCAGTCCGAGATCGGCGAGCGGCTGCGCTCCGAAGTTCGCGAGTTCATCGACGGCTGGCACGGCAATCGGCACGGTGCCGCTGCTTTCGGCGGCTTTGATCCCGAGTTCAGCGCAGCCCTTGGCGAGCGCGGCTGGATCGGCATGGGTTTTCCAAAGCGCTATGGCGGCGGCGGGTACGGACTGGCGGAGCGGCTCGTCGTGCTGGAGGAACTGCTCGCCGTTCGCGCACCGATCTTTGCGCATGCGGTGGCCGAGCGCCAGAGCGGGCCGCTGCTGCTGCGCTTCGGCAGCGAGCGGCAGCGCGAGGAAATCGTCCCCCGAATTGCCACCGGGAAGTGCTACTTTTGCATCGGTCTGAGCGAGCCGGACTCGGGGTCGGATCTCGCATCGGTACGCACGCGCGCCACCAAGGTGGACGGCGGCTGGCGCGTGAACGGTGCCAAGATCTGGACCTCGAGTGCGCACCGCACGCACTACATGGTCTTGCTGTGCCGTACGGCGCCCGCGAGCGAAGTGCGACAGGCCGGCTTGAGCCAGTTCCTGGTCGACATGAAGACACCCGGCGTCACATGCCGGTCCATCGTGAACATCGCCGGAGACGACGATTTCAATGAAGTCCACTTTCAGGACGTGTTCCTTGCTGACGATGCCCTCATTGGCGTCGAAGGCCAAGGATGGCAGCAGGTCACGAGCGAGCTGACATTCGAGCGAAGCGGGCCCGACCGGTTCATGTCTCACATGGGCGCCGTCGAGGAGTTCGTCACTGCGCTCAAGCAGCAGCCGTCGGGGGAGGGCGCGCGGACGGTGGGGCGCCTGGTCGCCCACCTCTCGACGTTGAGGCGAATGTCGCGCTCCATCGCCATGATGATCACCGACGAGCAGGACGCCGCGCTGCATGCGGCCCTGCTCAAGGACCTCGGTACCTGCTTCGAGCAGGAAATTCCCGAGACCCTTCGGTTGGTTCTGCAGACCGAGCCCGAGCCGGGTGCCTCAGACGGGTACAGCGCGGCGCTGGCCAACGTCATCCTGCACGCACCCTCCTGCACGATCCGCGGTGGGACGAAGGAAGTACTGCGCGGCATGGTCGCAAAGTCCCTCGGACTGCGGTAAGCAGACTTTTGATTCAACTCCGAAACAGACATCCCGAAAGGCCGCAAGTGGAAACAGCTACCAACACAGAAGAACTTCATCGACAACTGGGCGATGCCGTTCTGTGGTTGAAATTGAATCGACCACAGGCGTTGAACTCGCTGACACTGTCGCTCGTAGTCGCATTGACGCAGGCGATCGAAGATGCTCAAAGCGACCCGGAAGTCCGCGTCATTGTTCTGACAGGCGAAGGCAGGGCCTTCTGCGCTGGCGCCGACTTGAAGGACCCCGCCAGGAGCCGCCCCGAAAGTGGCGCCGAGTTCGTGAAGGCGATCGGCGCTCTGACCGAGCTGATCGAAGCCTCCACCAAACCCGTCATTGCCGCGCTCAACGGTATTACGGTCGCAGGTGGACTGGAGCTCGTGCTCGCCTGTGACCTCGTGATCGCGGCCGAGTCCGCTCGGATTGGCGATGCCCATTCGAACTACGCCCTGTTTCCTGGCGCAGGCGCCACCGTGCGCTTGCCGAGGAAGGTGGGACTGAACAACGCGAAGCTCCTCATGTTCACGGGCGATATGCATCCGGCCAGCGAATGGAAGGCGCTTGGCCTCGTCAACCTGGTGGTCGCTGATGACGGCTTCATCGGCGCCGTGACCGCTCTGGCAAAGAAGCTCGCGATAAAGAGCCCGCTGGTGCTGGGTCGGATGAAGCAGGCGCTCAATGATGCGCTGGACCAGCCAGCATCCATCGGGCTGCGCTACGAGCGCGCCTTGAGCAACTTGCACCACTTCTCGGCCGACCGTGTCGAAGGGCTTGCGGCCTTCAAGGAAAAGCGCCCTCCGCAGTTCACGGGCACGTAGTCCGCCGACCCATACAAAAAGAACTGAGACAAGCATGAACAGTTACGGATGCAAAGGGGCTCAAGCCTGCCCGATTCTCCCGACGATGCGATCCGCTTCCAGATTCACGAGCCGGCCAATTGGAGTTGCGCCGTCTCTCTTATGCGGACGAAGAGGCGACTGAACTGAGCCATGGTTTGCTGATCGCGCCGATTCCGGCGACGCAGCTGATACGGACGATTGAAGGATCAATAGTATGGAAACGAAAGACAAAGGGCCTCTGGCCGGCGTGCGTGTGATCGACATCGGCACGATGGTTGCCGGCCCGGTCGCCGCAACACTGTTTGCCGACTTGGGCGCGGACGTGATCAAGATCGAGCAACCGCGCGGTGGGGACGCGCTGCGCCATATCGGGCCGATGGTGGAGGGCGAAAGCCTCTGGTGGAATGTCGAAGCGCGAAACAAGAAGTCCGTGACGCTCGATCTGCACCATCCCGAAGGCCAGCGGATCCTGAAGGAACTGTTGAAAGACGCCGACGTGCTCGTGGAGAATTTCCGCCCCGGCATCCTGAATAAATGGAACCTGTCATGGGAGCACCTGAAGAAGGTAAACCCAAGGCTCGTGATGCTCAGCGTCTCCGGGTATGGCCAGACCGGTCCATATGCAAGCCGCGCAGGGTACGACCGCATTGCCCTTGCTATGGGCGGCACGCTGAACGCCACAGGTTATCCGGACCGCGCTCCGGTGAAGCTCGGCACGGCAATGGCCGACTATTCAACCGCGGTCCTTGGCGCTTTCGGAACCATGGTAGCGCTCTACTACCGTGATATGCAGGGCGGCGCAGGTCAGCAGATCGATCTCTCGTTGTACGAAACGGTGTTCCGCTTCACCGACGTGATGGTCACGGCGTACGAGAAGATGGGGCTGCCGCGCGAGCGCACAGGCAATCTCCACTTCGCCGCCGCCCCGGGTGACCATTTCGAAACCTGCGATGGACGCTACATCGTCCTGACTGTGTCCAACGATCGCATGTACGGCCGCCTGTGCGAAGCCATTCCGGTCCTTGTCGGCGACGAGCGCTTTTCCAGCCACGCTAAACGCACCGCGCGCGTCGAGGAGGTCAACGAGATCGTTGCTGAATGGATCAAGTCGCTGCCGGTTCTGGAGGCGTGCCGGATTCTCGAAGAAAAGGGGCTCGCTTACTCCTTGATCTACTCGATCAAGGACATCGTCGCAGACCCACATTACCAGGCTAGAGGCAGCATCGCGACCGTCGAGCACCCGCAGATCGGCGAACTGAAGATGCCGGCTGTGCAGCCACGGTTCAGTGGTACACCTGCACCGCAGATCAGGCCAGCGCCTGCTCTCGGCGCGCATACCGACGAGATCCTGCGCGAACTCGTGGGGCTTTCGGTCGGGCAGATTGCCGAGCTGCGCCAAGCGGGCACGGTCTGAGGGGCTGAACACCATGAAGGCACTTCGATGACCATGTCCCAAGTAAAGACAGTCGTGCAGGATCCTGCGAGCGTGGTGTCGGCCATCGAGAGCCGCTTCTCGTGCCGTGCGTTCTTTCCCGACAAGCCGGTCGCGCGCCAGCAAGTCGAAGAGATTTTGCGGATAGCGAGTTGCGCGGCGTCCAGCACGAACACCCAGCCGTGGAAGGTGCATGTGCTGCAGGGGGATCGTCGCGATGAACTCGTCGCGAAGGTGTGCGCTGCGCACGATGCGACACAGGCTGACCCCTCGTTGGCTGTCGAGTACGGGGAGGTGGAAGGCTACTACCCCGCGCAGTGGGTCTCGCCCTACATCGACCGGCGACGTCACAACGGCTGGGGCCTTTATGGGGCTCTCGGAATCGCAAAAGGCGAGAAAGACAAGATGCACGCGCAGGCACAGCGGAACTACCGCTTCTTCGATGCACCGGTTGGCCTCATGTTCACCATGGACCGCGTCATGGGCCGTGGCTCCCTAATCGATTACGGCATGTTCCTGCAGACCTTGATGCTCGCTGCGCGTGCGCTCGGCCTGCACACGTGTCCCCAGGCGGCGTGGAACAACTACGCAAAGATCGTCATGCCGTTCATCGATGCGGGCTCCAATGAAATGCTTGTTTGTGGCATGGCGCTCGGCTATGCAGACGAGTCCGCGCCAGTGAATGCGTATAGGCCGCCGCGGGAAAAAGTGGAGAGCTTCACGCTCTGGGTCTGATCGGCGCGCTTCCGACCACATTGTGGATATGTGGCTGGTGAAGGTCTCTTGGATTTTCTACATTGACTGTTCAAATTTTTATAAGTGGAGACAACATGATTTCTCGTCGTCAACTTGCCAAGTTTGGCCTGGCCGCGCTCGCATTGCCGCCCTTTGCCATGGCTGCGCCCTTCACGTCACAAACGATCAAGGTGATCGTTCCGAATTCGCCTGGCCCAGGCACTGACGTGTTGGGACGTTTTTTCGCGTCCTACATGGCGAAGCATTGGAACTCTCCAGTAGTAGTTGAAAACAAGGCAGGCTCGGGTGGCCAGATCGCGACTGACTTCGCCGCCAAGGCTCCGCCAGACGGCACCGTGATCCTGATAACGACGAGTGCGCATTTCACCTACCCTTACCTCTATACGAAGTTGCCGTTTGATCCCGTGAGCGACTTGGTTCCGCTCGCCCAATTCGTTCAGGGCGCATTTGCAGTCGTGGTGGCGACAAATTCACCGTTCAAGACGATCCAGGAGCTCATCGGCGAAGCTAAGCGTCAGCCGGGAACGATCAGTTATGCATCGGCGGGTGTCGGCTCGCCTACCCACATGGCGGGTGCTCAATTCGGGCACATGGCGGGTATCAACATCGTTCACATTCCCTATAAAGACGCCTCTCAGGTGATGACTGATGTAATCGGCGGGCAACTTCAAATGGGACTCACCGGCACCTCGACGGCAATGTCGATGATCCAAGGTGGAAAGCTACGCGCCTTGGCCGTCACTGGTCCAAAACGCGTCCCGGCACTCGCCAATGTGCCGACGTTGGATGAGTCGGGCGTGCGCGGCTACGATGTGACCTCGCCCATATTCGCAGTCACGCGGGCTGGTACGCCAGCAGCCACAGTCTCGGAAATCTCGCGGATCATGCTTGAGGCAGCCAATACGCCTGAGTTCAAGGAAGTGGCCGACAGGCTGGGTTACGTGATGGATTTGCAAGACGCGGCCAAGATGCGCAGCAATATGCCGAGCGAATTTGCCAAATGGAAGCGGATGGTTGACATCTCTGGCGCGAAGCCGGGCTAAGTGCGACCGTCACTGTCTGAAGAGCTATGTGTTGCGGTCATTTCCATACGTTTGGCACCTCTTGCCGTCATTCGATCTGGAGCACGCCGATGGCGTCGGTTCAGGCGATCCTCAGCGGCGGTGTCGGGCCCAACGGTTCGACCGAAGCGGCCCAGGGCGCCGAGCTTGGCGCCAAAGCGCTGGATGTGCTGCACAAATCCATCTCGGTGGATGTCCATACGCACGGCGGACCGGAGGGCATCTACTCTCCGGCACCCCCCAACGGCATGCTTGCCGCCGGAATGCGGGCCGGCTCCCTCGCCGCGGTGTGCCTGTCGGAAATCCCGGATGAACCACTTCTTGGCAGGAATGCAGCCGGGGTCGCCTGCCTTACCCGCTTGCCGAGGCTAGGTGAGCTCTATAAGCACCATCTTGAACGCCTCGCCTGGGCCGACGAGATGGTGGCGCACCATGGTTTGCAGCGCGCGCTAACGGCAGCTGATCTTGAATCGGCCCACGCTGCAGGTCATCCGTCGGTGATCGGAGGCGTCGAGGGCCTGGACTTCATGGAAGGAAAGCTTGAGCGGTTGGAAGAAGCCCACCAGCGCGGCATCCGCTCCGCTCAGCTTGTTCACTTCACCCCGAACGATATCGGTGACTTCCAGATGGGCGTGGTGACGCACGAAGGGTTGACCGAATTTGGCGCCGAGGTGATCCGTGACTGCCATCGGTTGGGAATGATCGTCGATGTGGCGCACGCCACCGAACGAACGGCCAAGGCTGCGGCAAAAGTCTCCACCAGACCGCTGCTGCTGTCGCATACAGCACTTGCCGGCTCGAAGGCGATGGCATCCAGCCGATTGGCCGCCCGCTGCGTCAGCCCGGATCATGCGCGAGCGATTGCAGAAACCGGCGGTGCCGTCGGGATCTGGGCCATCTTTCCTGACCTCGACAAATACGTCGAAGGACTGAAGGAAATGGCCGACGTCATCGGCGTGGACCACATCTGTGTGGGGACCGATCAACAGGTCGCCCCTGGTGCGCTGCAAGACTATTCACAGTGGGTCAATCTGATCGCGGCGATGCTGCGCGGCGGGTTCACTTCCGAAGAGGCTGGGAAGATCTCAGGCGGCAATTACATGCGCATCTTCCATGCTGCGGTGGGATGAATCACTCACAAGGCCGGAGACTTTCATGAGCACAGATGCAGTGACCCGTGAAGAGTTGCACCACCGCGAAGTAGACATGCGCTTTTACCGTCGCAATGACGGCCTGTTCGAAGTCGAAGGCCGCTTGGTTGACACCAAGACACACCCGTTTCGGCGCTTGCTGGCTGAGGAGGACGCCCCTCCAGGGCGTCACCTGCACGACATCACAGTTCGGCTTGTGATTGACGCCGACCTCCAGGTTCACGCTGCGGATGCCAGGATGTCGGCGACGCCTTTCAACATCTGCCCGGGAGCAGCAGCCGCGCTGCAGGCGCTTGTGGGTCTCAGCATCGGGGCGGGCTGGAACAAGCGCGTACGCGAACTGCTTGGGGGCGTGGCGTCCTGCACGCACATTGTGGAACTCTTGGGCCCTATGGCCACTACCGTTCTGCAAGGCATCGCGCCGCTACGAGTCGTCTCGACTGGCGATCCTGAAATCGACGCGCAGCGCCGATTTCGTGTGGACAGCTGCTACGCGTTCGCGGCAGAACGCGAGGTCGTGGTTCGCCTGTTGCCACACCTGCAGCGCGAGAAGCCAGGGATGTCGACCTGACCAAGCCAACGACCAAACTCAGAGGTACGTGCATGACTTATGAAGCAATCGAGTTCAACATCGAAGACGGCATTGCCTTTCTTCACTTGAACCGTCCGGAGGCCAGGAACGCACTCGACGATGTCATGCGGGTGGAGATCGCTGACGTCATCCGGCGCTTGCGCAAGGGGATCGACCACAAGGAGCTCGATGTCAGGGCACTGGTGATCGGCGGGCGCGGGGGCGCCTTCTGCGGCGGCGGCGACGTCAAGGGCATGGCCACGAAAAAGACCACCCAGATGATCCATAGCCGCATGACGGACATTCAGGATTGGTTTCGCGACCTCCTCAAGCTCGAGATGCCTGTCATTGCGGCGGTTGACGGGCCTGCTTTCGGGGCCGGGTTCAGCATCGCGCTGGCGGCCGACTTCATCATCGCCACGCCCAAGTCAAGCTTTTGTGCAGCGTTCGGCCGGATGGGTCTTGTGCCGGACACGTCCATCCTCTTCATGCTGCCTCGCATCGTGGGCTTGCAGCGCGCCAAGGAGTTGATCTTCTCGGCGCGGGTGTTGGGTGCCGATGAGGCCAAGGCGATGGGGATCGTCTACGACCTGGTGCCCGAAGGCGAAGCCATCGAGGCGGCCACCGAACTCGCACGCAAGATGAAGCTGGCGTCCGTTGCCGCTGTGGGGCTCACCAAGCAGCTGCTCAATCAGACCTTCGAGTCGAGCCAATCGGCGATGGCGCAGGCCGAGGCACTCGCTCAGGCCGTCGCCATCGGCACCGATTACCACGCTGATGCTGTTCAGCGTTTCGTCGGGAAGTCTCCCCTGTTGTTCGCGGGTTTCAGCGAGCGGAACTGGCGCAAGCCGACGCAGCCGAAGTAGCCAACCGCCCATGCACTCTCTTACCTGGCAAAAAAAAGCCACATCAGCCATGTTCATCCGCTCAAGCCTTTCGGTTCCTGTCATCTGCGCACCCATGTTTCTCGTCACAGGGCCTAACCTGGTGCGAGAGGCTTGCCTCGCGGGACTGGTGGGTGTTTTGCCGCGCCACAACGCGAGAACCCTCGAGCAATTCGAAGAATGGCTGGAAGCGATCCAGACCGCGCGGAAGGAAGCGCTGGCCCATTCCACCAAGGTGGGCCCGCTCGTGGTCAACGTTTCCGCAAAGCTGCCCACGGCTGAGCTCGAGGAGACTTTGACGCTTGCAGGCCGCTACGGCGTGGAGACTGTCATCAGTGTGGGCGGCGGGCCGCGCGAGGTCGTGCGCGTCGCGCACTCGAAGAGCATGGGCGTGCTGCACGATGTCATCAGTGTGGAGTTCGCGAAGAAGGCGATCGAGCAGGGCGTGGACGGCCTGATCGCCATTGGTCTGGGCGGAGGCGGCCATTCCGGGCTTCTGTCCCATCTGACCTTGATCGAAAAAATCCGCACGATCTTCAAGGGGCCCCTGGTCATGGCGGGGGGCGTCTCGACGGGTGCCGGCGTGCGGGCCGCAGAGGTTCTGGGTGCCGACTATGCGTACATGGGAACGCGCTTCATCGCCACGAAGGAAGCCGATGCGCCTGCCGATTACAAGCGGATGCTCGTCGAATCGACATCGGAAGACCTGGTCTACACGCCCAATGTCACTGGCGTGTCGGCGAACTGGTTGAAGCCGTCGCTGCAGCGGTGCGGAATCGATATCGAGACGCTCGCGATGCCCGGCGCCGGGCGCTTCGACCATCTGCCGACCGACATCCGGCCATGGCGGGACATCTGGAGCGGCGGGCAAGGCATCGATCTCATCGAGGACATCCCCGACGTGGCCACACTGGTCGCGCGGCTCGTTCGCGAATATCAGGCTGCGTGCGGGCGCCGGGAGGAGTGACGATCAACCGAGGACTGAAGGGCATGATGCAATTTGACGACGTCATCCTCGGCCGCCGCAGTATCCGAGGCTACAAACCTGATCCGGTCCCCAGAGCATTGATCGTGGAGATCATTGCACTGGCCATGCGGGCCCCATCGTCCAACAACACCCAGCCGTGGAATTTCTATGTCGTCACCGGCGAGCCGCTAGCCCGCATCCGCGCCGGCAATACGGAGAGGATGCTGGCCGGTGTGCCGCAATCCCGGGAGTTTCGAACAGGACCGGCTTTCGAAGGTCCCCACCGCGAGCGGAAGGTCGGGGTCGCAAAGCAGCTGTTCTCGGCGATGGGCATCGCGCGAGACGACAAGGCAAGGCGCCACGATTGGGTCATGCGCGGCTTCCGCCAGTTTGACGCGCCGGTCTGCGTCATCGTCACCTACGACCGCGTGCGCGACGGCAGCGACGATACCTTCTTCGACTGCGGGGCGGTCGCCACTGCGCTCGTCAACGCCGCCTGGTCGCGGGGCTTGGGTTGCGTGATCAACAGCCAGGGCATCATGCAATCGCCGGTGGTGCGCGAGCATGCCGGCATTGCCGACGACCAGGTGATCATGAAGAGCATTGCGCTCGGTTGGCCTGACGATACCTTCCCCGCCAACGCGGTGATCTCCGAGCGCAGGAGCGTGGCCGAGGCCAGCGTCTTTGTTGGTTTTGACGACTACAACCCATGAGCAGTCGCAATCTGATCCGTCTTGGCAACACCGGGCTGCGAGTCTCGCGCCTGTGCCTTGGCACAATGACCTTTGGATCCAATGCCGACGAAACAGAGTCGATGTCGATCCTCGATGCCGCCACTGATGCGGGCGTTAATTTCATCGACACGGCGAATCGATACCCGAGTGACGCGTCCGACGAGCGCAAAGGGTACACAGAGCAAATTATCGGCAAATGGCTGAAGGGCCGCCGCGAACGCTTCATCGTCACGACAAAGGCCGGCGGCCCGATGGGCCCACTGCCATGGGACGCCGGCACGTCGCGCAAACATCTCCTGAGCGCCGTCGACGCGTCGCTTGCCCGGCTCGGTACCGATTACGTGGACCTGTTCCAGTTGCACCGAGACGATCCCTCCACGCCGCTCGACGAGACGCTCGAGGCGCTCGAAACCATCGTGCGCAGCGGCCGCGCCCGATACGTCGGCGTATCCAATTGGGGCGCGTGGCGGATCGCTCGCGCACTTGGGCGCTCCGAAACTCTCCGGCTGGTGAAGCCCGTGACGGTTCAGCCTCGCTACAACTTGCTGTTTCGGCAGTTCGAGCGAGACCTGTTCCCCATGTGCGAGGCGGAGAACCTCGCGACGCTCTGCTACAACCCGCTGGCCGGTGGCTTCCTCACGGGCAAGTATCACGGCGAGGCAGAGCCCGACGCCGGAACGCGCTTTGGCGCCGGAAACACCGCAGCCGCATACAGACAGCGGTACTGGCACGAGAGAGAGTTCCAAGCAGTGAGCCGCATCATGGATCTGGCTCAGCTTGCCGGCCTGGCGCCTGAACGGCTCGCAGTGGCATGGGTACTGGCACAACCTGGCGTCACTTGCACGGTGATCGGGGCGAGCCGTGCATCCCAGTTGCGGGAAGTGCTGCAGGCCGGAGAAACGAAACTGAACGCGCCTGTATTGCAGGAGCTGGACGCGATCACGCGAGAGTTCCGGCTCGGCGACGCACCGCCAGTCTGAGTCACGGCACCTTCGCGCCAGGTCAAGATCTTGAACTCGCGCTTCGCCTGTGCGCCTGCACCACTGGTCGAGGCTGCGCAACAACCCCGGCGAGGAAGACCACGCCTCCTCGCCCGACAGCACACTCTCAACGAAAGGATCGAACACATGACCGACACTGACACCGCTGGCCAAGCGATACGTTCTTGGCTGGGCATCCCCTACGCCACCGCAGATCGCTTTCGCCAGCCCACTTTGCTGCCTTTCAATCCGGCCCTGCCCTACGATCAGAAGGGGCCGGCCCCGCTGCAGGCCGGCGACACCAGCTGGCTGGAGGCCGACAACGGATTCAGCGAGGACTGCCTGAACCTCAACGTCTGGGCACCCGAAGACGCGGGGGAGGAACCGCTCCCCGTGATCGTCTACATCTTCGGCGGCGGCTTCGAACTTGGCGCGAACACCCAGACCACCTCGAATGCCTCGGGTCTCGCCGCGACCGGCCGTGCCATCGGGGTATCCCTGAACTATCGGCTCGGTCCGTTCGGGTGGCTCTCGCTCTCCCAGTACGGGGGCGTGTTCGCGGACGCCACCAACCTCGGCCTGCAAGACATCATCGCCGCGCTCAGATGGGTGCAGGAGAACATTGCCCGCTTCGGTGGCGATCCTCAGAACGTCACCGTCACCGGCCACAGCGCCGGCGCGTACTCCACGATCGGGCTCCTTGCTGCCCCGGCCGCCGACGGCCTCTACCGGCGCCTCGCTGCATTCTCCGGCGGCGCCTCCCGGATCGTTCCGGCCTGGTGGGCCGAAGAACTCGCGATCACGTTCCTGACTGAACTCGGCATCGCGGACGATCCACAACAACTGCTCTCGCTCGATGCGAAGCTCCTTGCGGAGACCCTCATCAAGGTCAGCCCGCGCGACATCGGCGATCGGCATGGCATCGACAACACGACTATCGGCATCGTGAACGACCACTCTCAGAACGGAGCCGTGCTTGCCGGCACGCCGCTGCGCGTACTCGAGTCTGGACGCCACCGTGACATCGACATCCTCTTCAGTACGGCGACGAACGAGGCGGATTGGTGGGTCATCAATGCGACCAAGAAGTTCGACCCGGGTAGCATCAGCAACCTCGTTGACGAGCTTGTAGTGAAATCGCGCATCCCCCGGAGCCGTGCCCGGCGCATCGTTGCCGCATACGATGTCAACGGACGTACTCCGGTCGAGGTCCGCGGGGCCCTCTTCACAGACTACTTCTTCACCCTACCCGCCGTCCGTGCAGCACTCGCCCACGCCGCCGCAGGCGGAAAGGCCCACCTGCTCACCGTTGGCCCAGTCGAGGGTGCGCCGGCCGTACACGGCACGGAGATGTACGGCATCGTCGGACAGCAACGCCCCCTACAGAGCGACGAGCAAGCCATCCGAGACACCTTCGTCCGCGACGCCCTCCTCGACTTC
The DNA here is from genome assembly GCF_056395365.1 of Variovorax sp. 10L421. NCBI lineage: Bacteria > Pseudomonadati > Pseudomonadota > Betaproteobacteria > Burkholderiales > Comamonadaceae > Variovorax > Variovorax sp. 10L421. The sequence continues at coordinate 17,826 of NZ_JBFTJJ010000043.1, forward strand.
GCCGTAGGTAACCACGACCGGCTTTGGAAAGCCGTAACCACGGAACCCACTTCGCATGGCATCGGCAACCCTCCCTACGACCCCACCGCCCATGCGGCCGACGTCCTGCGCACCTTTGCGGGCATCGAACGGACCTGACTTGCCCTATAGCGGCACGATCGGATGTGAGGCGGGTGGTGACGTGGTCTCGGTCCGGCGATAGAGAGGGCTGCGGAACGTAGCGTGCGGCTGTCGGCCGGACCACGATGCCCATTGTGCTTGCATCCGCCGCGACGTCGAAGCGCTACAGGCCAATCAGCCGTTGAGCGTCCGGCCGCCGTCGACGATGATTTCGGAACCGACCGTCCATCGGGACTCGTCCGAAGCCAGGTACAGCACTGCCTTGGCGACTTCTTCCGGTGTGCCGAAACGGCCAAACGGAATGGTTGCGGCGATGTCCTTGTTGACCTGCGTGCGGTAGGCATCGGGAATGCCGAGCTTGTCGTACAGCGGCGTTTCGACCGGGCCGGGGCTGACGGCGTTGACGCGAATGCCGCGTCCGAGCAGTTC
>NZ_JBFTJJ010000044.1:0-15760 GCF_056395365.1 Variovorax sp. 10L421
CGCGTGAACAACCGCAACGACGCGAACTACACGGGCAGCCTGGTGTCGGCCAGCACCACGGGCTACGGCAGCGCGGGCGTGAGCTACACGGGCCTGCCGCGCTCTTCCACCGGCTACGACTTCGGTATCCGCCACGCGTTCTGATGCAGGGCGCACGCCGCGCGGGACAAAAGGGCGCGTGCTCCTTTCTCCCGCACGGCTTTTGTTTGTCCAGCCAGCAGTGAGTTTTCCAATGGACCGAATCCGACTCTTTGCGAGCGTGCTGATGGCTTGCAGCTTGACCGGCTGCATCGTGCTTGGGAACGCGGCGCGGTGAGCGGTCGATAGATGCAAGGGCAGCGCGTGCTGCTGGAGCACTCGCGAGGCGGCATCAAGGAATGCGCGGCGCCTCGTTGCCGGTGGCCATGATCGGCGCGAGGGTCGATCGGCCGTAGTTGCCCGGGGTGCCGGCTTCGTGCGCGGCACACGTCTCACCGGCGGCCACGAAGATGCCGAGCGCCAGCGCGCCGAAGGCCACCAGGCCCACGAGACACGATGTCCGGAAGGCTCTGCCGAGCTGCGGCATGGCGCCGAAGGCGGGTCGCGTCTTTCTCCATCGTGATTGCATCTCGAGCTCCGGGGGATGGCCATTTGCATGCGCCCACGCCGGCAGGCTGCTGAAGCGCAGCGCGTGCGATGCGTCGTTCGAGCTGCGATGCCGGGGACTGTTCATGGCCGGTATCGTGAGCTTCAAAACAGGAGAAAAATTGGACGGCGCCGCTCGATGGCGGCCGCGTGCTTCAGGGAGCCGCGCGGCGCGGTCCATGCGGCCAGTCGCCGCTCAGGTGGCTTGCGGAGGCTGGGACATGGCGGCTCGGGAGATGCGGGAGCCCCGATGATCCGCATCGATCCGGCAGGAAAAATGGTCCCGCGGCTCCCGCGCCGGCACCTCTCCCGCAGCCCTCAGACGATCCGCACCGACAGCTCCGGCAGCCGGTCGATGTGGATCTCGATCAGGTCGCCGCGCACCACCGGCCCGACGTTCTCCGGCGTGCCCGAGTAGATGATGTCGCCCGGCTTCAGCTCGAAGGCTTGCGACAGCCGGCTGATCTGCTCGGCCACAGACCAGATCATGTGCCTGAGCGTGGCGTTCTGCTTCGTCTGCCCGTTCACCTTGAGCCAGATCGCGCCATCGGTGAAGTGCCCGACCTTCGCCACCGGGTGGATCGGGCCGACGGGCGCCGAGTGGTCGAAGCTCTTGCCGATTTCCCAGGGTTTCTTCTGGTCGCCCATCTCGCGCTGCAGGTCGCGGCGCGTCATGTCGAGGCCGAGCGAATAGCCGTACACGTGGTCCAGCGCCGAGCTCGCCGGGATGTTGCGCCCGCCCTTGCCCAGCGCCACCACCAGCTCCACTTCGTAGTGGTAGTTCTTCGTGAGCGTGGGGTAGGGGTGGTCGGCCACCACGCCCGGCGTCACGACCTGGATCGCGTCGGCCGGTTTCTGGAAGAAGAAGGGTGGCTCGCGGCTCGGGTCCGAACCCATCTCGCGCGCATGTGCCTCGTAGTTGCGGCCGATGCAGTAGATGCGGCGCACCGGAAAGACCTGCTCGCTGCCGACGATCGGGATGGTCGATGCGGCGATGTCGAACGGCGTTGCCGCCGCGCGGCCGGCCCTGGCGGGCAGCGCGCAACCGGCGATGGCGCCCGTGGCCATGGCAGCGGAACCGGCCAGCAGGCCGCGACGGGAAGTGATCATGAGCGTCTCCTTGGTTTTATGGAATGCGGGTGCCGTGCCCGTCTGTTGCGTCGAGCATTTCCGATCTCCGGTGACGAATGGGCCTTGGCGGCTTTTTTTCAAAGGCAGCTGGCAACTGTTTCCTTATTAAAAGCATATCCAATCCGCGCGGGACGTGGCACGCTTGCTCCTTCTTTCTATCGTTCGGAACCGAGACATGCAGACGCAGTTGCGCGGCGCGCTGGAGATGAGCGTGGCCATGGTGATTTCCGGAACCATCGGATGGTTCGTCGTGCGCTCGGGCCAGCCATTGCCCGACCTGCTGTTCTGGCGCTGCGTGTTCGGCGCGGCGACGCTGCTGGTCGTGTGCCTCGCGCTGGGCCTGCTGCGGCGCGGCCTGACGCTGCGCAGCTTTGCTCTGGCCGCACTCGGCGGCGTGGCGCTGGTCGTCAACTGGGTGCTGATCTTCGCGGCCTTCTCGCATGCGTCGATCTCGATCGCCACGGCGGTCTACAACACGCAGCCCTTCATGCTGGTCGCGCTCGGCGCGCTGCTGCTGTCGGAGCGGCTGACCGCGATGAAGGCCATCTGGCTGTGCATCGCGTTCGCCGGCGTGGTGCTGGTGGCGCAGGCCAAGTCCGGCGGTGGTGCCGACGGTTCCTCTTACTTGGTCGGCGTGCTCATGGCGCTGGGCGCGGCCTTCTGCTACGCGGTGGCCGCCATCGTCGCGAAGAAGCTCGACGGCATCGCGCCGCACCTCATCGCACTGATCCAGGTCTGCGTGGGCATCGTGCTGCTCGCGCCCTTCGCGCACCTGAAGACGCTGCCCGCCGACGCCGCCACCTGGGGCGTGCACCTGACGATGGGCGTGGTCTACACGGGGTTGGTGTTCGTGCTGCTGTACGGCGCGCTGCAGAAGCTCTCGACGCCGGTGGCGGGCGCGCTGTCGTTCATCTATCCGCTGGTGGCCATTGGCGTCGACTACGTCGCCTTCGGCCAGCGGCTGGGCGCGCTGCAGCTGGTGGGCGCGGCGGCCATTTTGATCGCGGCGGCGGGCATGACCTTCGGATGGACCCTGCCGGGCCTGCCGCGGCGTTTGCCAGCTGCCGAAGAGCGCTGAACGGGGAAGCCGCCGCGACGCCGTCAGCTGGCGCCTTGCTGGCGCCGTCCCAGTGCGAACACCGAGTTCGGCGCGTCGACGACAAAAGGCTTGCGCGTGGACGGCTGGCCGGACGGCGTGCGCCGGCTGTCGCTGCGTGCCGCGGCCTGCACGCCCTTGGCCTTCTGCTCGTCGACCAGGCTTTGCAGCGAGATCGACCTGAGGAACTCGACCGCCCGCAGGTTCACGGTGGCCCAGAGCTCGTCGATTTCGCAGCGGCCGGCCTCGCCCGGCGCGTCGGCATTGCGCCGGCGGGAGGATTCCGCATCGTGTTCCTCGATCGAGAGGACGATGTCGGCCACGGAAATCTCCGCCGCCTTGCGGCTCAGAGAGTACCCGCCGCCCGGGCCGCGGGTCGATTCGACGAGCCCGGCGCGGCGCAGCTTGCCGAACAGCAGCTCCAGGTAGGACAGCGACACGCGCTGGCGCAGGCTGATCGAGGCCAGCGTGACGGGGCCCGAACGGCCGTGCAGAGCGATGTCGATCATCGCGGTGACCGCGAAGCGGCCCTTGGTGGTGAGGCGCATGTCAGTTCTCCTTTTCGGGGGATTACTCGTCGCGGCCGCCGGCGATGCCCAGCAGGGCCAGCAGCGACTGGAAGACGTTGTAGATGCTGAGATACACACCCAGCGTGGCGGAGATGTAGTTGGTTTCCAGGCCGTCCTTCACGCGCTTGAGGTCGTGCAGGATGAAGGCCGAGAAGATGCCGATGGCCAGGACCGACAGCGTCATCATCAGCGCGCTCGACTGGATGAAGAAGTTGGCGATGCCCGCCACCAGCAGCCCGATCGCGCCGATGAAGAGCCACTTGCCCATGGAAGACAGGTCGCGCTTGATGACCGACGACAGCGTGGCCATGCCGAAGAAGATCGCGCCGGTGCCAGCGAACGCCGTCATCACCAGGCTCGCGCCGTTGGCCAGGCCGAGCACCGCGCCGACGAGGCGCGACAGCATCAGTCCCATGAAGAATGTGAAGGCCAGCAGCACCGGCACGCCGGCGGCCGATTCCTTGGTCTTCTCGATGGCGTACATGAAGCCGAAGGCGCCGCCGAGGAACACCATCAGGCCGATGCCCGGCGACATGGCGCGCGACAAGCCGGTGGCAACGCCGATCCAGGCGCCGAGCACGGTGGGCACCATCGACAGCGCGAGCAGCCAGTAGGTGTTGCGCAGGACGCGGTTGCGCTCCTGCGGCGATGCGAGGGGCAGATCGATGCTGTCGTGATGGGCGATAGGGCTGTTGTTCATTGTGTGGATTCCTTGAAGCCGGACCTGTGCCGGCTGCGCGCAATGGCGCGTGCAGTGGCGGCGCAGGGCCTGAAAATGAGAGGTGTCGTTGCCGCGATGCGGGTACCGCATGGGGCGGGCCCGGATCGCAAGGGCGGGAGCCATGGCGGCTCCCGGTCGCGCAGGCTTTGGGGGCCTAGGCGACGAAGGCAGCGGCCCGGGGTGGCCGCTTGGGTCGCGCGAGGAACGGCGAGACGGTGGTGGTCAGGCCGAGCTTTGGCGGCTGTTCCGTGAAGCGCAGCAGTGCGGGAGCGTCGTTGCGCGCGTTGACCAGTTCGGCGTGTTCGGAACCGGCCTCGTCGAGGGAAAGGGCATCGTCCGAGGCCTCATCGGCAGCCCCTGCCGGAGCGTCGGAGAGCGCCACGACCAGCGTGGCGGCCTGCGACTCGCCGTGCGAATGGCCGGCACCGATCATGCTGTGCGCAAGCACGGCAAAGCCGTAGCAGGACAACATGATGGAGAGGACAGCAGCGGCAAACCAGCGGGACATGTAGGGGCAATTTTACCTGCCGCGGTTTGCGGCGCTCGCCACGGGGGTTTCAACCGACCGGATCGCATGGATGTTCGTCAGGCTGGCGCGGCCGTGGTTTCGCTGCCTTCGGACTGCAGCCATTCGCGTGCGTGGGTGCGCAGGGCGTCGATCTGCAGCCAGATCAGGCCGAGTTCGGTGTGAAGGGTTCGCGCCTGCGGGTCGTTGCTGGTGGCGACGGCCTGCGCCAGTGCGGCCCGCGCGGCAGGCTCCGCGGCGGCATCGCCCGGCGCCTCGATCAGGCCCTTTTCCAGCCCGGCCGCCAGCCCTTCGAGCGCCGCGATAGCTCCTTCCGCCGCCGTTTGCAGCAGTGCCATCTGCGCCGAGTCGGGCAGCGCCGCGCGGTGGGCGCCCAGGGCCGAGAGGTAGCTCAGCAGCGTGTGCGAGCGGATCAGGAAGCGCAGCGCCACCCCCGCGCGCGGCCGCACATAGCCCGGCTCGCGGAACATGTCCGACACCGCCGTGGACAGCGCCGCGTCCGCGTTGTGGTCGTTGCGCCGCGCCAGCCGGTAGTCGAGGTGGTCGCGCGCGCCGGTGCGGTACTGGCTGACGATCTGCCGCAGGTAGCCGGCATGGCCGCGCATCGCGGCTGCGGCCAGTTCATTGATGCGCCGCGCCTGCCAGTGCGGCAGCACCAGCAGCACGGCCAGCCCGGCGATCGCGCTGCCGATGGCGGTGTCGACCAGCCGCGGCACCAGCAGCACGCCGCTGTCGCCGACCTGGTTGAAGCACATCAGCACCAGCAGCGTCATCGATGCGGTGGCCAGCAGATAGCGCGTGGCGCGGGTCGCGAAGAACAGCACGCCGGCAGCCACCGCGATCACCGACTGCACCAGCGGCTGCGGAAACAGCTGCAGCAGCGCCCATCCGGCCACCACGCCGAGCGCGGTGCCGGCGATGCGTTGCCCCATGCGCGAAATGGTGTCGCCGTAGGTCTGCTGGCAGACGAACAGCGTGGTCAGCAGGATCCAGTAGCCCTGCGCCGGGTGGATGGCGCGCATCACCCCGTAGCCCGCAACCAGCGCGATCGACAGCCGCAGCGCGTGGCGAAAGAGCGGGGAGCGCACGGTGAGCTGCCGCCGCACGCGCTCGACCGCATCGCGCCACGAGCGCGGCGAGCGGTCGAACAGGCCCATCTCGGTGCGGCCCGCGCGCGCCGACGGCTGGCTGGCACCCGTGAGCTGGCCGTCGAGCAGCGCGAGGTTGCGCGCCAGCGCCTCGACCGATGCCAGCAGCGCCAGCCTCGCGGGCGTGTCGGCCCGCGCACGCTCGTGCTCGATGGCGCTGCGCAGGTCGGCCAGCGCCTGCACGGTCTCCGGAGCGACCTCGAAGGGTTCGCGCCGCGCGATCGAATCGGCCAGCCGCTGGCAGGCCAGCCCCTGCAGGCCCAGCACGCGCTGGCAGCGGTAGAGCAGGTCGCTGTGGAAGAAGGCATCGGCCAGCGCGTTGTAGTCGTCGTGCGAGGAGCTGGCGCGCTCGTGCACGTCCTGCGCGATCAGGTAGAGCCCGCGGTAGCGCGAGAGCCGGCCGGTCGGCGCGCGCGCGCCGATGCGCAGGAAGATGCTTTCCTTCGCGGCGTTGAGCTCCGCCACCACCTCGGCATTGAGCTGCGCGAGCGCGAGCCGCTTGCGCTCGATGTCGATGCCGCGCAGCGGCTCGAACAGCGAGGCCTTGAAGCGCACGAAGCTGCCCAGCACCGTGAACAGCGTCACCAGCCGCGCCTGCACCGGCTGCGCCGGAAAGGCCGCGCACCACAGCACCGAGAACACGCCGTACCAGGCCGCGCCGGCCAGCAGCAGCAAAGGCTCGCGCCCGCGCTGCACCACGCCGTGCGCGCCCAGGTTCTCGATGCCGAGCGTGGCGTACATCGCGAGGATCAGCGTCGCGTACGCGATCGCCTTGTAGCGCGCTCCCACCGCACCGAGCATCGTGAGGCAGAAGGCCGCGAGCGCCAGCCCGGCGATGAACAGCAGCGGCAGGCCGAACGCCGCCTCGACCGCGAACGCGATGGCGGCGAAGCAGCCCAGCGTGACCACCTGCGCGCGCAGCCGGCCGCGCCAGCTGTCATCGGTCTCGGCGAGCGCGCTGGCGATGGCGCCGAGGAACAGCGGGATCACCGCATCGGGATGGCCGGTCCAGGCGCAGCCCGCCATGAGGCTGCCGAGGGTGAGAAGAATGCGCACGGGCTGCGCGCGGGAAGCGAAGGACCGCAGCCGCTGGCGCAGCGCGTCGGGAGACAGGGGAAGCATGGGGTCGATCTTGCACGATGCATGCCACCGCCATGTGGCACTCCGCCGCTAGGGGGTGGGCCGGCTGCGCAGGAAGCCGTGGCGCAGAGCGATCCACCTGGCCTGGCCGTCGTCGGCTGCGGGGCCGGCGTCGAGGCCCGCGAGCAGCATCCGGTCTTCGACCTGCAGGAACTGGCAGGTCGGCGCGCCGCCGGTGCCGGGCAGCACGCGCAACGTGGCATCGCCGAGATCGATCTGCTCGCCCGGTGCGGGTGATGCGATAGATGCATTGGGCCAGGCCTCGCGCAAGGCGTGCTTCTCTTCTTCGGTCGTTGCCTGCGTCGACAGGAGCCATCTCACCCGGCCAGGTGCCGCCGCGACGAGGGCCGCGAGATGCCCGGGGCTCGCGGGCAGCGCGTCGACCAGTGCGCAATCGCCGCCCGCGACGCCCACGAAATAGCTGTGCGCCAGCGCGCCCGATGCATCGGCCTCGCCCGTGACCCGCAAGACCCGCGCCGACAGCCGCATCACCAGTCCGGCCTCGTGCGCATAGCGGCCGCCGCCCTTGCCGTCCGGATCGACGTGCCCGACTTCCTCGTACGCCGGCTCTTCCATGTTCACCGGCCGCCGGCCCGCGGGACCGTCCGCCAGCCGCGGCATGATGCGCGGGATGTGCGTCAGGCCGCGCGCATGGGCCATGAGTTCGGCCGTGCTTGCGAAATGCGCGAGCTGTTCGAGGATGCGGCGCGTCACGTTCATCAGCTTGAGCCCGCGCGCGGGCGCCACGGCCTCGGCCGGCCGCAGCCACATGTGCTCGACCGTCTCGCGCCCGTCGGGCCGCACGCTCTGCGCCTCGGGCATTGGCGCGAGAAAGAAGCGGGTGTCGAAGCGGCGCGGCATGCCCGGCGGCGTGAGCCAGTGGGTGAAGTAGGCGAGCCGGTCGGCCGCGAGCTGCCAGCCGTGCCGGTCGCACAGCGAAATCAGCGCGTCGGTGCCTTGCTCCGCTTCGTCGCGCATGGCCGCGAGTTGCGCGGGCGGCAGCTTGTCGAGCGCCACCAGCCGGCCCGTGCCGTCGGCCGCGAACAGCACGCCGGCTTCCTCGAAGCATTCGCGGATCGCGGCCGCGTAGTAGTCGAGGCCGCCCTGCGGCACCGCGAGGCGTTCGCTCGCGGCGCTGTCGTCCAGGCCGCCGCAGTGCCCGTGCAGGCTGCGGTCGTGCGCGTCGATCACGCCGCCCGGAAACACGCTGGCACCGCTGTTCTGGTCGTCGGCCTTCTCGGCCCGCCGCAGCATCAGCACCTCGAGCCCGTGGCTGCCGTCGCGCAGGACGATGAGGGTGGCGGCCGTGCGCACGGGGCGCGGCGAAGCGGGGCGTGGCGTGGCGTCGGAGGTGCTGGTGGTCATGCGCACATTGTCGCGCCGGCGGCTGCTGCGAAGGCGACAGCACAGGCCCTTGGCTGTCGCATGAACGACCGTGCGAAACACCATGCGCCGCGTACCTTCAATGCACATCGACTGTTGAAGGACGCACCATGCATTTCGAATTCACCCCCCGGGCGATCGCGCTGCGCGACGAGCTGCTCAAGTTCATGGACGAGTTCGTCTACCCGAACGAGAAACGCCGCGAGGAAGAGCTGGCCGCCAACGCCCGCGCCGGGCGGGCATACGCCGAGCTGCCGATGATGGCCGGCCTCAAGGCCAAGGCGCGCGAGCGCGGGCTGTGGAACCTGTTCCTGCCCGAGGCCGAGCACGGCCCCGGCCTCACCAACGTCGAGTACGCCCCGCTGTGCGAGATCATGGGGCGGCGCTACTGGTGCGCGGAAATCTTCAACTGTTCCGCGCCCGACACCGGCAACATGGAAGTGCTGGCCCGCTATGGCACCAAGGCGCAGCAGGAGCGCTGGCTCACGCCGCTGCTCGCGGGCGAGATCCGCTCGTCGTTCGCGATGACCGAGCCTGAAGTCGCATCGAGCGACGCCACCAACATCCGCTGCAGCATCCGGCGCGAAGGCAACGAGTACGTCATCAACGGACGCAAGTGGTACATCACCGGCGCGATGAACGAGCGCTGCGAGATCTTCATTCTGATGGGCAAGACCGACCCCGACAACGCCGACCGCCACAGGCAGCAGTCGATGATCCTCGTGCCGAAGAACACGCCGGGCATCACCATCGTGCGCGACATGCAGCTGCTCGGCATGTACGACCCGCCGTTCGGCCACCCCGAGATCGTGTTCGAGAACGTGCGCGTGCCGGTCGAGAACATCCTGCTCGGCGAAGGCCGCGGCTTCGAGATCGCGCAGGGCCGCCTCGGCCCCGGGCGCATCCACCATTGCATGCGCGCCATCGGCATGGCCGAATCCGCGCTCGAGATGATGTGCCGGCGCCTGGTGTCGCGCACCGCCTTCCACAAGCCGCTGTCGGAACAGGGCGTGTGGCGCGAGCGCATTGCCGAATCGCGAATGCTCATCGAGCAGTCGCGCTGGATGGTGCTCAATGCGGCCTACCGCATGGACACCGTGGGCAACAAGGTCGCCGCCAAGGAGATCGCGATGATCAAGGTGCTCACGCCCAACAACTGCGCGAAGGTGATCGACTGGGCGATGCAGGCCTTCGGCGCGATGGGCCTGAGCCAGGACACGCTGCTCACCCACTTCTACGCGTACGAGCGCCACCTGCGCGTGGCCGACGGCCCCGACGAGGTGCACCGCAACGCCATTGCGAAGCAGGAACTGGCGGCCTACCAGTAAGAAGAGGAGGAGCGCGAAAGGCGCTCACCGCGCGGCGTCGGCCGGTGCCTCCCACGCGAAGCCGACGCCGTACACCGACCGGATCCAGTCGTATTCGGGCGTTACTGCGCCGAGCTTGCGGCGCAGGTTCTTCACGTGGCTGTCGATGGCGCGTTCCGTCACGTCCACCGTGTCGTCGTAGGCCAGCTCCAGCAGGCGGGCGCGCGAGAAGATGCGCCCCGGATGCCGTGACAGCACCTGCAGCAGCCCGAATTCGCGCCGTGTGAGATTCAGCGGCGTGCCTTCGAGCGACGCGCGCCAGTGCACGTCGTCGAGCACCAGCCCCGGTGCCTCGCTCTGCGACGCCGGGCCCTGCAGGCCCGGTGCGGTGCGCCGCAGCACGGCGCGCACGCGCGCCACCAGTTCGCGCGGCGAGAAAGGCTTGCACACGTAGTCGTCGGCGCCCAGCTCCAGGCCCAGCAGCCGGTCGACCTCCTCGATGCGCGCGGTCAGCATGATGATCGGGTGCGCCGTGTGCCCGCGCGCACGGCGCAGCACCTCGATGCCGTCGAGCCGCGGCAGCATGATGTCGAGCAGCGTGAGGTCGGGCGGCGCTGCGACGATGCTTTCCAACGCGCTGTGCCCGTCGGTGAAGTGTTCGGTTTCGTAGCCCGCGTGGCGCAGGTAGTCCTGCACCACCGAGGCGATGTCGATTTCGTCTTCGACGATGACGATGCGTGTCATGACGATGCCGCCAATGGAAGTGTGATGGTCACGCGCAGCCCGCCGAGCGGCGAGGCCGATGCGTCGATGGTGCCGCCGTGCGCCTCGATGGTCGCGCGGCAGATCGAGAGGCCGAGTCCCGAGCCGCCGTGTTCGCGGCTGCGTGAGCTCTCGCCGCGGAACAGGCGGTCGAACAGGCGCGGCAGCTCGGCCTCGGGCACACCGGGCGCGCTGTCGTCGAACAGCAGGGTGAGGCAGTTGCCGGTCCATGCGCCTTCGACCGTGACGCCGATGCGCAGCGTGCCGCCGTCGTTGGTGTAGGCCAGCGTGTTCTCCAGCAGGTTCATGAAGACCTGGTGCAGCCGGTGCGCGTCGCCGTCGATGGTCGGCTGCGCGGAGGCGCCGATGAGGTCGATGGCGCGCCGGTCCACCGCGATGGCGCGCCTGGCGAAGCGGTCGCGCGTGTGGTCGAGCGCCTCCTTCAGCAGCGACAGCGGGAACACCGTGGTGGTGAGCAGGTCGCTCTGCGGTTCACGCATGCTGCTGCGCAGGTCGTCGACCAGCTGGCCGAGGCGGATCACCTGCCGATGCAGCCGCAGCGCGGTGCGTTCGTCGAAGGTGCGCACGCCGTCCTGCAGCGCCTCGATCTCAGCACGCATGGCCGCCAGCGGCGTGCGCAGCTCGTGCGCCGCGTCGGCCAGCCAGGCGCGGCGCGAGGCTTCCACCGTGTCGAGGCGCTGCGCCATATCGTTGAAAGTCCGCCCGAGCAGCGCCAGCTCGTCCGAACCGTGCACCGCGACGCGGGTGGACAGCCGCCCGCGCGCCAGGTCCTGCGCGGCCAGCGTGAGCTCGTCGATGGGCCTGAACCAGCGGCGCGCCAGCAACCACGACAGCATCAGCGCGAAGCCGAGGCCGCACAGGCCGGTGAGCACGATCACGCCCGACTGCCGCGCGACGAAGGCGCGGTCGGCTTCGCTTTCGAGGCCCCGCATCGGCGTGAGCGCGAGGTAGCCGATGACTGTCCGGTCGCGCCGGATCGGCGTGCGCGCGGCGTTTTCCAGATCGACGTTGGCGCCTACCACGCGCGCGCCGTGCGCGTCGAGCACGGCCAGCCGCTGGAAGATGGAGTCCGGCATCTCGCGCAGATCTGGGAAGGGCCATGGCGGCGGCATGGCCGGCCCCCGGCGCGGCAACAAGTCGAGTTGCTGCGGGGGCGGCAGGGGCGGCGGGCTGCCGTCGGCGCCGTTGTCGGGCGGGGCATCGCCGCGCATGGCGCGGTGTTCGTACCAGGGGGGCAACCGCCGCTCGTCTGCGTTGCCGTTGCCCGCGGCGCCGTCGAGCACGGCGGCCAGCCGGCCCATCTGCAGGCGGCGCCAGGCGTCGTCGTTGTCGTGCAGGCTCTTCCAGTCGCCATTGGCGACGTAGTGCTTCAGCAGCAGCTGCGAGAGCCAGTCCATGCGCCGGATCTCGATTTCGGCCACGTAGGAGCCCAGGCCGCGCTGCAGCGCAATGATCGACAGGCCCGCGAAGCTGATCAGCAGCACGATCAACAAGGCGGCCAGCGCCAGGAAGATCTTTCTGGAAAGGGTCAGGTGAGGCATGGGCTCGGGGAAGGCATGGCCGCATTCTGCGGCATGCACTGCGGGCAGGCGTTGGGGGGCTTCATGGGCAAGCGGGTGATCCTCGGGGCCGAATGTGGAGGAAATTGGGAGAGATGTTCTCCCACATTTCTCCCGGATCGAGCTGCACGATGCGGCCCATGAGCCCTCGCATGGACGCTGCTCGTGTTCTGGGCGGAAGAAGGCGCCACGCGGCCCTCAGCACCCGTCGCGCCCGCGCTCTGGAAGGCTCCGAGCGCATCCGCGCGATGGTGCCGCCGCGCGCCATAGGCTGAGCCTCGCCAGCCACATGCGCACGCGGAGTCGCGACGGCGCGCCGCCTCAGGCCGGCCGTTCCGCGAAGCAGAAGCCCACGCCATAGGCCGAGCGGATCCAGTCGTGCGACGGCACGGCTTCCGCGAGCTTCCTGCTCAGGTTCTTGATGTGCCCGTCGACCGCGCGCTCAGGATGCGCTCCAGCGCCGCTGCGCCGTCTTCGATCTGCTCGACCTCATGGCCCGCGCCCTGCAGGTGGCCCAGCAGCAGCGGCGCGCTGTCGCGCCCGTCTTCCACCAGCAGGATGCGGCTCATGCTCTGGACCCCGGCGCTCAGAAGGAGGTTCCGATCTGGAACTGGAAGCGCTGCGTGCGGTCGGCCGCGATGCCGTTGGCGGTGTCGGCCTTCTGGTAGAGCAGCGGCACCGCATAGGCCAGCCGCAGCGGGCCCAGCGGCGAGATCCAGCTGATGCCGATGCCGGTCGATGCGCGGATGCGGTTCTGCGCCTTCCACTGCGCGTCCGTCATGCTGGCCGTGCGATCGGCGAACACGTTGCCCGCGTCGAGGAAGGTGTAGAGCCGCAGCGTGCGGTCGTTGCCCGCGCCGGGGAACGGTGTACTGAACTCCATGTTGAAGATCGCCTTGCGCGTGCCGCCGAGCGAACCGCCCGTGACCGCGTCGGTCGGGCCGAGCGAGTTCTGTTCGAAGCCGCGGATCGAGCCGAGCCCGCCGGCATAGAAGTTCTTGAAGATGGGGTAGGTGCTGCTTCCCAGCGCGCGCGCATAGCCTAGCTGGCCGTTGATGGCCAGCGTGTACTGCTTCGAAAGCGGGAAGTACTGCTGGTACTGGTAGTTGGTCTTCAGGTAGCGCAGCTCGCTGCCCACGCCCATTTCGAGGTTGGCGCTCTGCAGCTTGCCGCGCGTGGGCACCAGCGCGCTGTCGCGGTCGTCGCGCGACCAGCCCAGCGTGGCCGGGATGCCCAGCACGCTCGAATTGGCGCAGGTCACGCTCGGCACGGTGCCCGTGCACTTGAAATAGTCGAGGTAGGCCTGCGGCGTGGCGGTGTACACGTACGAGCCATTGACCAGCGTGTAGGTGCCGTTGGTGCCGGGCGTGAACGAATAGCGCTCCACGCCGATGCCGAGGTACACCGTGTCCTGCTCGCCCACCGGGAAGCCGAAGCGCACGGAGCCGCCGTCGCTCGCGAGCTTGTAGTTGCCGTCGGCCTCGTAGTAGGGCCGCGTGGTGGTGTGGAACACGTTGATCGTGCGCGAGATGCCGTCCTTGGTGAAGTACGGGTCCGTCGCCGTCAGCGAGACGGTGCGGTTGTACGAGCTCGTGTTCACGTTCAACCCCAGGTAGTTGCCGCTGCCGAACACGTTCTCCTGCGTGATCCCAAAGCTCAGCGAGACCTTGTCGGTGGACGAGTAGCCCGCGCCCAGCTGCAGCGAGCCGGTCGGCTTCTCGGTCACGTTCACTGCCAGGTCGACCTGATCGGGCGAGCCGGGTACGTCGATGGTGTCGACGTTCACCTCGGTGAAGAAGCCCAGGCGGTCGATGCGGTCGCGCGAGGCGCGGATCTTGTTGCCGTCGTACCAGGCGCCTTCGTACTGGCGGAACTCGCGGCGGATCACCTCGTCGCGCGTGCGGGCGTTGCCGCCGATGTTGATGCGGCGCACGTACGCGCGCCGCGAGGCCTCGGCCTTCAGCACCAGCGTGACGCGATTGTTCGTACGGTCGATCTCGGGCTCGGCCCTCACGCGCGCGAAGGCGTAGCCGAAGGTGCCGAAGTAGTCGGTGAAGGCCTTGGTGGTGGCGGCCACGTCCTCCCCGTTGTAGGGTGTGCCGGGACGGATCGTCACCAGCGTCTTGAACTCGTCCTCGTGGCCCATGTAGTCGCCCGAGAGCTTCACGCCGGCCACCACGAACTTCTCGCCTTCGGTGATGTTGATCGTGAGGGTGAGCGCCTGGCGGTCGGGCGAGATGGCGACCTGCGTCGACTCGATGCGGAACTCCAGGTAGCCGCGCGTGATGTAGTACGAGCGCAGCGTCTCGAGGTCGCCGTTGAACTTGGTGCGTGAGTACTGGTTCGACTTGGTGTACCAGGCGAGCCAGCCGCCGCTGTCCTGGTCGAACAGGTCGAGCAGCGTACTTTCGCTGAAGGCCTTGTTGCCGACCACGTGCACTTCCTTGATGCGTGCGGAATCGCCTTCGGTCACCGTGAAGGTCAGGTTCACGCGATTGTTCTCCAGCGGCGTGACGGTGGTGACGACCTGCGCGTTGTAGAGGCTGCGGCTGATGTACTGCCGCTTGAGCTCCTGCTCGGCGCGGTCGGCCAGTGCCTTGTCGTAGGCCTGGCCTTCGGCGAGGCCCACCTCGCGCAGCGCCTTCTGCAGCGCGGCCTTGTCGAACTCCTTGGCGCCCACGAAGTCGACGTCGGCGATCGAGGGGCGTTCTTCCACGATCACCACCAGCACGCTGCCGTTGACGTCGATGCGCACGTCCTTGAAGAGGCCGAGCTTGAAAAGCTCGCGGATGGCGGCGCTGCCGCGTTCGTCGCTGTAGGTGTCGCCGGTGCGCAGGCCCATGGTGGCGAAGACGGTGCCGGGTTCGACGCGCTGCAGGCCTTCGAGGCGGATGTCCTTGACGGTGAACGGTTCGACGGCCCAGGCGGGAGAGGCTGCGAGCGAGGCGAGCAGCGCGGATGCCGCTGCGAGGGACTTCGGTAAGTGCATCGCCGCATGGTCCTTGCCAATGTCGGAGAAATTTGGGACTTTTCTCCGGCTGCCCCGGGGTGCTCGGGGTCTTTGCCTTACTGCAACCCCATGGCGTTTGTGGCCGTCCACGCCGGCACGGTTTCGGTGCCGGCGGCCCGGCAGATTTTTTCGCGCCATGCGGGATCTTTCACCTCGCGCGCGCTCCTGCAGCCGCGTGCCCTTCGGGCATCGGGATGATGAGGTTGCGAGGAACGCGCAGGTAGGAAAAGGCGGGGCTGAATGCGCTGGCGAGTTGCTGCACGCCCAGCGAGGTGGCGATGGTGCTTTGCAAGGCAATGGCCATGGAGGACTCCTTCGGCCACCGAGCATCGCGCGGCTTTGGGGAGACTTCTTGTGCGAGGTGTTTCCTACGGTGGTGTGCAGGCAAACAACAGTCCGTGCAAAGCAGGAGGCGTCCACCAAATTCCTCCGAATTTGAGCGAGACGATGCGTGCCGGCTGCTCGATGAAGAGCCGCTGAAACTGGAGAACTCTGAATGAAGAAAACCCTCACGGCATACGCTGCCCTGGCCGTCTGCGGGCTGGCCTCTGCCCAATCGTCCGTCACGTTGTTCGGCGTCGTCGACGCGGGCCTGACCTACCAGTCGGCGACCGCGCGCGACGCGGCCACCGGCGCATCGGTGAAGTCCAGCAAGACCAGCCTGGCCAACTCCGGCTACAACTCCAGCCGCATCGGCTTTCGGGGCACCGAAGACCTCGGCGGCGGCCTGGCTGCGAGCTTCTGGCTCGAAGCGCCCATCACC
>NZ_JBFTJJ010000045.1:0-14924 GCF_056395365.1 Variovorax sp. 10L421
GTGGACTTGTTCAGATCATTCTTAGCTCGTAGATCGCAGCAGCTGCTCCATCCTCGAGCCGCGCTGCATGACCGCGCCGGCCTTCTGCATCCGCTCCTTCTCGCTCAGCCCGGGGTCGCGCATGATCTGCTGGCTCGCCTTGAACATTTCCAGGTTCGCGATGGTGATGAGCTGCCGGTTCGAGGACTGGCGCCAGCCGGTCAGTTTGTTGATGTCCCAGAGGATCCTTTTCTCCTCCGGATCCTTGGTACCGAATCCGTAGGTGAATGAGGCGATCCTCTGTTTCAGCTGCTGCGGCAGCTCGGTGCGCCAGACCATCGGGGATTCGGGAATGTCAGGCGACTCCCACAGCACGCGGATCTTCGCGGCGTCGGCCGGGCGCCGGGAGCGAAGGTTGTCCAGCTCCGAAGTGTTGTTGGTCGCGACATCGACCTCCCCCTTGGCAACGGCCAGCAGGTTGGCCTCGTGGCTTCCGCGCCGGACTTCCCTGAACAGTCCCGCCGGGTCGATCACTCCCTTCTTGACGAAAGCGAAGTACATCGGGACGAGATGTCCCGAAGCACTCTTTTCGTCGCCATCGCCGAAGCGCAGCTGCGGGGCCGAGCGGATCAGGTCCTCGAGATCGCGCAGCTTGCTGTCTTGCGGCACGATGAGGATCGAGCGATAGGAAGCCTTGCCCTGGTTCACCATGGTGGCGAATACGCTGCCGACCCCCATCTCCACGACGTCCAGCGCGGCTGCATTTCCGAGCCACGCTACATCCATGCTCCCCGCTGCGAATTCCTTCACGATCTCGTCGGCGGCGCCGAACACGCGCCGGTCTATCGARGTACCCGTTGCAAGCGCCATCCGATCGAGGAACGGATTCCAGTTCTTCAGCATGACTTCGGGATCCCGGGGGCTGATGAGTCCGAAGGCCAGCCGGGCGGTGGGCTGAGGCCCGGGCGGTTTTGCGGCCTGGGGCGTGCCTTGCGCCCAGGCGGGTGTGCATCCGGCAGCGCCGGCCCCGATCAAAAAATGACGTCGTTTCACTGTGTCTCCTGATGCTTTTTCAGCATGTGTCGTTGGTGGGCAAGGGAGCGGACACCTGAGCAGCCAGATGCGCAGCCCCGAATCCATGATTGAGTCGTCATGCGCTGGTGCCGAGAGGAAAAGCACGGTGACTGTGCGAAAGCATGTTGAAAGACTCGAGTCCGGAAGATGGATGCCGGCGGCCATGAACGTGCCGGTCGCCCGGGGCGCAAGTGCGAGCCCGGCGGCATCGGCTTCAGGCCGGGCGGTCTTTCTTTCGACTGTCTTTCGACTGTGCGTGGTGCAAGCCCCAGTTCATGGCAAGGCCCTTGATGGCACCATTCGTCCATGAAGCTTTTGCTCGTGGAAGACGACTTTGACCTGTCGGGGGTGCTCTCCCGCAGCTTGTCGTCGCGCGGCTTCGAACTGCTGTGCTGCAGCGACGGCGTCGAGGCCTTGGCCGCGGCTCGCAAGAAGAGCTTCGACATCATCGTGCTCGACCTCTCGCTTCCCGGGCTCGACGGGCTCGAGCTCCTTCACCGTCTGCGCGGCGACGGAAATGCGACCCCGGTGCTCGTGCTGACTGCCAGGGGCGCTGTCGGGGACCGGATCGCCGGTCTCAACGCAGGGGCCGATGACTATCTGGCCAAGCCGTTCGACCTGGAGGAGTTGATCGCGCGCGTTGGCGCGTTGACCCGCCGCTTCGGGCGCGACGGGGAGTTCAGGTGCGGACGACTGCGCTACGAGGCGTCAGCCAATGTTTTCTACAAGGACCAGAGTCCGCTCGATCTCTCGCAGCGCGAGGCCGATCTCCTGAAAAAGCTGATGTCACGCGTCGAGCACGTCGTCCCCAGGGAGGTACTGAGGGACGCGGTGTTCGGCGCGGACGCGGCGCAGGCGGACGCCATCGACGTCGTCGTACACCGGCTCCGGAAGAAGCTGGTCGGCGCGAATGTCGAGGTGCTGAACCTGCGGGGAGTCGGATATCTGTTGTGCGACGACGCGTCGGTGGCAGCGCAGCGTCCATCCCCTTGACATGAAGTCGCCGCTTCAACCGCCGCGCGCTGGGTCGCTTCGGCACTTCCTGCTTCTATGGCTCCTCGGGGGGCTATGGCTCCTGATCGCGTGCCTCGTGCTCGTCCATCTGGTGGCGGGCCTGATCACCTTGGCGCGCGAGCAGGATGCCCGCCTCGTCGCGAAGCTTGGGCGGATCGACGCGGCAGGCGGTGGCGAGGTGCAAGGCGTTCAGGGCCCGGTGCCGCCGGTGCCATCGTTCTATCGGGTCAGTGCCATCGACGGAAGCCTGATCGCGGGCGACCGCATGCTCGAGGCATTTCCGTGGACGGCGACCCTGCCGGAGTCCGGTGATCCCCGCTTCTATGTGAGCCAGCGGAGCGGGACCTCCGTGCGGGCCGTGGCGGCCCTGCGAAAGGACGCCCACGCTCCTGACCGGAAGGTGGTCGTCCAGTTTGCCGAACCGATGCGTGCACGCTTCGAGGTCTGGGACGAGCTCCCCGGGCAGCTGCTCGGATGGATCGGCGTGGCAGCCGTCGGCATGTCCCTGGTGGTGATCTCGGGTGTGGCCATGACCTCGCGATGGCTGGAGCGTGCCCGCCAGGCCCTCGATGCGCCGCAACTGGATGTCGGTCTCTACGACGGGCCGTCCGAGCTGCGCCCGGCGATGGCGCGYATGCACGAACTCCATCTGCGGCAGCGCGAATGGGTGGAAGAGCAGCGCCGCTTCCTCGCCGACGCGTCGCACCAGCTGCGCACCCCCATGTCGGTGCTCCGGACTCAGCTGCAGTCGGCCATCGCGGGCGATGTGCCGGCCTCCGAGATCCTGCCGCAGATGCTGCATACGGTGGATCGGGCGACGGACATGGCCAATCAGCTGCTCAGCCTGAGCAAGCTCGAGCAGATCAAGCGTGCGGGCCGGCTGCAGACCGTGCTGCTGCACGCCGTGGCCCTGGACGCGGTAATGGAGCTCGCACCGCTCGTCGCGGCCAAGCGCCTGGACTTCGCGCTCGAAGGCGACGATGGGCTTGGCGCCACCGGCGATCCGCTCATGCTCGGCGAGCTGCTTCGCAACTTGCTTGCGAACGCGATACATCACACGCCCGACGGCGGCCGGCTCGGCATCCTGATGCGCGCCTATGCCGCAACGATCGAACTGGTGGTGTGGGACGGTGGGCCCGGCTTGGACGATGCGTTGCGCCCGAGGCTGTTCCAGGCGTTCTCGGCGACCAAGGGCGGTGTTGGGCTGGGGCTGTCCATCTGTCGGCAGATCGCGGAAGCCATGGGCGCGACCATGGAGATTCACAACCGCGTCGACGGCGGCCGCGTCATCGGCGTCGACGCCGTGGTTCGCTGGAGCCAGGGGCCCTGACCGCCGACGG
The DNA here is from genome assembly GCF_056395365.1 of Variovorax sp. 10L421. Classification (NCBI taxonomy): domain Bacteria; kingdom Pseudomonadati; phylum Pseudomonadota; class Betaproteobacteria; order Burkholderiales; family Comamonadaceae; genus Variovorax; species Variovorax sp. 10L421. The sequence continues at coordinate 3,408 of NZ_JBFTJJ010000045.1, forward strand.
CGCGGCGTGCCGCATCGCTGCGCTTGCCGCGTCCTTCAATCCGTGCCTTTTCACAGCCTTCGCGTGGCTGGGGGCAGTGCTTTCACAAATTTCTCTGGTTTCAACCGTCAAGGAGACGAACATGAAGAAGAAAAACGCGCTTGCCGCTCTCGCGGTCCTCGCCATGGCAGGCATGACCGGTCTGACCGGCGTGCCTGTCGCCCACGCGCAGGGCGCAGGCCAGCTGAACGTCATCTGTTCCGTCCAGGACGAATGGTGCTCGCTGATGAGCACGACCTTCGCCCGCAGTTCCGGCATCAAGGTCAATGTGCTCAAGCGAGGCAGTGGCGAGGCGCTGGCGCAGCTGCTGGCGGAGCGCAGCAATCCGAAGACCGACGTGTGGTTCGGCGGCACGGGCGATCCCCATCTGCAGGCCGCGGAGCAGGACTTGACGCTCGAGTACAGGTCGCCGTCCCTCCCGCAGCTCCACGCCTGGTCGCAGTCGCAGGCCGAACAATCGAAATGGCGGACCGTCGGCGTGTACTCCGGTCCGCTGGGTTTTGCATTCAACACCGAGCTGCTGGCGAAGAAGAAGCTGCCCGAGCCCAAGTGCTGGAAGGACTTGCTCTCACCGGCGCTGCGCGGCGAGATCCAGGTTGCCAACCCGGCGAGCTCGGGCACCGCCTACACCATGATCGCGACCCTGGTGCAGCTGATGGGGGAGGACAAGGCTTTCGAGTACATGAAGGCTCTGCACAGGAACGTCGGGCAGTACGCGCGCTCCGGCACGGGTCCCATCAAGGCTGCGGCCCGCGGTGAGACCACTGTTTCCATCAGCTTCGTCCATGACGCGCCCAGCGAGCAGATGCAGGGCTTTCCGATCGCGACCGCGACACCCTGCGAGGGAACGGGCGCGGAGATCGGATCGATGTCGATCGTCAAGGGCGCACGCAACCTCGATAACGCGAGGAAGTTCTATGAGTGGGCCCTGACGCCGGCGGCGCAGCAGCTGGCAGCCGCGGCGCATCAGTTCCAGCTGCCCTCGAACAAGTCGGCCAGGCTGGACAGCCACGTTCCCGATTTCCGCAAGATCCGCCTCATCGACTACGACTACGCGAAGTACGGGCAATCGGCAGAGCGCAAGCGCCTGATCGAACGCTGGGACCGCGAGGTCAATTCCCTGCCACGTTGATCGGTCCGGCATGAAACTCAACGACAACAACCGACCGATCGYGGTCTGGTCGAYCATCGGCCTCGTCGCTTTCTGCGTCCTCCCCTGGTATGCGCTGCCCGAAGGCTTGTCCGGACTCCAGRGCATCGGCGAATTGTTTGCCGGGCATGACAGCTCCAGCGCGCTCGCCCAGATTCTGCTGCATCGGCGTCCCTGGCTTGCCGTGGGGGTCTGGCCGCTGGTCGTTGCGCTGGTATCCCTGCGCATGACGCCGGGGGTCGCCCAGGGCCGCCTCCTCGCTTGGTGCAGCGCGCTGGGCGTGGCGGGAATGCTTCTCCAGGGCTTCGCCATCGGATTGCCCGCAACTAGCGTGATCCACGGCGCAAGCCAGCCAGGTTTCGGCTGGGGGGCCATGCTGGTGCTGTGTTCGCTTCTTATGCTGGCCGCATTCGGCATGGCGCGAACCGGCGCATTCCGCGGCGACCTGTTCGTCGCGGCGGCGGTGCTCGGCGCCAGCAGTCTGCTGGTCACCTTCGTCGCCTTTCCGGTCTTCAGGTCGTTGTCCAGCGCCTTCCTCGACGACAGCGGCCACCCCAGTGTTGCGGCCTGGCTCGCACGGATCGCGAGCGAGCGGATCTGGGGCATCGGCTGCGCATACTCCGCGCAGAGCTGCGGCGTCGCGTGGAACACGCTGGCACTGGCCACGCTGACCGGCCTCACAACGACGGTGCTTGGAACGCTGCTGGCCCTGATCGAGAACCGCAGCGACTCCAGAATCCGCAACGCGCTTCGATTCCTCGCGCCTCTGCCCATCATCACGCCTCCCTTCGTCGTGGGACTGGGCCTCATCCTCCTGTTCGGGAGGGCGGGCATCGTCAACCAACTGATCGAGTGGGCCTTCGGCGTGGAGCCTACGCGCTGGTTCTATGGCTGGTTCGGCGTCTGGCTTGCGCAGCTGTTCGCGTTCACACCGATCGCCTTCCTGATCGTGCGCGGCGTCATCGAGGGCATCAGCCCTTCGCTCGAAGAGGCATCGCAGACCCTGCGCGCGGGCGGCTGGCGCACCTTCCTGTACGTCACCTTCCCGTTGATGCTGCCGGGGCTCACGAATGCGTTTCTCGTCGGCTTTATCGAGAGCATCGCCGACTTCGGCAACCCGATCGTCGTCGGCGGGCAGTTCTCGGTCCTGTCCACGGAGATCTTCTTCGCCATCGTCGGCGCCCAGTTCGATCAGGGCAGGGCAGCCGCGCTCGCGCTCATCCTCACCGTGTTCGCCCTGGGCGTCTTCGCGCTGCAGCGCCGCGTCCTCGGCCGGAAGAACTTCACCACCGTTTCGGGCAAGGGCGACGCAGGGCTTGCGATGCGCCTGCCCGACGGGCTGCGGCGCGCGGCGCTGTGCGTGGTCGTGCCCTGGCTGATCTTCACTCTGGTTGTCTACGTCTTCGCGTTCTGCGGCGGCTTTGTGCAGACCTGGGGACGGAACTATTCGCCGACCCTTGCCCACTTCCGCACGGCCTTCGAGGTTGCGATCGAGGGTGGTGCCGTGCAATGGATCGGCGTGGCCTGGGACTCGCTCTTCACGACGGTGCGGCTGGCCGCGATTGCGGCACCGCTCACGGCAGCCATGGGCCTGCTGATCGCCTGGCTGCTGGCCCGTGTCCAGTTCCGCGCGCAGGGCGTGTTCGAGTTCTCGGCGCTCATGGCTTTCGCGATTCCGGGGACCGTCCTGGGCGTCAGCTATGTCCTGGTGTTCAACGTTCCGCCGCTGGAGATGACCGGCACCGGCCTGATCATCGTGATGTGCTTCATCTTCCGGAATCTCCCGGTGGGCGTGCGGGCCGGTGCCGCGGCATTCAAGCAGCTCGACAAGTCGCTCGACGAGGCCTCGCTGATGCTTCGCGCYTCGACGGCRCGGACGCTCTGGTCGGTCACGCTGCCGCTGCTCAAGCCTGCTCTGGCCGCATCGCTCATCTACAGCTTCGTGAGATCGATGACCACCGTTTCCGCCGTGATCTTCCTCGTGACGGCCGAGACGGAACTGGCCACTACTTTCATCATCGGGCGAGTGGGCCAGGGCGACTATGGCGTGGCCCTGGCATACAGCACCGTCCTGATCGTCCTGATGGCACTGGTCACGGGCCTGGTCCAGTGGCGGGTCGGAAATCGCCGCCTGGGCAGAAGAGCTTCCGCGGCGGCAACACCCGCCGGCGCGTCCGACGTGCATCGCAGCCCGGCGGCAACTGCATCGCCGTGATCCCAATCCTCCAGCGAAAGAAACTCATGTACGGCATCGAATTCAAGAACGTCTCCAAGAGCTACGGCACGGGTGCCGGCGCGCCGATGGTCGTCAAGGACATCAGCTTCGGTGTTCCGAAGGGAACGCTGACCACCATCCTCGGACCGTCGGGATGCGGAAAGACCACGACACTGCGGATGATCGCGGGCCTGGAAAGCCCCAGCTCGGGCCGCATCTTCATCGACGGCACGGATGTCACCACGCTCGGTGCGGCGCTGCGGAACGTGAGCCTTGTGTTCCAGAGCTATGCGTTGTTCCCGCACATGAGCGTCATCGAGAACGTGTCCTACGGGCTGCGCATGTCAGGCCTGCCAACGCCTCAGGCCARGGAAAAGGCGGGGCTGATGCTCGAGACCGTGGGCCTCAAGGGCATGAACGAGCGCATGCCCAGTGAGCTCTCGGGTGGCCAGCAGCAGCGGGTCGCGCTGGCGCGTGCGCTTGCGCTGGAGCCTGCTGTGCTCCTGTTCGACGAGCCGCTGTCCAACCTGGATGCCCGGCTGCGGCGCTCCATGCGCGAGGAGATCCGCTCGCTGCAGCAGCGCCTTTCCCTGACGGTGGCCTACGTGACGCATGACCAAAGCGAGGCGCTGGCGGTCAGCGATCACATCATCGTGATGGATCAGGGGGTGATCGCGCAGCGCGGGGCACCGCACGAACTGTACGAATCGCCGCAATCCGAATTCGTTGCGGGCTTCATGGGCGAGGCCATGCTGTTCGATGGGCTTTGCGATGAACAGCGACGGGTTGGCCTGGGTACCCTGAGCATCGCCGCACCTGCGGGAATCGGTCAGGGCCCCGTGAAGGTCGCGGTGCGTCCGGAGGCCTGGGTCATCAGGCCCGTCTCCAACGACGGCCTCGCGGCGCGGGTGATCAAGAGAACCTACGTTGGCAGCACYGTCGAGTACACGTTCTCCAGCCAGCTCGGCGAGATCTTCGTGGTGTCGCCAGAAGTCAGGCAGACCTTGGCGCATGGCGCGCCAGTGAGCCTGCACCTGGCCGACCACGGCGTATCCATCGTTTCCTCGGTGAAATAGGCGGGCGCCCGCTGCGTTCGCAGGACATCGGTGTCGACGCCGGCGAGATAGCCTTCAGATCATGCAGATGAGATTCCGACAACCGGCGGTTGCCGCCAGTGGGGAAGATTGCAATCCCTTGCTGCAGCTTCCCGAATTCGACGACAGGCAGTCGAGGAACCYGCAGCCTCGCCAGTCGCTGTTCGACATGAATTCCTGCCTGTCTTTTTCGGAGCATGGCGTGCCATGGCAACCCGGGCGCTTGCGTTACCACCAGGATTTCGAACTCCACGTCATCATGGCTCCGTTTGCTTGTGCTTTCGTCGGTGACGAGATCCACAGCTTCGCATCGGGCAATGTCGTCCTGATCGGCCCGCGCCTGCCGCACAACTTCCGGTTCACGGGCACGGCCGATGGCGCTCGCGCGGCGACGAATCCCGTTCTGCGATTCGCCGATGCACCCTTGCGCAAGAGCATGGTCCTGCTGCCGGAGCTGCGCGAGGCCGAAAGCCTTCTGGACAGGGCCCATCAGGGCGTCGAGTTCGTCGGGTTCCGGGAAGCCGCTATGAAGTACTTGGCGCGAATCGAGCAAAGCCGAGGGCTGGAGCGCTTTTCGGTTTTTTCGGCGCTTCTGGACGAGCTCGCGCGATGGAAGGACACAAGGGTCCTGACGAAGCTGAAGTACGGGCAGGCGCAACCCCTGGCCGGCTGCCGGTCGGGAAAGATCTACGCCGTGCTGGACTACCTCCGGGTGAACTACATGCAGGAATTCAGCCTGCCCGAGATCGGCGCCATGGTCGGGATGCACGAGGCGGCGCTTTCCCGCCAGTTCCGCAAGCTCACCGGCAGAACATTCACCGCCTTCGTTGCCGAGCTGAGGGTGGCCAAGGCCTGCCAGTTGCTCCTCCATAGCGACCGGCAGATCAGCGCCATCTGCTATGCCGTCGGCTTCAACAACATTTCGAATTTCAACAGGCACTTCCTCAAACGCAAGGGCCTGACGCCGACTGAGTACAGAGCGCTCGGCGAGTTGGGCCGACGCAGCGGCTTGGACTGAACCCCATCGACTGGAGCACTAGGGTCATCGGAACTAAGCCACCTGCTGATCATCGCGTTCAGTCCAGGCCCCGCGGGTGAGCCAGGTGCCAGCACGTGGCTTGCTGGTATGCGTGGCCCAGCTGCAAGGCCTGCAGTTCGCCGAGGCCGGGACCAATCACCTGCACTGACACCGGCAAGCCTTGTCGCGTGAAGCCGGCGGGCAAGGCCAGTGAGCAGAGATCGAGCAAGTTCACGAAACGCCCCAAAAGCGACAGTGGCGTGAGCAGTTCGTCSACATCGGACACCGGAATCGCTGCGATGGCATTGGTCGGGAAGATGCAGACGTCCACGTTCATCATGGCTTGCTGCATCGCCGCCTGGGCGTGCGCCCGAGCGGCGAGCAGTTGCTGGTAGCGGGCCGCGCTGATGTCGCGTCCGAGCAGAATGCGGCGCCGCACATGGGGATCGAAGTCCAGGTCGTCGCGCTCGAACAGCGCGCCGAGATTCGCGTAACCCTCGGCGCTCATCAACTGACCTGCGATCTGCATCGCTTCGGTCAGCGACGTCGGCAAGGGCTGGCGCACCAGCGTGACGCCGAGGTCCTGGAAGGCTTGCAACGCCGCGTCATAGACCGAGAGCACCTCGGCGTCCACATGCTGCCGCTCTCCGTCCGGCAGCACCCACGCCCGCATACCCGCGACTGGAAAGCGCAGCGATGGCGCGAGCCTTCGCACCGGAGACGAACGCGATGCCGCGTCGAGCGGGTCGGGCCCTGCGATCACATCGAGCAGCAATGCGCAGTCAGCAACGTCGCGCGTGATCGGCCCGACCGTGTCGTGCGTCGGGCACAACTCGACYAGGCCGTGACGGCTCACCATGCCGTGTGTGGTCTTGAGTCCGACGACGCCGCACAGCCCGGCCGGGATGCGCACCGAGCCGCCGGTGTCCGTGCCGATCGCCGCGCACGCCATCCCGGCGGCCACCGCCACTGCGGAGCCGCTGCTCGAGCCACCTGGCACTCGTCGTGTCGTCAGGTCCCAGGGGTTCCAGGGCGTCCCCATCACGGCATTCGTGCCCCATCCGCCGAACGCGAACTCCACCGTGTGCGTCTTGCCGAGCACCACTGCGCCGGCCTGCCGCAGCCTGTGCACGGCCGTGGCGGTGACCTCGCCGATTCGGGGCGGCCGTGCGACCGACCCCGCCGATGTGGGCCAGCCCTCGATGTCGAACAGGTCCTTGACCGCTACGGTCACGCCATGCAGCGGACCGAGCTTCACGCCGGCCCGCCGCAGTGCATCGAGGCCATCGGCCGCGGACTGGGACTGTGCCACGTGCACATCGACGTAGGCGTGTAGGCCCGGGTCCAGCCGCGCGATCCGCGACAAATGCAAATCGACCAGTTCGCGGCTGCAGATTTCGCCGGCATCGAGYAGTGCCTGCAGGCGTCCGATGGTTGCGAATGCGAGTTCAGTGTCCAGGGTGGTCATGGCACAGGTCCTTCAGAACGCAGCGTGGTTCGTGGCGCCGGACCAGTTCGCCAGGCCGCTGCGCTCCAGTGCAAGCCAACCGCAGGCCACACCTGGCGCGCTGACCACAGCGCGCCCATCGTGCTGAGCTTGACTGCGCTGCAATCGGTGCGATGCCGGGCATGCACCGTAGCRCGGCCAAGGGCGAGGTCGGTGAAGGCAGCTTCGAGCGCGGACGCGCAGCCAGGGACAACCAGCAGCGCGTCGATGCGCGCGTCGTCGAGATAGGGAATGTTCATTACGGGTTCGTGAGGTCGTCGCGTCGGAGATCGGCGCATGACGTGTCTGCCATCGTCATCGCTCAGTTTGCGCCGCCCATCACACGGCGGCCGCGCGCCAACCGCGCCTCCAGCCAGCGCGAGAGCAGCGACAGCGGGAATGCAATGGCGAAGTAGAAGAGGCCCACCAGCAGGAAGATGTGCAGCGGCAGGAAGGACTCGCTGCTGATCGCTCGCGCGGTGAGCATCAGCTCATCGGTAGCAATTAGCGCGCACAGCGAGCTGTCCTTCAGCAGCGAGACATAGGCATTGAGCAACGGCGGCATCATCACGCGCAGGGCTTGCGGCGCGCTCACGTTCACGAAGACCTGCCGCGGCGTCATGCCGACGGCTAGGCCCGCCTCGCGCTGGCCCCTGTGCACTGAACCGAGACCACTGCGCAGGATCTCGGCCACGTAGGCCGACCCCTGCAGACCCAGGCCCAACACGCCTGCCCAGAATCCCGACAGCGTGACGCCGGCCTGTGGCAGCGCGAAGTAGATGGCCAGTAGCAGCGCGAGCAGCGGCACCGATCGGATGAACTGCACATAGACGCCGGCGGTGCGCTGAAGCCCGCGGGATCCCCTGCGCTGCGCCCAGGTCAACAGTGAACCGAGCAATGCCGCCAGGCCGAAGCCGGCGAGCGACAGTGCCACGGTCACCAGCGCGGCGCTGCACAGGCGCCCGCTCCAGTCCCCCCAGTAGTCGGCACAGGTGGCGAAGAATTCGATCATCGACCCACTCCCAGTCGGCGCTCGACATTCGCGAAGCCCCAGATGATCGGCAGAACGATGGCGGCGTAGAGTGCYATTGCGGCCAGATAGATCAGCGTGGTCTCGAAGGTGGAAGTCACGAGGTTGCGGGCGTAGAACATGATTTCGGGAACAGCGATGGCCGACGCAATGGAGGTGTCCTTGACCAGTTGGCTGCCGTAGTTGCCCAGCGACGGCAAGGTGACACGCAGCATCTGCGGTAGCAGCACACAGCGCAGCACTTGCGTCGGCGTGAGGCCGATGGCCAATGCAGCTTCGCGCTGGCCAGTGTGCAAGGACCTCAATCCGGCCGTGAAGATGTCGCACAACACGGCCGCCCCGACCAGGCCTAAGCCCACGCAGGCAGCTGTCACCGGCGACAGCCGGACGCCGGYGGACGCGAGCCCGAAGTACAGGACGAACAAGTGCGCCAGCGCCGGAACGTTGCGCATCCATTCGCTGTAGGCCGCGATGGCGCCTTGCACGAGGCGGCGGTGAGTGAAGGTGCGCGCCAGCGCCAATGCCAGCCCGCACAGCGCCGCGATCAGGAATGCGCCCACAGAGACCTGCAAGGCCGTCAGCGCGCCGACAGACAAGGTCTTGATGATGGCAAGAAAGGTATTCATCACCGCTCAGGTTTTTCAGCGCTGAGACGAGACACGGCCGCCCGCCTGACACAGGAAGGCCTTGGTGCGCGCCGCCTGCGGCCGGTCGATGACCTCGATGGCCGTGCCCTGCTCGACGATGTGTCCGCCGTCCATGAAGATCGCCCGGTCGGCCACCTCGCGAGCGAAGCTGATCTCGTGTGTGACCAGGATCATCGAGCGGCCTTCTTCCGCGAGTTCCTTGATGACGCCCAGCACCTCGCCGACCAGTTCCGGGTCGAGCGCCGAGGTTGGTTCGTCGAACAGCATCACCTTGGGCCGCTGCGCCAGCGCTCGCGCGATCGCGACCCGCTGCTGCTGGCCGCCGGACAGGCGCTCCGGGTACTCTTCGGCCTTRTGGCGCAGATGCACCTTCTCCAGCATCTCATCGGCCAGGTTGTAGGCCTCGGCGCGGCTCAGGCCCGCGCACTTGATCGGACCGAGCGCCACGTTGTCGCGCACGCTCAGATGCGGCCACAGATAGAAGAGCTGGAACACCATCGCCATCTCGGCACGCTGCGGCGCCAGTTCGGTGTCCGTCATCAGGCGCAATTCACCACGCCGATCCGGCACCTGACCGATGCGCTCGTCTTCTAGAAAGACTGAGCCTTCCGTGGGTTTTTCCAGGTAGTTCAAGCAGCGCAGGCAGGTGGACTTGCCCGAGCCGCTGGGGCCCAGCAACGCCAGCGTCTCGCCGCGCTGCAGATCAAACGAGATGCCCTTGAGCACGTCCAGGCTCCCGAACGACTTGCGCAGGGACTGGACGCGYAGCAGCGCTTGCGCGCTGGCTGGGGTGATGGCTGGAGCGATAGCGTTCATCGACTGACGTGGCCTGAATGACGGACCGGTTTACTTGCAGCCGGGCAATTGCCAGCCGGCCGGGCGATCCACGCTGGCGCGGAAGTTCTTGCCGACTGGCACATACCAGACGTCTTGCACCAGGCCGTAACGTTCGCCGATCTTCTTGATCTCGCAGCCCTGCCAGAGCTTGGCGATCTCGGCGTTCACTGCCTTAGCCAGTTCCGGGCTGTCCTTGTTAAGGCCRAACACCACCTGACCAAGTCCGGTGAGCAGCGGGAAGTCTGGGTTGTTGTCGGTGAAGGCGTTGAAGCGCAAGTTCCATTGCGGGTTGCGCGAGATGGCGTACTGCACGACCGGCGGGTCGCCGATCACGGCATCGATACGGCCGGCGAGCAGGTCGCGCACCGCTGCGTCTGAAGTGTCGTACTGGCTGAGCTGCAGGCCGGTGATCTTGCGCAGCTCGGGAATGAAGGAAAAGCCGGTGATCGTGCCAACCTTCTTGCCTTCCAGGTCCTTTAGCGTCGCCCAGTTGGTCTTGGACGACTGCATGATCCCGTTCTTGAAGTAGTGGATCGGGTCGCTCAAGGTCATGATCTTCGAGCGCTGCTCGGTCCAGCCCATGGTGCCAGCCATCACGTCGACGCGTTTGGCTTGCACGGACGCGATCGTGCCCGACCACTCCATCAGCGCAGGCTTGACCTGCAGCTTCAGCGCGTCGGCCACGCGCTGTAGGATCTCGCCGTCGTAGCCAATCATCTTGCCGTCTTGATAACCGGTTCCGGGCATGTCGCCGGTGAAGGCGATCGTCAGCTTGTTCACCTCGATGGTTTGAGCCTGCACACTCGCAAGCAGGCCGACGAGGGTGAGCAGGGCACACAGGGGGCGGGGCAGTTTGCCGATGTTCATGGAGGCTCCGAAAAGATTGAAGGGCTAGAAAGAGGACGTGAGCAAATGGTAGAAATGAACGCCGAAACCCTCCTGTATCGGTGCGAGCAACAATAGAACGTATGCGACATTCAGGGATATCCCGGTGAGCCGCCGAGGCGGGGAACCCGCGCCACCGCCACACCAGACAGCCACGCTGGATTGGCTCGATGCCGAGTCGCYTCCGCGGGTCAGCTCGCCACGTCAGGCCGAACTGCGTATTGGCATCGTGTTGTGGCCAACGTTTCCGTTGCTGTCGCTGGCCGGACTCAGTGATGCGCTGCGCCACGCCGCCGACATGGGCGACCGCAGCCGCCAAGTCCGTTGCACCTGGCGCGTGCTCGGGCTGGAGGGCGAGTCGGTGCGTGCCAGCTCCGGCATCGAGGTGCCGGTACAGCAGGCCTTCTCGTCCACGTTCRACTTTGACTACTTGGCGGTGATCGGCGGTCTGCTACCGCAGATCGATCGCGTCCCCGCGGGCTATCCGCGCTATTTGAAGCAAGTGGCGGAGGCCGGCATTCCATTGATCGGCGTCTGCACCGGAAGCTTCGTGCTGGCCCGTCACAGACTGATGGACGAGCGCGTCGCTTGCGTTCATCCGTTCCACGTCGATGACTGGAAGGCCATGTTTCCGGGCCATCCATTCGTTACTCACACCGACTACCACGTCGATCGGGATCGCATCACCTGCGCCGGAGGCATCTCGATCATCGAACTCGCCGCCGAACTGGCGCGCCGGCATTGCGGCCCGGGTACCTCAGCCAAGGTCATCCACCAGATGACCGTCGCGCCGCGAAAGTCCAGCAGCCACATGGCGCGTCGTCAGGCGCTGGGCTACATCACGACCGAGAAGGACAAGCTGCGTCAGGTCGTGCTGCTGATGGAGAAGAACCTGTCACCGCCGCTGGAGATCGCCGTCATCGCGCGCCTCGTRGGTTCGAACCCGCGACAGCTCGAACGGGCTTTCCTCGCCGAAACCGGCTTCACCCCGTCGGACTACTACCGAACCCTGCGCCTGAAGTACGGGCGATGGCTGCTCACAACCTCGGACATCAGCATCAACGAGATTGCCTTCGAATGCGGATTCGCCGACGCGTCACATTTCATCCGCCACTT
>NZ_JBFTJJ010000046.1:0-14049 GCF_056395365.1 Variovorax sp. 10L421
GACCGCTACGACGAGAGACCGCTACGACGAGATCCGCGGCCAGCAGCTGCAGACGCAGCCGAACACCGACAACGTCATGCTGCGCGGCGTGAACGCCGCGCCGGTGCTGCCCGACTCCGCACTGCAGCGCTCGAACAACCGCGGCAGCGGCAGCACCCGCATGGAAGGCACGCAGCCCATTCCGCCGCCGGCCGATACGCGGAAGTTCGCTCTGCCTGCGAGAAGCTGAGGGACTGCTTGAGGTCGCTCGGGGTGCGATCACGCCGGCGGAGTGCCTTGCGCAGCGAAATAAAGGAGGAGGCCGCAGCCCGGGGGACATTCGCGCAGGGGAGTACCCGGTGCCCTGTGCACGCACCCCGAACAACGCGCCAGCAGAAACTGAGAAGATCCAGAACATGACCCCCTCCCAGACCGCCCTCACCGACGCACTCGTGGCCGCGCGCCGCGGCAACCGCACCCTCGATGCCACGCCCTGGACCGACGCGCTCGAAACCGATATCCAGGCCTATGAAGTGCAGGACGCCGTCGCGGCCGCGCTCGGCTGGTTCGACGCTCAGCCCGTGCCCGGCACGTGGAAGTCGGGCGGCGGTTCGCGCGGCGCGACGCTCACACATGCGCCACTGCCTCCTGCCGGTGTGCGCCGGAGCCCGGCGAACTTCAGCGACCTCGTGTTCCACGCGCCCGGCATCGAGGCCGAGATCGCCTTGCGGCTCGGACAGGACGTTGCGCCGGCACAGGCCGCGCAGCTCGATCACGACAACACCGCATCGCTCATCGACGCCATGACCGTGTCGGTCGAAATCGTCGACTCCCGCTGGCAAGACCTCGCCGCAACACCCGCCCTGCTGCGCCTTGCCGATTCGCAGGTGCACGGCGCACTCGTGCTCGGCGAATGGACGCCCTACGCCGCCGTCGACTGGGCCTCGCAGCGCTGCGAAACGAAGGTCGGCGGCGCAGAGACCGTGGTGCGCGAAGGCACGCATCCGCTGGCCGACCCCGCATGGCTGCTGCCGATCTGGCTGCGCCACCTGACCCGACACGGCCAGACCGTTCCCGCGGGCACGGTGGTCACCACCGGCTCGTGGGTCGGCATCGTGCCCTGCCGGCGCGGCGATCAGGTGACGGCGGAGTTTGCCGGCATAGGCGCCGTCCGCTTGATCGTGTAGCGCTCGCCGCCCACCCCCGAGCACGCCACCAGAAAGTCGAGCACCGCCCGGACCCGGGCGGGCAGTGTGCCGGCCTTGCCGATGTAGACCGCGTGGATCGGCTCCACCTCTCCCGGGTTGAACTCTTCGAGCAACGGCACAAGCCGACCGGCGTCGATGTCGTGCTGGATGTGATACAGCGACAGCCGCGCCACGCCAGCCCCTGCGATGGCCAGCCGGCGCAGCGTTTCGCCGTCGCCCGCGCGCACCGGACCGGCCACGGGCAGCCACACCATGCGGCCGTCGACCCGCAGCGGCCAGTCGGGCGAACTGCGCCGGTAGCTCCAGCCCAGCCGGTTGTGGGCTTCCAGCTCCTGCGGCGTGCGCGGCGTGCCGTACTTCGCGAGGTAGTCCGGCGCGGCGACGATGGACTGGCTGGTCCCACCGAGCCGGCGCGCCACGAGATCGGAAGACGGCAGTTGGCCCCAGCGGATGGCGATATCCGCGCGCTCATCCATCAGGTCGACGATGCGGTCGGTCAGCGCAATGTCGAGCGTGATCTGCGGATGCCGTTCGAGCAGGCGCGGCACCAATGGCACCAGCTTGTGGTGCCCGAACGAGACGCTGGCATTGATGCTCACGCGCCCGCGCGCCGCCGCACCGGCCGCCGCGCAGCGCTCGGCCTCGTCAATGTCGGCCAGCACGCGCAGGCTGCGTTCGTAGAACTCCGTGCCTTCGGGCGTAAGTTGCAGCTTGCGCGTGGAACGGTGCACGAGCTGGATGCCCAGGCGCAATTCGAGCCGCGCCACGAGCTTGCTCATGGCCGAGGGCGTCATGCCCAGCAGGCGCGCCGCCGCCGAGAACCCGCCAGACTCGACCACCTGCACGAAGGCTTCCATTTCGCCGGAACGGTTGACGTCGATGCGCGGCATGGCTCCTCCGATCTATGAATTAGAGTCACAAGTATGTGTACCTGCGGCATTCTAGTCATCAGTGGCTTTCGTCCGCACAGTACAGGGCATCATGCCAATCGCTCTAATCGCCCTCACCGCCGGTGCCTTCGGTATAGGCACCACCGAGTTCGTCATCATGGGCCTGCTGATGCAGGTCTCGACGGATCTCCACGTCTCCATCACGGCCGCCGGCCTGCTGATCTCGGGCTACGCGCTCGGGGTCGCGGTCGGCGCGCCGGTGCTCACCATCGCCACCCGCAAGCTGCCGCGCAAGACCGTGCTGCTCGCGCTCATGGGAATCTTCACGCTCGGCAATCTCGCCTGTGCCGTGGCGCCCAACTACGAGATGCTGATGGCCGCGCGCGTCATCACCTCGCTGGCGCACGGCACCTTCTTCGGCGTCGGCTCGGTGGTGGCCACTGGCCTGGTGGCGCCCGAACGGCGCGCCTCGGCCATCGCGATCATGTTCACCGGGCTGACCGCCGCCACGCTGCTCGGCGTGCCGGCCGGCGCGTGGCTGGGCCTGCAGTTCGGCTGGCGCTCGGCCTTCTGGGCCGTGACGCTGATCGGCGTGCTGGCCTTCACGGTGCTCGCGGTGTTCGTGCCGCGCGTGAAGGGCAAGGCCGGGTCCGCGCCGCTGCGCGAAGAGCTCGCCGTGCTGGCGCGCCCGCAGGTGCTGCTCGGCCTGGCCATGACGGTGCTCGGCTTTGCCGGCGTGTTCGTGGTATTCACCTACATCCAGCCCTTGCTCACGCAGATCACCGGCCTGTCGGAGTCGGCCGTGTCGCCGATCCTGCTTGTGTTTGGCGGCGGGCTGGCCGTCGGCAATATCCTGGGCGGCAAGCTGGCCGACCGCGCGCCGATGGCCGCCGTGCTCGGTACGCTGGCTGCGCTGGCCGTCGTGCTGGGTGCGATGCAGTTCGCCATCGGCACGCCGTTCACGGCGGTGGGGTTCGTCGGCCTGCTCGGCGTGGCTTCGTTCGCCACCGTCGCGCCGATGCAGTTGCGGGTGCTGGAGAAGGCCTCGGGCGCAGGCCAGAACCTCGCGTCGAGCCTGAACATCGCTGCCTTCAACCTCGGCAACGCACTCGGCGCCTGGGTCGGCGGCGTGGTGATCGACCATGGGCCGGGATTGCGCGCGCTGGGCTGGGCGGCGGCGCTGCTCACGCTGGTGGGCCTGATGATCGCGCTGTGGAGCCGCTCGCTCGACCGGCGCGAACCGCGCAACGTACTGGGGGACAGCGCTTCGGCGCGAGTTTGATTCACCGGCGGTCGCAGCCGCCGAACTCAGTGCTGCCGCGTGATCAGATCACTGCGCGCCCCCTCAACAGGCATGAAGAACTCGAACCGATCGCGCCCCGCCGCCTTGGCGTTGTAGAGCGCCGTATCGGCCCGCGCCAGCAACTCCTCTGCGGTGACGGAGGAATCGGCAGCACGGTGAAACGCGATACCGACGCTGGTCGTCACCTTGATGCGCTGGCCGTCCACCGTGAAGGGCGGCGTGTGGACGCGCTCCACGATCTTTGCCGCAACGGTGGCCGCGGTGTCCGGTGCGGTCAGGCCTTCGAGCACGAGCACGAACTCGTCGCCCGCCAGCCGGGCCACCATGTCGGTACCGCGCACGCAGCCCAGCAGCCGCCGCGCATATTCGGTGAGCACCGCATCGCCCACCGCATGGCCCATCGTGTCGTTGATGGCCTTGAAATGGTCGATGTCGAGGAACATCAGCGCCATCGCATTGCCCGCGAGCCGCCCGCGTAGCACCGCTCCGGGCAGGTACTCGTTGAACGCCAGCCGATTGGGCAGGCCGGTGAGCGTGTCGAGCCGCGCCAGTTCGATGAGTTTGTGCTCCACCACCTTCAGTGCCGTGATGTCGTGCGCCAGCGAGAAAATGCCGTGCGTCATGCCGTCTTCGCGTACATCGGGGACGTAGGTGACCTGCGTGATGCGGTCGAAGCCCTGGCGCTGCATACGAGCCTCGAACTCCGCCCGCTCTCCGCCCAGCGCCCGCGCGAGCATCGGCTGGCGCGACTCGTACACCTCGCGGCCCAGCACGTCCTGCACCTGGCGCCCCAGCACCTGGGCCGGGTCGAGCCCGAGCCATTCGCGGCTGGTGGCATTGGCGAAGGTGATCTTCTCGTCCCGGTCGATGTAGGTGATCAGCGCCGGCATGTTGTCGGTGATGGCGCGCAGGCGCAGTTCGCTCTCGGCCAGGCGCAGTTCCGCCTGCTTCAGCGCCGTGATGTTGAAGGACATGAGGTAGAAGCCGACGACCTCGCCGCGCAGGTTCTTGTCCGGCATCAGGTTGGCCTGGAAGTATCCCTCCCTGCCGTGCATGGGAGCGCGAACCGGGAAACGCACCTTCTTGCCCGAGAACACCACGGGCAGGTAGGGCTTGAGCTGCGCATGCACCGCCTTGCCGAGAGCCGAACGCAGGGTCGTGCCCTTCAGCGAAGCGCTCTGGTCCAGGCCCGCCGTCTGGCGCGCCCTGACGTTGGCGAACAGGCAGTTCTGCTCGCGGTCGAAGTAGCCGACCAGCGCCGGGATGTTGTCGGTCACGTCGCGCAGCCGCTTTTCCTGCTCGGTCAGGGCCCGGCGGATGTTCACGTCCTCGGTGATGTCGAAGGTCATCGAGAACACGCCGCGCACCACGCCGTCGGCATCGATGTCGGGAATGTAGTGGGCCTTGAACGTGCGACCGCCAATGCCCAGCGCCGGGTCGCCGGACTTCTCGAGAATCACGGTCTCGCCGGCCAGCGCGCGCCGGAAGCTCGGCTCCACCATCGCGAAATCCGCGGGGCCGCGCACTTCCGGCATCAGGCGGCCCACCAGCGTCTTGTCCTTGTGCAGGGCCCGCACGTGCGCATTGACGAAGGTGTAGCGCATCGACGCATCGACGTGCGACACCATCGCCGGGATGTTGTCGGCAATGATGCGTACCTGAGCCTCGCTGTGCGCCAGGCTGAGCTCGATGGCTCGCCGCTGCGCCATCAGTTCGTTGAAGGTGCGCGAGAGATCGCCGATCTCGTCGAAGGCGTAGGTGCGCGCCGCCGCGGTCCCGGTAGCCGCCTCCCGGGTGGATTGCATGTGCTGGTGCAGTTCGGACAGCGGCTTCAGCTGCCGGCGCACCACCGCGAGGGCCAGCGCGCCCGCGGTCAGCGCCAACGCCAGCGCCCCGAACCACGCACCGCGTTCGATGGCGTTAATGCCCGCGAAGGCTTCGCTGCGCGGGTACATGGCGCCGACGATCCAGTTCGCCTGCTCGGCACGGTCGAAGGCATAGAGGCCGCGCACGCCGGCTTCGTTGACGCCCTCGCTCGAGCCCTGGAAGCCGGCCAGCGCGCGAAGGACCTCGGGGTCGCCGCCGCCATTCGCCTGGATGTGATTCAGGATGCGCGAGGCGTCCGGATGGTCGACCACGATGCCATCCGCGGTCGTCACGAACAGATAGCCGGTCTTGCCGAACTTGATGTCGGCGAGCGCACCCAGGATGTTGCGGTCCTTCAGGTTGATGGCACCTGAGATCACGAACCTCATCTGCCCCGCGTTGTCGAGCACCGGTGCGGTGATGGCCACCTGTGCCAGCCCGTTGAGCCGGTTGCGGTAAGGCTCAGATACGAGACCGGCCCGGGACGCAACCGTTCGCTGGAAATAGGGCCGATCCTTCACGTTCACGGTACCGATGCGGTTCGCACCGTTGAGGTTGGCCACGAGGTTGCCGTCCATGTCGAGGAAGGCGACGTTGTCGAAGGCCTGACGCAGCGAGGCGTGCCTTTCGAGGAACGCCTGCAGCTGCACGGTGTCCTGGAAGTCCTGCGCTTCCACGCTGTCGCCGAAGGTCTGCAGCAGGATCAGCCGGCTGCCGAATTTCTGGTCGATGGAGTCGGCGATGGCGGCCACGCGGGCGAGCTGCTCGGCCTCGATCGAGGCTCGCATGTTGCTCTTCACGAAGTGCAGAGCGAAGGTGGCAATCGCGAAGGTGGCCGTCAGGACCACCGCCATCACGCCGAGGCTCAGGCGTGTGTGCAAACCGAACCGGAATTTCGAGAAACCTGTTTGAGTCATTGAACTGTTCGGACCGGTACGTTGCCGGAGGGAATTTCCGGACAGTATCGGTGCGATCCACGCACCGGCAAAGGGCTTGGATGCAGGGCGCGACGAACAGCTCTATGTCCCTGAAAAAATGATCACCTTTGCCTTACTTTCATTCGGACAAAGACGGGTCTACCCGGCGAACATCTGCAGCTCCCGAGCGCGCGCGCGGGGCGATCAGCGCATCGACGAGGCTGTCCACGCGCTGCTCCGCGCGCCGCATCGAATTCGAAAGCTGCTCGCCGCCGAATTCGTCGGACTCCACCGCCGCCTCGAACACTTCGGTGATCCCGATGTAGCCGAGCGCCGAACGCACGCTGCTCTCGGTGTGGTTGAGGTGCGCGACGCGGCCGCCCGCGTCGTAGCCATGGTCGCCGCGCGCGCCCAGCAGCACCACGCGCTTGCCCGCGTCCGCCAGCAGCGGCCAGTACGGCACCGCGCCGCGCGAACGGTCGAAGCCGAAGGTGCGCCCGACGCGCACGATGTTGTCGATCCAGGCCTTGAACTGCGCGGGCACGCTGAAGTTGTACATCGGCAGGCCGATCACGACCACGTCAGCGGCAATGAGCTGGTCGACGAGCCGATCGCTCTCGGCGAGCGCCTCGGCCATCCATGGCTCGCGCGCGGCCGGCGGCGTGAAGGCCGCGTGGATCCAGCGGTCGTCGACGTGCGCGGGTGGCTGCCGGCCCACGTCGAGGTAGTCGATGCGATCGGCGGGCCGCGCCTTGCGCCAGCGCTCGACGAAACGCGCCGAGAGGCGGCGCGTGTGCGAGCCGTGGAGGTCGGTGCCGGAACGGCCCGGCCGGGCGCTGGCGTCGATGTGGAGGAGATTCATGGTCATGGTCTTGATGGATGAATTGGTATCTTTCGTCCCGCGCGGCCAGAATGGTGCGCAGGCCTTGAATCTAGGTTCACGAGCCGCTCATCACAAACGACGATTTCTCCACGCATGAACGAGATTGGCTCATCCATCCGCCCTCTCCGGCGGCTGCCTCCCCTGCTGTCGCTGCGCGCCTTCGAGGCTGCGGCCGCGCACCTGAGCTTTCAGCGCGCGGCGCTCGAACTGTCGGTTACGCCGTCGGCCATCAGCCACCAGGTGCGTGCGCTCGAAGACACGCTGGGCCAGCCGCTGTTCCGCCGGCTCACGCGGCAGCTCGCGCTGACGCCAGCGGGCCAGCGGCTGTTCGCCGACCTGCGCATGGGCTTCGACATGCTCGAAGCCGGCGTCGACAAGCTGCGCCGCCCCGCCGCGTCGCAGGCCATCACCCTCACCACCAACACCGCATTCGCCGCGCGCTGGGTGCTGCCGCGCATGGAGGCGTTCCGCAGGGCCTGCCCGGGAGTCGAGCTGCGGCTGCATGCGAGCGACACCTTGGTCGACCTGGCGCGCGGCGACGCCGACATCGCTGTTCGCTCGGGCCACGGCAACTGGCCGGGGCTGGTGTCGCGCGAGCTGATGCCCGAGCGCTATGCGCCTTTGTGCAGCCCGATGCTGGGCCTGAAACGCGCCTCAGACCTGCCGAAGCACCGGCTGATCCACTGCGACTGGCAGCCGCAGGCGCTCGCACCTGCCGTGTGGACGCGCTGGTTTCGCGAAGCCGGCATCACGCCGCCGAGGGGGCGCGCGATGAAGGCTTCGGGCCTGTCGTTCTCCGACGAGACGCACGCGACGCTGGCCGCGCTTGCAGGACATGGCGTTGCGCTGCTGAGCCTCACGCTGTCGGCCGAAGAGCTGCGCAGCGGTGCGCTGGTGCAGCCCTTCGGGCCTGCGCTCGACACCGGCAGCTACTTTCTGGCGGTCGCGCGCGGCAGCGAGAGCGAGCCGGCCGTGCGGGCGGTGTGGGAATGGATTGCGTCGCAGGCCGCACCGGAGCCGCAATCGCGAGGCTGAGGACAAGCTGGACGCAGAACTTGCAGGCTGTCGCAGTTCTCGCGGAGACTCGCGTTCCAACAACAAAGTGAGGAGAAGTCATGACGAGGTTTGCCCGCATCCCTCTTGCCATCGCGACAGGCGCGCTTCTTGTAATGGCTTTGGCTTCATGCGGAGGAGGCGGCGGGGGAGGCGGAGGCGCAGGCATCGGCATAGGCCTGGGTACGGGTTCTGGAGGAACGACACCGGTCACCGGCGTTCCCGAGCTGCCGGCACGCGAGGCCCTCATCGCTCGCGCGAGAACCTTCGAACTCGACACGCCCTACGTGCCGCCACCCGGCGACCCGCTGGAGCACAACACCTCGGGCTACGCCAAGACGATGTGCTCCGCCGCATTCGTCACCGGCCTCGATCCCGATTTCGCCGTCGAGAGCGTGGGCTACTTCACAGGGCCCTACGACCAGCGCAAGAAGGTCGGCAGGCCGGTGGTCGACCGCGACAAGAAGGAAGTCCGCATCGCCATGCCCAATGGGCCGACGCTGGTGGCGCGCTACTACGGTTCGCAGGGCTGCATCACGCTGCCAGCCGGCAACGACGGCGTGTTCTTCACGCCGGTGGCCGTCAAGAGCGCCCTGCCCGATCCCTCGACCCAGCCGTGGCCCATGGGCGACGTGACGCCCGCCGGTCCCGCGCCCGGCATCGACACAGCAAAG
This sequence comes from Variovorax sp. 10L421, assembly GCF_056395365.1. NCBI lineage: Bacteria > Pseudomonadati > Pseudomonadota > Betaproteobacteria > Burkholderiales > Comamonadaceae > Variovorax > Variovorax sp. 10L421. The sequence continues at coordinate 8,774 of NZ_JBFTJJ010000046.1, forward strand.
GTGGGCCAGGCAGTCGACGCGGCCTTCGAGCTGCCGGAGGCCTACACCGCAGCCGTCGTCGTCACGCACAAGGGACGCATCGTCGGCGAGCGCTACAGGAGCGGCATCACGGCGACCACGCCGCTCGAATCGTGGTCGATGGGCAAGAGCGTGACCGCGACGATGCTGGGCGTGCTGATGAAGCAGGGCGAATACCGGCTCGACCAGCGCGCGCCGATTCCCGAGTGGCAGGCCACCGGCGACAAGCGCCAGGAGATCCGGATCTCGGACATCCTGCACATGTCGAGCGGGCTGCGCATCAAGGCGCCCGATGACCCGGACTTCGACCCCAACGGCACCTACCCCGACCACACCTACCTCTACACCGGCCGCATCAACTCGTTCAACTACGCGGCCACCCGCCCGCAGCAGTGGCCGCCCAACACCGTCGGGCGCTATCGCAATACCGACCCGGTGCTGGCGAACTACCTGATCCGCCTTGCCGTCGAGAAGCGCGGCGAGGAGTACCTGTCGTTCCCGCAAAGAAACCTGTTCGACAAGATCGGCATCCGCACGATGACCCTGGAGACCGATCCGTATGGCAACTTCCTCGCGCAGGGCTATGACTTCATGTCGGCACGCGATTGGGCGCGCCTGGCCAACCTGTATCTGCAGGACGGCGTCTGGAATGGCGAGCGCATCCTGCCCGAAGGTTTCGTCAAGTTCGTGAGCACCCTTGCACCGGCCTGGGCGGCCGACAAGCGCCCGATCTACGGCGGGTTCTTCTGGTTGAACGGCACGAGCACGTGGCCGGTGCCGACCACGGCGTACTACATGCTGGGCGCGGGTGGGCAGACGGTGCTGATCGTTCCTTCGCACGACCTGGTGGTGGTGCGTCTGGGCCATGACAAGGGAGAGCGGGCATCGGCCACGAGCCTGCGAAAGGCGCTGTCGCTCTTGATGCAAGCCGTGCCCAGTTCGTCGTGAGCAAGAGAGACCTCCTCGTTTCCCATTTCTGCAGCGGTGACGCCATCCGCAGCCGAAGCGTGAGCGATATCGTGCTGGCGAAAACGCTCGACGTGCCCGCGCCCCCTGCACGCCTGCTTGGGGATTGGGAAAGAGAGATTTCTTCGCAGCTGTCGCTGGAACCCGGCGACGTCGATGCGCTGCCCTTGGCCCGGGCGCGTGCACGCTGGCCGGACTACCGGCTCTGCGTGCAGGCGGTATCCGACTGGACGCGCACGCTCGGGCTGCCCGAGGTGCTTGCCTCGAGCGACGTCGCCCTCATGGCTTGCCGCGGCGCGAGGTACCACCATGACGGTGCGCAATACGGCGGCGCGGCCTTCTGCAATCTTTTCGTGAGCGAGGACAAGGGGCTGGACTTGCACTTCCCCTTGGCAGGTCATCGAATCCCCCTCGTCCGGGGTACTGCCGTGATATTCGATACCGGCCAGCCTCATGGTGTCATTCGACGCGGCAGCAGCGGCTTCGACGTGGCCGACTTCGCGTCCGGCCAGGATTGCACGCAAATGTTCCTGACCTGGGAGCTTCCGATCGAAGACACCCATGTCGCGCACGCTCTTCAGATCACTTTCGACGTCGACCCCTCGACCTCGTCACAACTGGAGGAAGAGCAGGTCCGGCTGAACGGCGAGCGGGCCGCCGTGTGCCCGAGTACCGGTCAGTGGCGCAGTGCCGATTGACCGTCAGCGGCTGACTGGAGCTGCCCCGGCCGCCAGTTCCTTCAGGCACGCGCTGACCGCCTGGGGCGGTGCCTTTTCGTGACAGCGCGCTGCCGCCTCGCGGGCAACGGATTCGCTCAAGCGCCGCTCCCGCGCGGCCTCGACCTGGAATTCGACGACCCACTTCATGAGCATGGCCATCACGATCAGCAGGCCGATCAGGGCGGCCACCAGCGTCATGCGCCAGTCCCGAATGCGAAGGATCGACGCTGCGGACTTGCTCGCCACGGGTGCTGTGGGTTCTTGCAAAGCCATTTAGCGCGGGAGGTCCGGAAAGACCCACATGCTCAACCCAAGAATCAGGCCGGCTCCCAGCGACACGATGGCCGCGGTCATGAGCATCGATGCCGCAACGATGTTGGGAACCCGAATGGCCCCGACCACGAAGGCAACGGCCGCCAGGATGCACAGGAGCACCGACAACCAGGCCATGTATGCCGGCCTGAGCTGGGTCGCCAAAGGTTCGTCCGGGCTGATGTCGGACAGGAACGGGGTGCGCATGAATTGCCTCCTCTTGCAAGATGTCGCGGCGGATCGGCTCAGGTTGACCTTGGGTCAAGACCCTTCGGATCCGCTTGCAACTGCCCCTGAACTTCACCAAGAAAGTTACCGGGAGAGGCTATGAAAAATATGCGCCCTGGCTAAGGGAGTAGTTCGCAAACATGGCGCATGAAGAGCCGGTGCAGGCAGAAAGCTCGAGTGCCTGAGCAATATTTGACATATGTCAAAACCCGGCTCGTCCGCGTCGAAGCGCGGTGAGTTGCAGGCTTCTTGAAAAAGAAGCTCGAGGTCAGGCCGAGCGAAGCTGATCACGCAGCTTCTGCCCGATCTCCGGGCGTTCCAGGAACGGGTCGGCCGGATTCGTGATGGAGACGATGTTCTCCATGCGGCTTTTCACGTTGCCCAGCGCCTTCGGATGGCTGAACACGTAGAACTGGTTGGCGCTGATGGCGTCGAACACCTTGGCCGCCACTTCGGCCGCCGTGATCTTGCCGCTGCTCACCGCCTTGTTGCTCATGGCCTGGCCGATGAGCTGGCTCTTGGTGAGTTCGCTGTCCTTCGGTGCATTGGGCCGGTTGCGCTCGCTGCTGGTAATGCCGGTGGGCACGAAGTACGGGCACAGCAGACTCGCCCCGATCTGGTCGGTAACGAGGTTCAAGTCCTGGTACATCGTCTCCGTGAGGCTCACGACCGCGGCCTTGGCCGCGTTGTAGATGCCCATGTTGGGCGGCGTCAGCAGGCCGGCCATGCTCGCGGTGTTGGTGATGTGGCCGCGATAGCTCGGGTCTTTGGCCGCCGCTTCGAGCATCATCGGCGTGAACAGGCGCACGCCGTGGATCACGCCCCACAGGTCCACGCCCAGCACCCATTCCCAGTCGGCCACGGTGTTCTCCCACACCAGGCCGCCAGCGCCCACGCCCGCGTTGTTGAACACGAAGTGCGGCGCGCCGAAGCGTTCCTTCACGGCCGCGGCCAGCGCTTCCATCTGTGCCGCGTTCGACACGTCGACCTTGCGCGCCAGCACCTGCGCGCCAGCGGCTTCCATTTCTGCCTGGGCCTTGTCGAGCGCATCCTGCTGCACGTCGACCAGCACGAGGTTCATGCCGCGGGCGGCGCCGATGCGCGCGCACTCCAGGCCGAAGCCCGAACCCGCGCCGGTGAGAACGGCGGTCTTGCCCTTGAAGTCCTGAATCATTGGGTGCTTTCCTTTGGTTGACTCTGCATCGGCTATTGGAACGCTTTGCACAGTGGTTGGCTGTCGTTCGTGTGACGCGCGCCGCGAGCGGTTTGTGGCGGGTCCAAACCGAAAACTCGCTCCTGCGTGACATAGAACCAGCCAGTTGACGATAGACAACAGTGGCAATAGCCACGCCCGCGTACAACGCTGCGCCATCCACAAACAGGGAGCGTAGCGAATGGAGCGAAAGATTTTGGTGGTCGGCGATCCGCCGGCACCCGGCGGCATGGTTCTGCCTTATGAAGGACCAATGCTCGATCTGCATGGACATCGGGTCGCCCTGATCGGCGGCAGGGCCTACTGCGAGGGCTGCAACAGCGTGGGCATCATCATGAAAGCCGGAGGGCCGCGACGTCCCAAATTCATGTCGGAGGCAGCGCTGGAAGGCGATGTGGTGGTCTGCCACTGCCCCGTGCCGCAGCCCATACTTTCCATGCGGCAACAAACGGCGACATATGACGACGGGGCATGGCATGCCGTTGGCTCCGAAGCTGCAATGGTCGTGCCGACCCCAACCAAGGAGGAATTGGCCGCATTCAAGAAGGCAGTCGACGCGGGCGTGACCCATGCGCCGGAGGCAGAGCCGGCCGAAAAGATCTGCCCCGCCATGACCAACAAGGAGTTCTGCCAAATGGCACTCAGGCTGCGCGACCAGTCCATCGAGTTCATCGAGAAGAAGCGCCTTCCAGAACTTGATCGGTGGGACAAGGCGGCGCAAACGCGAGTCGAGGAATGGTTCGGTGTGGCCGATCAATCCATGCGCGAGCACCTTCAGAAGGGGCTGATCGCTTGCAAGCGCGTGCTCGAAGGGCTGGGGTGCCAGAACTTCATACGGTACTCGGAGGCAAATCAGAGGAACCTCGGCTGCGTTTTCCTGAGCGACACGGTCGGAACGATCGCCGCGGTCTGCAAGCCGGACATCGCGACTCATACCATTGCCATCGGGCTTGACTTCTGCGACTTCCCGGAGAACATGCTCATCTACGGCACGAGCATCATCCGTGACGGAGATTCGAAGCTCCTGACGTTGATTCACGAAGTCACGCACTTCAACGACACCTTCAGCTCATTCGATACCTGGTACGGCACGAAAAACGCGAGGGATCACGCTGAAGACCCCAGGTCCCGCGTCATTCCGACAGCATCGCCGGCTACATTCTTGGTGTTGTGGCGAAGGCATCCATATGAAATACATCTTCAGGCCTTTGCTCGTCGCCGCCGTGCTGACGAGCTCAAGCGCCATGGCCTGCAAGCCCGTCACGGTGACAAGGCTTACTTTCGCCGAGGGCTCCGCCGACCTTGAGCCGGCTCAGATCGCGAAGCTGGCGAATTTCGTTGACCGAGCGAACTCGACCTTCACCAGATACCTCGAGGTTTCTATCGATGGAGGTGCCACCGTCAAGACTCCGGGCAGGACGCCCGGTGAAGCGGCCCGACTGGCAGAACAACGAGCCCGAAAGGTGACCCAGGCATACAGGCAGTTCCAGCTGAACGAGATCAAGCTGGAAACCACTTCGAATATTTATGAAGACAACAGGATGTCGAGGGAAGCAGGCAACGACTTTGTCGTAGTCCAGTTTCACCCCGACTACGAGGCGCTGAAGCTGCCCGACTGCTCTCCTGTCCCGATCCCGGGATTCAAGCGTTAGGCATGGCGTCGCCAGCCACAGCGAACGCCTCTAGGTGTGAAGCTCCAATAGGTTGTATCCGGTGTTCATCCGGATTGGGTTTGAGAGACTGGAAGTCGCCAAACACCCAATCCACTCAGGACGCCCAACCGGATGAACACCCATAAGCATGCCCGACTTACCTTTGCC
>NZ_JBFTJJ010000047.1:0-10933 GCF_056395365.1 Variovorax sp. 10L421
ATCTCGATGGAGCGTTCCACCGCGATGCCCACCTTGGTCTCGGGCTTCACGCCCCGGGCGATCAGCCGGTGTGCAAGGCGGTTGGCCTGTGTGTTGAGTTCGCCGTAGCTCAGCGTTTGCTCGCCGAAGCACAGCGCGGGTGCTTCGGGCCGTGCGCGCACTTGCCGTTCGATCAGCCGATGGATCGGCTCGCCGGCTTCGGCTGCCTGCCTGCACGCACCCCACGAGGCCAGTTGCGCACGCTCCGCCTCGCTCGAAAGATCGATCTCCGAAAAGACCTGGTCCGGATCGACCGTCAACGTCTCGAGCAGGCGCACATACCAGCCCGCCAGCCGCGCCACGGTGGCCTCCCCAAAAAGATCAGTGTTGTATTCGATCTGCGCGTACGCACGCGTCGGTTCGATGAAGAAATCCAGCGACAGGTCGAACTTGGCGCTCGCGTTGCCGCCCCCGACCTGCTCCGCGCGCACGTCGCCGAACGCGAGGTCGGCAACGCTGTCGCTCATCTGCACGCCGAACATCGCCTGGAACAACGGGTTGCGCGACGCATCGCGCTTTTCGTTCCGGCCGGCCAGCAGCGCATTGAGGGGAAGGTCCGCATGCTCCAGCGCCGACAGCGAATCGCGCCGCACCCGCCGGCAGATTTCGCGCAACGTCGCGCGCGGCTCGAGCCGCGCCCGGAACACCTGGGTCGTCACGAAGAACCCCACCAGGTCGCGCACCTCGTCGCGATGGCGGCCGGCATTGGCCACGCCGACGGCAAAGTCGTTCTGGCCGCTGTACCGGCCCAACAGCATCTGCCACGCCGCGAGCAGGACCACGAAGGGCGTGCATTTCTCCGTGCGACAGAACTTCTGCAACGCCACCGCCAGCGCCGGCTCCAGCGCGAAGCGATGCACCGCACCGTCGAAGGTCTGCCGCGCAGGGCGCGCCGCGTCGAGCGGCAGCTCCAGCGGTGGCACATCGGCACCCAGGTGGGTGTTCCAGTAGTCCAGTTGCTTCGCCAGGCCCTCGCCCTGCAGGCGCTCGCGCTGCCACAGCGCGTAGTCGGCGTACTGGGCCGGCAAGGCCGGCAGCCGCACGGCCGCACCCGCAGCCAATGCCAGGCGGTAGGCTGACGCGAGGTCCGCAGCGAGGATGGGGTTGGACCACGCATCCGACACGATGTGGTGCAGGCAGACCGTCAGCACATGCTCCTGGCCCGACAGCCGGATCAACCTGGCCAACAATGCAGGCGCGGCGTCCAGGTCGAACACATGCAGGGCCGTCTCGCCCGTCAGCGCATCGACGCGCGCCTGCCGCGCGGCCCCGGACTCCAGGGACAGATCGAACCGCTCCAGCATGAACCTCACGTCCCGCACCATCTGCTGCATGGGCACGCCGTCTTTCTCGAAGAAGCGGGTGCGCAGGATGCCGTGGCGATCGATCACGGCCTGGAACGCGCGCTCGAGCGCATCCGCGTCCAGCGGGCCATGCAGGCGGAACGTCCGCGGCAGGTTGTAGGCCGTCAGCCCCGGCTCCAGGCGCTGCAGGAACCACAGCTGCTCCTGCGCAGGGGACAACGGCACCTCATCGCCGTCCGACACGCGATGGAGGATTTCGTCGTCGCCATCGTCATCCGCCCATCCGTTCTCCGCTGAAATCCGCCGCGCCGCATTGCTGCTGTTCATCACTGTTCCATCCTGTATGCCGAAACCGATCCCTCGTTCTCCATCGTGCGAAGCGCCGCTGCGAGCGTGGCGACGCTGGGATGGTCGAACACCAGCCCCGGCGCGATGTCGATCCGCAGCTGCTTGCGGATGCGCGCCACAAGCTTGATCACAAGCAGCGAGTGCCCTCCCAGCTCGAAGAAGTCGTCTTCCACGCCGATGGCGTCGCGCTGGAGCAGGCTTGCCATGCACTCGGCCAGCACCGATTCGAGCGCGTCGCGCGGTGCCGCCGCCACCGGCTTGCGGTCATCGCTGCGTGCCGCGGACAGCAGCGACTGCCGGTCGATCTTTCCGTTCGGCAGCCTCGCGAACTCCGCGACGAAGATACAGCGCGCAGGCACCATGTGTGCGGGCAGCAGCGTGCCCAGCCGTCCTGTCAGCGCCGAGCGACCGGCCTCCGACGCGAGCGCCCCGTCACCCACGACGAAGGCCCGGAGTTCGGCGTCGCCTCCACCGCCCGGTACCGCCAGCACCACGGCCTGTCGCACGCCGGGCTGCGACAGCAACACCGCCTCCACCTCGGCCGGCTCGACGCGAAAGCCCCGGATCTTGATCTGGTCGTCCGCCCGCCCCGCCAGGCGGATGCCGCCTTCGGGCAGCACGCAGGCCAGGTCGCCCGTGCGGTAGAGCTCTTGCCCCGGCTCGAATGGATCGGCCACGAAAGCGCCTTCCACCTCCCGGTTCAGGTAGCCGCGGCACAGCTGCGCACCGCCGACATACACCGCCCCCAGCGCGCCGCTCGGCACCATGCGCAAGGCTTCGTCCAGCACATGGACGCGGTTGTTCGCCAGCACGCGCGACAGCGGCAGCACCGGGGATGCGGCCTCGCCCGCCGATACGCGGTGCACCATCACGCCCACCGTCGTTTCCGTGGGGCCGTAGTGGTTGTAGATCGCGGTATCCGGTGCAAGCCTGACGATGCGCTCGATGAGCGAGCGCGGTGCAGCCTCGCCGCCCAGCACCAGCGTGCCGGGCAGCTTCGGCGCCTCGTCCTCGAGCAGGGCCTCCAGGTGGGAGGGCACCATCTTGAGCGCGTCGATCCGGCGTTCGCGCATGAAGCCGGCGAAGGCTCGCGCATCCTTCACGTCGCCCGCTCCCGCCAAGACGAGGCAGGCACCGTTGTGGAACGCACCGAAGAGCGCGGTGTTGCCCAGGTCCGCGACGACGGAGCTTGTGAGCGCCCAGCGGCGGCAGCGAGCCAGGTCCATGGCCGATGACACCGCAGCCACGTAGTTGAGCAACTGCCCCTGCCCGATCACCACGCCCTTGGGCGTCCCCGTCGAACCCGAGGTGTAGAGCACATAAGCCAGATCCTGCATCGCGGGTTGGCATGCCGGTGCGCTGTCGGCAACACCGTCGAGGTCCATGTCGTCCAGCGATGCCTGCCGCCACGGCGCATCGCCAGCCGAAGGCACGCCTGCGGCATGGAGCACGAGCGACGGCACGGCGTCTTCCAGCACGGCCTGGCGGCGCGCGGCGGGCCACTCGGGGTCCAGCGGCAGGTAGCCCGCCCCGATGCGCCAGCTCGCCAGCATCGCCACCAGCAGATCGGCCGATCGCGGAAGGTTGAGCGCCACCAGCGTTCCAGCCGCGGCGCCCCGGGCCTGCAGCCAGTGCGCCATCCGGTTGATTCGCGCATCGAATTCGCGATAGCTCAGCAGCACGTCGCCAGCCTCCAGCGCGGGCGCGTCCGGCGTCGTCCGCGCCCAGCGGGCGACATGCCCGGCCAGCGTGAGGCTTCCGAAATCGGCCGCCGCACCGCGCGCTGCCAGCAGCAGCAATTGGCGCTCGCGCTCACACACCAGCGCGAGGCTGCCGACCGGCGCGCGCGGCTGCGCCACGGCATCCTCGAGCAAAGTCTGGTACTGCCACAGCAGCCGCTCCACGGCCTGGGGCGAATAGCGCGACACATCCGCATGCACGGACAACGTGAAAGCCTGCCCGGCCCGACCGACCTGCATGGCCAGTTCGAAACAAGGCAGCGGCCCGGGCGCGGTGTCCACGCGCCAGGCCACGGCACCGTGCGAGCGCACCGGTATCTCGTCGAAGCCGAAGCCCACGTCGAGGTGCGCAGAGATCGGCGGCGCATCGATCGCCCAGTACTCCTGGGCCTCGGCGTGCGCCTCGAGCGTTTCGCCCAGGCGTGCGATCCAGTCGGAGAAGCGCTCGTCGGGCGCGATGTCCACGACCACGGGCAGGATCTTCTCGAAGACGCCCACCGCTCCCCGCATCACTTCGTAGTCGTGCCGGCAATCGTTCTGCCAGCCGGCGACGAAAGGCCTGTGGCCGGTCAACCGGGCCACGAGCAGCCACCACACGGCCTGCAGGAGCAGGTCGGTGCCGCACCCGAGCTGCCCGGCCGCTTCCTGCGTGCGGGCGGCAAACGCCGCATCGAGAGGAAGGGAGAGGCTGGCACGCGCCGGCGACGCGACCTCGCGTACCCCGTCCATCCGGTTGTTCAGGCGCGGTGCCTGCAGCACATCGGCGCGGTCGATGCAGGTCTGCCAGTAGCCGCGCCCGTCGGCGGCCTCCTCGCCGCTGTCGAGGTCCTGGCGCCATTCGACGAACTGCGTGTACTGGAAAACCTCGTCCGCATCGACGGCCTGCCCCGTAAGGTAAGCCGTTGCAATCTGATCCAGCAGGCCGTGCAGGCTGCCCTTGTCCGCGGCGAACACGCTGGCAACCAGCACGAACTTGTGCCGTGTTTCGCCGAGCCGGGCAATGCCGACGCGCAGCGCCGCGCCGCTCGCGACATCCAGCGGCTCCTGCGTGCACGCGGCGATCCAGTCGGCCAGCGCGGTCGCGCTGTCGGCATTGCCGCGAAGGTCGATCCTTTGCCAGCGCAGCGCAGCCGCCGCATCCAGGGCCTGTTGCCTGAGACCCCGGAAGCCGGGAACCTGCAACACCGCCGAGCGCAAGGCCACATGGGCTTGCACGATCGAGCGGGCCGCGGCCTCGAGGCGCGTCGCGTCGAGCTCGCCGTCGAGGTCAGCCTGCAGCACGAGCTTGGGCGCGCCGGGAGCGGCCTGCTCCCCATGCTGCGCCCGGATGGCACGTTGCTCAGGACTGAGCGGCAGCGAGGAAGTCGTGGTTTCGAGAATGGCAGCCATGGCTTCAGCCCTCGAACACGGCGGGTTGCCGAGCGGCCCCGGGAGCCTGCGCAAGCGCGGTGCGGTCGCACATCGCACCCATGGCGACCACGATCTTGCGCGGCCCCTCGTACGGGTCCCTCGCGTGTGCCGCGAGCATGTTGTCGAGCATCACCACGTCGCCCTGGCGCCAGTCGAAGCGCACGGCGCACGCTTCGTAGGCGCGGCCGACCACTGCCATGGTCTCGTCGTCGATCGGCGTGCCGTCGCCGTAGGTCACATGCCGCGGCAGGTACTCCAGGCCACCGGCCATGGCCAGCAGGTCTTCGCGCACGTCCGCCTCCAGGCAGCTCGCATGGTGCAGCTGGATCTGGTTGAAGAAGACGCGCTCGCCGGTGACGGGATGCGTGATCACCGCCGGGCAGCGGGTACGGGTCTGCAGCGTGTCTTCGTCCAGCCAGCGCCAGGCGGTGCCGGCCAGCGCGAGGCGCGTCTCGACTTCGGCCTTGCTCTCGGTCTTGAAGAAGTCCTTCCAGCTCACGTCGAACCGGGGTACGAAGGTGCGCACGTACATCAGCTCCTTGCGCTCGAACTCGGCCACCATGCCGGCCGGCAGGAGGCGCAGCATCTCGCGGCAATCGACGATGGGCGTGGCGCCGCCCACGGGCGAAGGCAGCTCGCAGAAGAACCACTGCTTGCGCGGCCAGCGGTCGAGGTGCGAACTCTCGTTGTGATACAGGATCATCTGGCGCTCGGGGTACGGGGTCGAACGGTAGGTGTTGCGCCCACCCTCCTTCTTCGGAAGATCGCCGTAGCCGCCGTAGAGCTCGGGTTCGATCACTTCCGCGAAGGCCTCGAATTCCTGCGGCGTGCGCAGGCCGAAATTGCGCAGCAGGATGCCGCCGTGCTTGCCGAGGCTGGCCTCGATGTACGCGCCCTGCTCCCGGGCCCATGCCACCGCGTCGATGTCGCTGCCCGTGGCCTCGATGACCAGTGGGAAAGCCCGCTGGTCCGACAGGAAGGAGGTGCGCACGGGCGAGCGCGGTGCGGCCTGGACGTTGCGATCCTTGGCGGTGAATTTCTTGAGCTTCTGCAGCTTGCCCGGCGCGGGCGAGGTAGACGGCATGGTGTTTCTTTCCGTGTTGGATGGAATGACGAAGCCCTCCAGCATCCCGTTGGGTGCCGCGACGACCTGCTGCAGGAGACCGCGCCACGCCGTGGATGCGCGCTCGATGGTCTCGCGCAGGTACAGGCTGGAGGCGAAGGTCCACTCGGCCCGCAGGCCGCTTTCGTTCTCTCTCACGAACACCGCGAGATCGAACTTCGATGTCGTCCCGGGCCTCGGGATCGGCTCGATGACCACGCCGGGGATCTCGAAGCGTCCCTCGGGCATGTTCTGCATGACGAACAGCACCTGCACCAGCGGGCTGTGCTGGCGGCTGCGGGGCGCGCCGACCAGTTCGACGATCTGGTCGAAGGGCACGTCCTGGTGTTCGAAGGCCGACAGCGTGCTCTCCTTGATCCTCGAGAGCCACTGCACGAAAGGCAACGCGGGCGCGAGCCGGGAACGCAGCGGCACGACGCCGACGAAGAAGCCGATCAGCTCTTCGAGCGCCGGATGGTCGCGCCCTGCGACGTCGGTGCCGACCACCAGGTCGTCCGACGCGGCCTGCCGGTGCAGCACGAGCAGGAAGGCCGACAGCAGCAGCACGTACAGCGAGGTCTTCTGCTCCCGCGCAAGGCCACGCAGCGCTTGCGCGAGCTCGTGCCCGATCTCGATGCCGACCGTGTCGCCCGCCGCCGACGCCACGGGAGGCCGGGCGTGATCGGGCCTGAGCGTGGACAGGGCGGGTGCGGCCTCGAGGTAGCTGCGCCAGAACGCGGCGTCCCGCGCAAGGTTCTGCGCGAGCTTGCGGTGATGCCAGTCGGCGTAGTCGGCGTACTGGATCGCGAGCGGCGCAAGGGGTGAGTCGCGCCCTTCCCGCAGCCCCGCATACAGGGCCATGAAGTCCTGGATGAAGACGGCTTCGGACCAACCGTCGAACACGATGTGGTGCACGCACAGCAGCAGCACGTGTTCCTCGGGCTGCAGGCGCAGGACGGCCGCCGCGAAGGCCGGGCGGGTGGCCAGGTCGAACGCGGTGCCCGCGTGCGCGGCGAGCGCATCGTGCATTGCCCTCGCCTGCACTTCGGCCGGGAGGTGCGAAAGATCCGTCAGCGCAACGGCAAGCTCGCTCTCCGGCGCAATGCGCGCCACGGGATCGCCATCGTCGTTCTCGGGAAACCAGGTGCGCAGCACTTCGTGCCGTTGCACGATGGCGTCGAGCGTGGCGCGCACCAGGTCGACATCGAGCGCGCCCGACAAGCGCAGTGCCGCCGAAATGTTGTAGGCCGCGTGCTTGCCGTCCGATGCATCCGACAGCCGATTCACCAGCCACAGGCGCTGCTGCGCGGGCGAGAGCTTCATGTCGGCCACGCGCTCGACCGGTTGCAGCACCGGCGCGCGAGCGGACAAGGGGGCGTCGTGCCGCGCCCGGGCGACATTCGCGAGGTCGCGAAGCACCGGGTGCTCGAATATCCTGCGCAGCGGCAGGTCGAATCCGCCATCGACGCGCGCCCTCGACGCCAGCTGCGCCGCCAGCAGCGAATGCCCGCCGAGCTCGAAGAAACTGTCGTGCCGTCCCACGCGCGGCACGCCCAGCACCTCGGCCCAGATCGCGGCCAGCTTCTCTTCCACCGCGCCTTCGGGTGCCTCGTATGCCCGGTCGCTCGCGAACTCAACCTCCGGCAGCGCCTTGCGGTCGATCTTGCCGTTTCCGTTCAGGGGCAGGCGCTCGAGCACGACGATGGCGGCCGGCACCATGTAGTCGGGCAGTGCCGCGGCGAGGCGGTCGCGCAGCGTCGCCGTATCTGCCGCCTGCCCTGCCTGCAGTGCGATGTAGGCGGCCAGCGATGCGCCGTTCGCGCTCTCGCGCGCCACCACCACGGCCTCGCGAACCTCGGGCTGCGCCAGCAGCTGCGCCTCGATCTCGCCGAGCTCGATGCGGAAGCCCCGCACCTTCACCTGGTGGTCGATGCGGCCCAGGTACTCCAGCTGACCTTCGGGGTTCCACTTCACCAGGTCGCCCGTGCGGTACAGCCGCTGGCCGTCCTGCGCCGCGATGAAGCGCTCGGACGTCAGGCCCGCGCGCCGGAAATAGCCGCGCGCCAGGCCGATGCCGCCCAGGAACAGCTCGCCCGGCACGCCCACGGGCGACGGGTTGAGGAAGCCGTCCAACACGTGCAGCGTCGTGGCCGCGATCGGCCCGCCGATGCGGGGCCTGCCGCGAACCGCGGCCGCCGTCGACCAGATCGTGGTTTCGGTGGGGCCGTACATGTTCCAGAGCTCGACGCCGAGCGCCAGCAGGTCTTGCGCAAGGTCTTCCTGCAGCGCCTCGCCGCCGCACAGGCCCTTGAAGTTCGCGGCCTGGCCGCCGTTCCATCCAGCGGCCCGCAAGAGCCGCCAGCCCGCGGGCGTGGACTGGAGCACGGTGGCACCGCACCCGTCCATCAGTTGGCCGAGCGCACTTCCGTTGCGCACCACGTCCCTCGGTGCCAGCACTAGGCGCGCGCCAGCGAGCAGCGGCAGGTACAGCTCCAGGGCGGCGATATCGAACGACAGGGAAGTGACCGCGACCAGCACGTCGTCCTGCGTCATGCCCGGCGCCTGCATCATGCTCAGCATGAAGTGGCTGAGCGACCGGTGCCGCACCATCACGCCCTTGGGCTTTCCCGTGGAGCCGGAGGTGTAGATGACGTAGGCCAGGTTCTCGCCTCCGAGCGCGACCTGCGGGGCGGCATCGGAGTGGCTGCCGGTGTCCAGCGTGTCCAGCGCCACCACCTGCAGCGCCTCGGCGCCCGGCACCAGGGCTCTCAGGTTGTCTTGCGTGAGCAGCAATCCGATGCCGCTGTCGGCCACCATGTAGGCGAGGCGGTCCACGGGGTACTCCGGGTCGAGCGGCACGTACGCCCCGCCGGCCTTCAGGATCGCCAGGACCCCGACCACCATCTCGACGGAGCGCTCCACCGCGATGCCCACCTTCGTCTCCGGCTTCACGCCAAGGGCAATCAGGCAATGCGCCAGGCGATTGGCCCGTGCCTCGAGCTCCGAATAGCTCAGCGCCTCGTCACCGAAGACCAGCGCTGTCGCGCCCGGCCTGAGCGCTGCCTGCCGCTCGATCAGCCGATGCACCGGCTCGTCCTGCGCATACCGCATGGGGTTTTCGCCCCATGCGGCAAGCTGGCGCCGTTCGTCGCCGGACATCACCTCGAGTTCGCAGGCCGGCCGCTCGGGCTGCACCGACAGGCCCTGCACGACGGCCTCGACGGCGGCGGCCATCAGGCCGCACACGCGAGCGGCATCCACCGCCTCGTGAATCTGCGCGACCAGATGGAAGCCCTCGCCCAGGTCGTCCACCGACATCTCGATCGGGTAGTTGGTGCGCTCCCTGCTGCCCAGGATCTCCATGCCTTCCCACAACGGGGCCTTCTCTTTCTCCTTGCCCTGCTGCGCGCCGTAGCGGTAGTTCAGCAGCGCCGTGAACAGCGGCATCCGTTGCGGCAGCGCGCTGCAGCGCTGCGCCAGCGACAGGCTGGCGTACTCGTGATTCAACAGTTCGCTGAGCGCCGCGTGCGTCTGGCGCACGCACGCCTGCACGCTTTGCGTTCCCAGCCGGATGCGCACTGGCAGCGTATTGATGAACATGCCGAGTGCCCGGTCGACATTCGCACCGCCCTGCATGCGGCCGAACAGCACGGTGCCGAACACCACGTCGTCCCTGCCCGTGGTCTTGCCCAGCACCAGCGCCCAGGCCATGTGGAACAGCGCCGCGGCGCTCACGCCGCATCTCTGCGCCTGGCTCCTGACCTGCGATGCGAGCCGTGCATCCAGCGCAAGCGAGGCTTCCCGCACCCGGGTGCCGTCGCCTTGCACGTCGAGCAGGCCGAAGGGCGCCGTCGGCTCCTCCACATCGGCGAGCATCTGGCTGAAGAAGGCCTTGTGCCCGGCCTGGCTCAGGTCCAGCCTGGCCTGCCCGACGAAGTGGCGGAACGGTACGGGCGCCGGCAACTCGGCGCTGCGGCCTTGCTGGATCAGCGCGATTTCCTCGACGACCAGCTCCAGCGTGGTGTGGTCCACCACCAGGTGATGGTTGGCCAGCTGCAGGAGCCAGCGGCCCTTGTCCGCTTCGTGGGCCGCAATCACCCTCAGCATCGGTGCCTTGCGCACGTCGATGCGGTAGCGCGCCGGGTCGACGTGGGCATCGAGCCGCGCGGAAGCGCTCGCGCCGCCCGGCGCGGCATCTTTCAGCCACTGGAGTTCGAGCACGGCCTTGCGATGCACCACCTGCATCGGTTCGGGAAGGTCTTCCCACATCACGGCCGTTCGCAGGATGTCGTGGCGCGCGATCACTTCGTTGAAGCTGGCGACGAAATGCTCGAGCCTTCCGCGGCTTTCGAAACTCAGGCGGTTCAGCGTGATGTATGCGTCGCCCTCGGCCTGCAGTTGGTGGTGGAAGAGCATCCCCTCCTGCATCGGCACCAGCGGATAGATGTCCTGGATGTTGGCGGCCCCGCCCGGCACCGCCGCCTCGATGCGCGCGATCTGCCGTGCATCCAGGGTCGCCAGCGTCAGCATCTCCGGCTGTATCGCCCGGCAATCCGCCGGAATGCCGTTGGGAGGAACGGACAGCTCCTGCCGCGCAGGCTCCAGCACCAGCGCCTGCGCGAATGCGCCGAGCTGTGGCTGCTGGAACAGCGTGCGCACCTGCGTCGACCAGCCCTGGGCGCGCATGCGCTCCAGCAGCCTCAGCGCCAGCAGCGAATGGCCGCCGAGTTCGAAGAAGTTGTCGTTGCGGCCCACGCGCTGCACGCCCAACACATCGGCCCAGATGGCGGCCAGCTTTTCTTCCACCTCGCCCGCGGGCGCCTCGTAGGCGTGCTCGCTCGTGAACTCCGGCGCCGGCAGGGCCTTGCGGTCCACCTTGCCGTTGGCGTTCAGCGGCAGTGCGTCGAGCACCACCAGCGCGGCGGGCACCATGTAGTCGGGCAGCGCCTGGCCGAGCTTCTGCCGAAGCTGTGCCGTGTCGATGTCCTGCC
>NZ_JBFTJJ010000048.1:0-9767 GCF_056395365.1 Variovorax sp. 10L421
ATCTGGGCGGCGCCGGATCTGGGCGGCGCCGGTGATCATGTTCTTCACGTAGTCGGCGTGGCCGGGGCAGTCGACGTGTGCGTAGTGGCGGTTGGCCGTTTCGTACTCGACGTGCGCGGTGTTGATCGTGATGCCGCGGGCCTTTTCTTCGGGCGCAGCGTCGATCTGGTCGTAGGCCTTGGCTTCGCCGCCGAACTTGGCCGACAGCACCGTGGCGATCGCAGCCGTCAGCGTGGTCTTGCCATGGTCGACGTGACCGATCGTGCCCACGTTCACGTGCGGCTTGGTGCGGGTGAATTTACCTTTTGCCATTTTTCGACTCCGAAAAAAACGTTTTCAACGTATGCAGATGGGTTGCAAAGCTGCCGTTGCAACCCCCAAAAACTGGTGCCCTTTGCGGGAATCGGACCCGCGACCTCTCCCTTACCAAGGGAGTGCTCTACCACTGAGCCAAAAGGGCTTTATCTAACCAAATCGCATTCCTGCGCCGAACCGGATCTCTGGAGCGGGAGACGGGAATCGAACCCGCGTCATCAGCTTGGAAGGCTGGGGTTCTACCATTGAACTACTCCCGCATCAGGGGCACTTCAAGGCACCCAAAGCGCTAGATCCAATCGCTCCTAGAAACCAAATTCATCGCTGGTGGAGAGGGCTGGATTCGAACCAGCGTACTCGTAAGAGGGCAGATTTACAGTCTGCTGCCATTAACCACTCGGCCACCTCTCCGGCGAACCTCGAAATATAGCACGGTTTTGTGACTACCCAGAAATCCCGGCATCAAGAAGATGCGGAAGAACTGCCCGAGGCGTGAGCCCACGATTATCTCCGAAGTTCAACCCTCCGGCCGCTGCGCCTCCCGCCATGCGCGCGCTTCGCCGAAATGACCGCAGCCGATGAACGGCACGGGCGGGCGCAGCGCCGAAAGGGGCGACGGATGATTCGCCATCAGCACCTTATGGCGCCCAACATCGATCAACGCGCGCTTACTCTGCGCGTGCGAGCCCCACAGCATAAAAACAACAGGTTTGGTGCCAGCCGAAACATGGCGGATGACGGCATCCGTCAGCACTTCCCAGCCGCGGCCGGAATGGCTGGCGGGCTGCGCTTCTTCGACCGTCAGGCAGGTGTTGAGCAACAGCACGCCGTGCTTCGCCCACTTCACCAGGCTGCCGCCCGGGTTCGGAAACGGCGGCTGCGGCGCGCCGAGGTCGCGCTGAAGCTCCTTGAAGATGTTGCGCAGCGACGGCGGCAGCGCCACGCCGGGCGCCACGGAGAACGCCAGCCCCTCGGCCTGGCCGCGTCCGTGGTACGGGTCCTGGCCCAGGATCACCACGCGCACCTCGTCGGGCGGCGTGAGTTCCAGCGCCCGCAGCGGCTGCGGCGGAAAGATCACGGCGCCCGCATCGAGGCGTTCGCGCAGGAAACCCAGCAACTTCCGCCCGACGGCGCCACCGAAAAAGTCGTCGACCAGCGGCTGCCAGCCGGGCGCTACCGGCCAGCCGGCGGGATCGCTGCTCGACAGCTGATCGGGCCGATTCATTTGAACAACGCAGCGAGGGCCTCGCCGGGCTCCTTGGCGCGCATGAACGCCTCGCCGACCAGGAATGCATTGACGCCGGCCGCGCGCAGCGTAGCCACGTCCGAGCGCGTGGCGATACCCGATTCGGTGACGGGCAGGCGGTCCGCCGGCAGCATGGGCAGCAGATCGATGGTCGCCTGGATCGACACCTCGAAGTTGCGCAGGTTGCGGTTGTTGACGCCGATCAGCGCGGTCTTCAGCTTGAGCGCGCGGTCGAGTTCGGCGGCGTCGTGCACTTCCACCAGCACCGCCATGCCCAGCCCGCGCGCGATGGCTTCGTAGTCCTTCATCTGCGCGTCGTCGAGGCACGCGGCGATCAGCAGGATCGCATCCGCGCCCATCGCGCGCGATTCGTACACCTGGTACGCGTCGATGATGAAATCCTTGCGCAACACCGGCAGGTCGCACGAGGCGCGGGCTTGCTTGAGGTAGTCCACGCCGCCCTGGAAGAACTGCTTGTCGGTCAGCACCGAAAGGCAGGCCGCACTGATCTCTCCATCGCCTTCGGCGTAGCTCTGCGCAATGTCGGCGGGAATGAAGTCCTCGCGCAGCACGCCCTTGCTCGGGCTGGCCTTCTTGACCTCGGCGATCACGGCGGCATGGCCGGCGGCGATCTTGGCGCGCAGCGCGGCTTCGAAATCGCGCGTCAGCACGCGGCTCTCGGCGTCGAAGCGAACGGCTTCGAGCGGCGCGCGCTTCAGGGACGCAGCCACTTCCTGGTGCTTGACGGCAACGATCTTGTCGAGGATGTCGGACATAGCTTTGGGGTTCCGTTTTCTTGAGGCTCAGACGGCCGCAGAGGCCTTGACCAGTTCGGCCAGCTTGGCCTTCGCCGCGCCCGACGCGATGGCAGCGCGCGAGCGCTCCACGCCCGCCGCCACCGAATCGACCACGTTCGCCGCATACAGCGCGGCGCCAGCATTCAGCAACACGATGTCGAGCGCGGGGCCGGCGTGATTGTCGAGCACGCCGAGCAGCATCGCCTTCGACTGTTCGGGCGTCTCCACGCGCAGTGCGCGGTTGCTCGACATCTGGAAGCCGAAGTCTTCCGGATGCAGTTCGTATTCGCGAATTTCGCCGTCCTTCAGTTCGCCCACCATGGTGGCCGCGCCAAGCGAAATTTCGTCCATGCCGTCGCGGCCGTAGACCACCATCGCATGCTCGGCGCCGAGCCGCTGCAGCGCACGCACCTGGATGCCCACGAGGTCGGGGTGGAACACGCCCATCAGGATGTTCGGCGCACCGGCCGGATTCGTCAGCGGCCCGAGGATGTTGAAGATCGTCTTGATGCCGAGCTCCTTGCGCACCGGCGCGACGTTCTTCATCGCGGGATGGTGGTTCGGAGCGAACATGAAGCCGATGCCCACCTGCTCGATCGAGCGTGCAATCTGCTCGGGCTTCAGGTTGATGTTCACGCCCAGCGACTCCAGCACGTCGGCGCTGCCCGACTTGCTCGACACGCTGCGCCCGCCATGCTTGCTCACCTTGGCACCCGCCGCGGCCGCGACGAACATCGAGCAGGTCGAGATGTTGAATGTGTGCGAACCATCGCCACCTGTGCCGACGATGTCCACGAGGTGCGTCGTGTCCGTCACGGGCACCTTGGTCGACACCTCGCGCATCACCTGCGCGGCGGCGGTGATCTCGCCGATGGTTTCCTTCTTCACGCGCAGGCCGGTAATCAGCGCAGCCATCATCACGGGCGAGCACTCGCCGCTCATGATGAGGCGCACGATGTGCAGCATCTCGTCGTGGAAGACCTCGCGGTGCTCGATGGTGCGCTGCAGCGCTTCCTGGGGGGTGATCATGGAAAGTCTCCTGGAAAGTGAGTCAGGAACCGACGCGAACGGCGGGCGCGTCGGTGAACGCGAGCTTGAGGCCGAAGCCGATGAAAAGCACGCCGGCGACGCGGTCGAGCCAGCGCATGCCTTTCTGCACGGCGCTGCGATGCGCCATCCAGCTCGCGGCCATGGCCCATCCGACGTTGACGGGGATGGCGTTGAGATTGAACAGCACGCCCAGCAACACGAAGGCCAATGCCTTGCTGTCTGTGCCCGGCGCGATGAACTGCGGCACGAAGGCCAGGAAGAACAGCGCAACCTTCGGATTCAGCACGTTGGTCCAGAAGCCGCCAAGGAAGATCGCCTTGAGGCTGCGCGCCTCGCTCACGGCGGCCACGGCTTCCAGGTCGGCTGGTGGCTTCGCGCGCGACAGCAGCATGCGCACACCGAGGTACAGCAGGTACGCCGCGCCGATGTACTTGAGCACGGTGAAGGCCGTGGCGGATGTCGCCATCAGCGTGCCGACGCCGACCGCTGCGGCGAAGATGTGAACGAAGCAGCCTGCCGTGATGCCCAGCCCCGCCATGACGCCGGCGCGCACGCCCGAGCGCAGCGAGTTGGTCACGACGTAAAGCACGTCGGGGCCCGGCGTCAGGTTCAGCAGCCAGCCGGCGGCGATGAAGGCGAGCAGATGGGGAAGATCAGGCATCGCGTCCTCGCCGGGTTCAGGACTTGAAGAAGGCGCGGATCGCGGCCACGGCCCGGTCCACGCCGGCGGCATCGACATCGAGGTGCGTCACGAAGCGCAGGCTGTAGAGCCCGGTTGCAAGGATGCCCTGCTGGTTGAGGCTCGCGAGCAGTTCCGAAGAACGCGCCTGCGCGGCGCCGGCAAGATCGACGAACACGATGTTCGTGTGCGGCGCCTCGACCTTCAGCCCTTCGATGCCTTCGAGCCCCTGCGCCAGGCGCTGCGCCAGTGCGTGGTCGTCGGAGAGACGGTCGACATGACGGTCGAGCGCATGCGAAGCCGCTGCCGCCAGAAGCCCCGCCTGCCGCATGCCGCCGCCCGCCATCTTGCGGATGCGGTGTGCCCGCGCGATGAACTCCCGCGAACCCACCAGGGCAGAACCGATGGGCGCGCCGAGCCCCTTGCTGAAGCACACCGACACGCTGTCGAAACATTGCGCGATGCGGCGGGCTTCCGCGCGGATGTCGCTTCGATTGTTCAATGCCGCCTGCGCGGTTGCCGCATTGAAGAGCCGCGCGCCGTCGAGGTGCCGCTGCAGCCCCCTGCTTCTCGCCAGATCAGTCGCCGCCTGAACGTACTCGAAAGGCAGCAGCTTGCCGCCCAGCGTGTTCTCCAGCGCCAGCAGCCGCGTGCGGGCGAAGTGCGCGTCGTCGGGCTTGATCGCCGCCTCGATCTGCGCGAGCGGCAGCGTGCCGTCGGGCGCGTGATCGAGCGGCTGCGGCTGCACGCTGCCGAACACCGCGGCGCCGCCGCCTTCCCAGCGGTAGCAGTGCGCCTGCTGGCCGACGATGTATTCGTCGCCGCGGCCGCAGTGCGACAGGATCGCACAGAGGTTGCTCTGCGTGCCCGTGGGCACGAACAGCGCGGCCTCGAAGCCCAGCATGGCCGCGATCTTTTCCTGCAGCGCATTCACGCTCGGGTCGGCGCCGAAGACGTCGTCGCCGAGCGGCGCCGCCATCATGGCCTCGCGCATCGCCGGGGTGGGTTGCGTGACGGTGTCGCTGCGCAGGTCGACGAGGGAGGAGCGGTCTGTCATGGCGGGATCAATCGAGAAAGTTCTTGAGCATGGCGTGGCCGTGCTCGGTGAGGATCGATTCGGGATGGAACTGCACGCCTTCGATGCGCACGTCGTGCGCGAAGCCGGTGTGCCGCACGCCCATGATCTCGCCGTCGTCGGTCCATGCGGTGATGGCCAGCTCTTTCGGGCAGCTTTCGCGCTCGATGGAGAGCGAGTGGTAGCGGTTGACGGTGAACTTCGCGGGCAGCCCCGCGAACACGCCTTCCTGCGTGGTCGTGATCTCGCTGGTCTTGCCGTGCATCAGCTGCTGCGCGCGCACGATCTTGCCGCCGAAGGCCGCACCGATGGCCTGGTGGCCGAGGCACACGCCGAGGATCGGCAGCTTGCCCGCGAACTGCTTGATGGCCGGCACCGAAACGCCCGCTTCCGCCGGCGAACAAGGCCCTGGCGACACCACGAGGCGCGTGACGCCGGAAGCGATCAGCTCGCCGATCTGCGCCACCGTGATCTCGTCGTTGCGATGCACCTGCACATCCGCACCCAGCTCGCCGAGGTACTGGACGATGTTGTAGGTGAAGGAATCGTAGTTGTCGATCATCAGCAGTTTCATGGCTTGCTCACAATCCGGTGCACGCCCTTGACGACGGGGAACACGTTGAAGTTGATCAGAAGGCCCAGCTTGAGGCCCGAAAGACGCAGCGCGGCCAGCACCTGGGCGCGATGCAGGTCGGTCAGCACGTCGACTGCCCTGAGTTCGACGATGACCGACTGCTCGACCACGAAGCCCGCGCGGTACACCTCGCCGAGCGAGCGGCCCTTGTAGGTGGCGGACAGCGCCACGTCGCGCGTGAAGCCGATCTCGCGCTCGGCGAGTTCGATCGCCAGCGCGGCGGCGTAGGCGTCTTCGCTCAGGCCCGTGCCAAGCACGCGCTGCACCTCGACGGCGGCGCCGATGATCTCGTGCGAGAAGTCGTTCTGAATATCCGGTGCGGTGCTCATTCCAGGCCTTCCTCGACCAGTTCGGCGGCACGCAGGAGTGCGCGCGCCTTGGCTTCCGTTTCCCTCCACTCCAGCTCGGGCACCGAGTCGGCCACGACGCCGGCCGCGGCCTGCACGTGCAGCATCTGGTCCTTCACGATGCCGGTGCGGATGGCGATGGCGACATCCATGTCGCCCGCATAGCTGATGTAGCCGCAGGCGCCGCCGTACAGGCCGCGCTTGGTGGGCTCCAGCTGGTCGATGAGCTCCATCGCATGCACCTTGGGCGCGCCGGTCAGCGTGCCGGCCGGGAAGGTGGCCTTGAGCACGTCGATGGCGGTCATGCCGTCCTTCAGCGTGCCTTCGACGTTGCTCACGATGTGCATCACGTGGCTGTAGCGCTCCACCGCGAAGGCTTCCGTCACCTTCACGGTGCCGGTCTTGGCGATGCGGCCGATGTCGTTGCGCGCGAGGTCGATGAGCATCACGTGCTCGGCGCGCTCCTTCGGGTCGTTGATGAGTTCCACCTCGGCCGCCTTGTCGAGCTCGATCGATGCGCCGCGCGGGCGCGTGCCGGCCAGCGGGCGGATGGTGATCTTCTGCTCGCCTTCGCCCGTGTTCTCCTGGCGCACCAGGATCTCGGGCGAGGCGCCCACCACGTGGAAATCGCCCAGGTTGTAGTAGTACATGTAGGGCGACGGGTTCAGCGAACGCAGCGCGCGGTACAGCGACAGCGGCGACTCGGTATAGCGCTTGCTGATGCGCTGGCCCACCTGCACCTGCATGAAGTCGCCGGCGGCGATCATTTCCTTGGCGCGCTCCACGGCTGCGAGGTAGTCGGCCTTGGCGAAGCTGCGCTCGGGCGGGTGCGGCTGCGTGGGCTTCACGATGGGTGCGCTCACCGAGTACTTGAGCTTTTCCTTCAGCTCGCGCAGGCGTCGCTTGCCCACGGCATAGGCCTCGGGCTGCTTCGGATCGGCATAGACGATGAGGTAGAGCTTGCCCGAGAGGTTGTCGATGACCGCCAGTTCCTCGCACTGCAGCAGCAGGATGTCGGGGCAGCCCAGCGTGTCGGGCGGACAGCTGTTCTCGAGCTTGCGCTCGATGTGGCGCACGGTGTCGTAGCCGAAGTAGCCGGCAAGGCCGCCGCAGAAGCGCGGCAGGCCGGGCCGCAGCGCGACCTTGAAACGCTTCTGGTAATCGGCCACGAAATCCAGCGGATTGCCCTTGGCGGTCTCGACCACCTGGCCGTCGGTCACCACCTCGGTGACGGCTTCGGCGCCGAAGCCGCTGGCGCGCAGCAGCGTGCGCGCCGGCAGGCCGATGAAGCTGTAGCGCCCGAAGCGCTCGCCGCCCACCACCGATTCGAGCAAGAAGCTGTGCTTGCCACCGCCCTGCGAGTGGGCCAGCTTGAGATAAAGGGACAGAGGCGTTTCGAGGTCGGCAAAGGCCTCGGCCATCAGCGGAATGCGGTTGTAGCCCTGGGCGCTGAGGCTCTTGAATTCAAGTTCGGTGATCACGGATCGTTCTCCAATTGCCGGCCGGCGCTGCTTTGGCCGTGGCAAGGTCATTCACGGATGGTCCGGCGTCGTCGTGTGTGTCGATCCGGAACCGCGGGCGCACGGCGTGCGCCGTGCAATCAAACAGTCAGCGAAGTATGGCGACGCCAGGGCCAGGCTCCCCGGCTGCCTTCACCTGTTTGAATGATGTGATGAACGAACATATGAGGGGCGGAGTTTAGCCCACGAAAACGCGCAGGCGTGCACCGGGAGCCGCCAACCTCGGTTTTGAGGGTTCCCCCGAGGGCGAAACGTAAAACGAAAAGATACATTCGCACGACCGTTCGCAAAAATCCAAGGAGTCCCCCGTTGACTGCTCTTTCGCTTCCGGGCGCGTTCTTCTCGCGCCTCCTCCTGGGCGCCTGTCTGGCCACCGCAGCCCTCGGCGCCTCGGCCGCGCAGGTCGACGTGGCCGGCGTCAAGCTCGAAGACCAGATGGATCTGCGCGGCACCCCCCTGGTGCTCAATGGCGCGGGCATTCGCTACAAGGCCATCTTCAAGGTCTACACGGCCGGCCTGTACATGGGCAAGAAGGCATCGACCACCGAGGAGGCACTGGCCGCGCCGGGCCCCAAGCGCGTGGCCATCACCATGCTGCGCGACATCGACGCGAACGAACTCGGCAAGCTCTTCACCAAGGGCGTGGAAGACAACTCGCCCAAGAGCGAGATGGTCAACCTCATTCCCGGCCTGTTGCGCATGGGCCAGATGTTCGCCGACCAGAAGCAGCTGAAGGCCGGCGACACTTTCACCATCGACTGGTTGCCCGGCACCGGCACGGTGATCACCGTGCGCGGCGTGGCGCAGCCCGATCCGATCAGGGAGCAGGCCTTCTTCAACGCGCTGCTGCGCATCTGGCTGGGGCCGAATCCGGCCGACTGGAAACTGAAGGACGCGCTGCTCGGCAAGCAATAGCCGGCCAACAAGCAGGCAGCGCCGCTATCGCATCGCGGCCGCCCCGAACTCGGCCAGCGAATCGACAAAGCCATCGGCATCAACGCCGCGCACCGGCTCGCCGTGGTTGTAGCCGTAGGTCACGAGCACCACGGGGCAACCCGCACCACGTGCGGCGCGCGCGTCGTTGCTCGAGTCGCCGATCATCAGCGTGCGCGCGGGCTGGGTGCCCAGTGCTTCGCAGGTCTTCAGCAGCGGCAGCGGATCGGGCTTCTTGCGCTCGAAGGCATCGCCGCCGAACACCAGATCGAAGAAGCCGTCGAGGCCCTTGCCGGCAAGCAGCGGCTTGGCGAACGACGTCGGCTTGTTGGTGAGGCAGGCCAGCCTGAGGCCTCGCGCGCGCAGCGCCTTCAACCCCTCGATCACACCGGCATACACCGCCGAATGCTGTCCGTTGATGGCAAGGTAGTGATGCTGATAGCGCTCCCACGCGCGATCGAACAGCGCACGCGCCTTCGCGCCAGCAGCGTCGGCGCCCGACGGCGCCATCACGTGCACGAGCGCGGAATGGATCAGGTGCTCCGAGCCCTTGCCCACCATCGCCTCGATGGCGGCAGGCGCCACATGCGGCAGCGAGAGATCGTCGAGCATGCGGTTCAGCGACGCGGCGAAGTCGCCGAGCGTGTCGACCATGGTGCCGTCGAGGTCGACGATGGCTGCGTCGAAGCGGGTGTGGTCGAAGCTAATAGAGTTCAAAACAAACAAATAGAGTTCAAAAAATTGCCTGGTACTCTACTGGCCATCAAAAAATAGAGTTCAAAAAAATCGTAAATGCCGGGTGAAAAGCGAAGGTGCACCCGCAGTAGCTGCAGTTCATCGAAGATGTGAGAGCCAAGCCTCGTGAGGCGCAGTTTTCGCCAAACGCATTCCTGATCGGACGATCAGATTTCGCACGTCGCCTGACTTGAGGAGAACACCAGGCTCCACATTTGGGATCGGCATGTTGTGCGAGCCAACCAAGCGCCGCACGAGAAATCGGGTACCTACGCGCCGTAGGCCGCCATGAAGACCCGTACAGCCTCGCGCAGAAGGGCCCTGTTTTCCCGGGTATCCGGCATCTCGAGCTTCAGCAGTCCGCGGATGTGCCCGGAGCCCAGGAACATCGACAGGAACAGGTCCGCCGCCTGAAGCGGGTTCCGCACCTTCAGCG
>NZ_JBFTJJ010000049.1:0-9380 GCF_056395365.1 Variovorax sp. 10L421
CCCTACCAGAACTCAGCTCACCGAACCGATGCCCTGGCGAGCTGGCAGCACCACTACAACTGGCATCGCCCGCACAGCGGCATCGGCGGTATCGCGCCTATGTCCAGACTCAACTCGTCAAGAAACAACCTCTTGACGCTTCACATCTAGCCTTCAGTTCGTCGCGGGCAGCACGACCGGCACCGGCCGCGTGAGCAGGTCGACGTACAGCTCGAAGAAGCGCGCGTTGTCGAACTTCTTCACCACCGTCATCTTCTGCAGCGTGGGGCCCGCAGGCTGCGAGGCATAGCCGATGGAGCGGCCGTTGTCTGCCGCGCCAGGCTTGGCGATCACGTCGACGTAGCGGTCCACCGTCTGCGTGGCGTAGCCCGGGTCGATCAGGTAGGCCAGCGTGAGCGTGTCCCAGATGTTCTGGGTGTAGTTCGGGTTGTTCTCGAAGCCGTTCTTGCCGTCGAAGCCGTAGCCGTTGAGCTTCTGGAACACGTCGGTCACGGCCGTGGGCTTGGCCGGGTGCGCGATGCGGTCGTAGATGGTCTTGGTGAGGAACACGGTGTCGGTCACGTCCAGCGGCACCACCACCTGCGGGATCGGCAGCCGCACCACGTACTGCGCGGCGTCGGGGTCGAACCACCAGTTGAACTCGGCGGCCTTGGTGGTGTTGCCCGCCACGTCGATGGCACCGCCCATGTAGATGATCTTCTTGATGAGCGGGACGATCTCGGGGTTCTGCTTCGCC
This sequence comes from Variovorax sp. 10L421, assembly GCF_056395365.1. Classification (NCBI taxonomy): domain Bacteria; kingdom Pseudomonadati; phylum Pseudomonadota; class Betaproteobacteria; order Burkholderiales; family Comamonadaceae; genus Variovorax; species Variovorax sp. 10L421. The sequence goes on from NZ_JBFTJJ010000049.1 coordinate 737, forward strand.
GCGAGTGCGATGTTGGTGAGCGGGCCGATGGCAAGAATGGTGATCTGGCCGGGATTGGCCTTCACGGTGTCGACGATGAAGTCGACCGCGCTCTTGCGCTGCACGACGGTGTGCTGCGCAAAGCCGTCGGGCGAGGGCTTGAGGTCGGCATCGGTCTTCGGCTCGGGACCGCCCCAGGCGCCGAGATAGCCGTCGCCGCCGGCACCCGCGGCCATCTCGGCTTGCACGTCGGCGAAGCTGTGGTTGAGCGCGTAGTTCGCGCCCACGTAGACGCCGATGCGGTTGCCCACGCCGAGCCGCTCCATCGACATCAGCGCGTCGGCCACGCCTTGCTTGAGCCATTGGTTGCCCGACACCACGCTGATGCCCATGACCTGCACCTTGCCGCTGGCCTGCAATTGGACTGCCATGACGCCGAGCTGGCCGTCGTCRCTCATGGTGTTGTAGTCGCTGTCGATGATGATCTTCTGCGCCGTGGAGCCGCCCGATCCGCCGCCGAAGCCCGGGCCCAGGCCGATGCCGCCGCCTCCGTCGCCACCGCCGCCGCAGCCCGCCAACACCGTGATGACGGCGATGAACATCGCCCCGATCCATTTGCGCATCTGCATCTTCCGCTCCTGAGACTAAGAGGTTGGTTTTCAGTCGAAGGCACTGAAATACAAACGTTTGCGCAAAGCTTTGCGCAAACGTTTGCCAACTCTACGGTGCAAGCCGCGGCCATGGCAAGCGCCGCAGCCTAGGGGTTTGCGCGGGCCGGTCGGATCAGGCCGGATCGGGTGCGGGATTGATCAGCCGGTTCTCGCGCAGCGGCGAGCGGCCAGGCATGTAGGGCTGCTCCACATCGGGCGCGGCCTGGCTCTTGTCCAGGCCCGACGCCAGGGCCTTGGACGACCCGGCCGGGCAGGCGCCGGTGCTGCGCAGCGTGAGCGCCGCGGACAGCCGCGCCTCGCTCTGGTCCCCGAGCTGGTGGGCGAAGTCGTCGGCCACGGTGCAACCGGCGGTGGGCGCGAAGCCGTCGCCGTAGTCGCCGCTGCCCTGTTGGTTCACGCCCTTGAACTGGATCGCGAAGTAGGTGGTGCCGCAGTTGTCCTGCGGGTAGAAGCCGTAGGGCTTGCCGCAGGTGGTGCCGCCGACGAGGTTGACGGTGACCCCCACGCCGCGCAGGCTGTTGATGACCGACTCGCTCGCCGAGCAGGTGTCGGGGCCGGTGAGCACCGTGACGCGCGAGAGGCCCAGCGTGGGCAGGGCCTGGCCGCTGCGGCTGGTGCCGGTGAAGGGCGTCAGGGTCTGCGCCGCCGTCAGGTGGAACGGGTTCTTGTCGTTGAAGGTGAGTTGCTCGAAGGTCTTGCCCGCGGTCACCGCCGGCGACGAGATCATGTAGGCCAGCCGGCTGGCGATGAGCAGCTGGCCGCCGCCGTTGTAGCGCATGTCGAGCACGAGATCCTGGATGCCCGCGCCCTGCTTGAAGGTGTTCACCGCGGCGATGAGCTGCGCCTCGGAGGTCGTGATGTGGTCGTTGAACAGCAGGTAGCCCACGCGGCCGCTGCCGGTGTCGATGACCTGGACGTTCTGCACCGGCGTGCTGGTGACCTTCGCGGCCGTCAACTGCACGGGAGACTGCGCGACGCCGTTCACTTCGAAGGTGAAGGTGTGCGATTCGCCGACGGCCTTGGGCGAAAGGGCGGCGTTGATCGCATTGACGTTGGCGGTGCCGGTGCTGCTGACGACGTTGATACCGTCGATGGTGAGGATCTTCGCGCCGCGCTGCAGGCTCGCATTGGTAGCGGGCGAGTTCGGCTCGACAAAGGCGATGCGGATGTCGCGCGGCGGCGAGCTGCGTATCGCCGCCGTCTCCATGCCGTAGCCGGCCGACACGCCGCCCTGCGACAGCTGGCGGTACACCTCGGTGTCGTAGGTAAAGTGAAAGCGGTCCTTGGCACGGCCCGAAGCCGTGGTGAGCGGCGTCTTGAGCACGTTGAACCAGGCGACCGGCGTGGCGTAGTCGGCGGCCTTGAGCGTGGTCGGCACCTCGGTGTACCAGAGGTAGGTTTCGTCGATCCAGCCGCGCACCCAGCTCTTCTCGTTGTCGAGCGAGCCAGCGCGGTCCGGATAGGCGGCACCCGTGTCGGGGTTGACGCCCGCGCGCGGCGCCGCGCACAGGCCGGCAACCGTGGCCGAGGCGACGATGCCGCCATCGCCGCCGCCGCTGGCGGGCGGCGTCGTGGTCCCGGGCAGCAGGCCGATCGGCAGGCCTGCGCCACCGCCTCCGCCGCCGCCACCTCCGCAACCCGCCAGCAGGCAGGCCACCGCGAGCGCGGCGCCCGCAACCGATGCGCCTGGGCGCGGCAGCAGCCGCGCGTCGACCTTGCGAAAGTCCATACCTTCCTCCTCGTGGCCCGGACGCGCGGATGTTTCGCGCGCCCGGTTTTCTTCTGTTCCCGCTATTGCACGAAACCCATGCCGCGCGATTCGCGCACTTCGGGCTTGATACGGTGCTCGGCTTCGAGCTGGTCAAGGAATTCGGTCGCGGAAAACTCGGCCGCCAGTATGTCGGTCTGCCGTTTCACCGCCGCGAAATCGCCCGGGCACAGCTGTGTCAGCGGGGCCAGCCGCGAACGCATGGCAGCTGTCATGAGCGCGGCGTCGCCCGCAAGCGCCTCGGTCACGAACATGCGCTCGCGCTGCGCGGCGGTGAGCGGCATGAACTTGATCTTGAAGGTGAAGCGCCGTAGCGCGGCCTGGTCGAGCCGGTCGAGCAGGTTGGTGGTGCAGACGAAGACGCCGTTGAAGCGCTCCATGCCCTGCAGCATCTCGTTGACCTCGGTGACCTCGTAGGTGCGCTGCGCGCCGCGCCGGTCCTGCAGGAAGCTGTCGGCCTCGTCGAGCAGCAGCACAGCCTTTTCGTTCTCGGCCTCGCGGAACATGGCGGCCATGTTCTGCTCGGTTTCGCCGACGTACTTGCTCATGAGGTCGCTGGCCTGCTTGACGATGAGCGGGCGGCCCACGGCCTTGGCGATGTGCTCGGCCAGCGCGGTCTTGCCGGTGCCGGGCGCGCCGTAGAAGCACAGCGTGCCGTGGCCGCGCGCCTTCAGCGCCTCGACGATGCGCGGGATCTCGAAGCGGGTCTCGACATGGAGCATGTCGAGGTCGTAGGTGGTCACGCTGCGGCGCTCGCCGCGTCCGGCATCGAGCGTGCCCAAGGCGAGGTCGGCGTTGCGCAGCTGGCGTTCGATGAGCGCTTCCACCGAAGCGTCGTCGGTTCGCGCGAGACCCGCAAAGCGCACAGCCGTGCGGATCTGCGCGGGCGTGAGGCCTTTTCGCTCGGCCAGCTTGGCGGTGAAGGCCTCGGACACGACCACGCCTTCGAGCGTCTTCTTCACGAGCTGCTCGCGCGCGCCCGGCGGCGGCGACTTCAGCTCCAGGTGGTAGGCGAAGCGGCGACGGAAGGCCGGGTCGATCTGCTCGATGCGGTTGGTGACCCACAGCGTGGGCACGGGGTTGGCCTCGAGGATCTGGTTGACCCAGGCCTTGCCGCTCACGCTGCCGCTGGTGGGCGCCGGGATCTGCTCGGCGCGCGCCATGAACTGCGCAGCCTCGGTGCTGATGGGCGGGAAGACGTCCTCGACCTCGTCGAACAGCAGTGCGGCCTGCGCGCTGCCCTTGAGGAACACCTGGGCGATCTGCAGCGAGCGGTAGCGGTCGCGGCCACTCAATGAATTGCCGTCGCGGTCGGCATACTCGACTTCGAAGAGTTCGAGTCCTGCAGCCTGCGCGACAACCTTTGCGAGTTCGGTCTTGCCGGTGCCGGGCGGCCCGTAGAGCAGCACGTTGACGCCGGGCTCCTTGCGCGCGACCGCCGCGCGCAGCAACGTGACGAGCATCTGCGCGTCTTCCTGCACGAACGAGAAGTCGTGTGGCGTGAGCGCGCTCTTGGCCGAGGGCCGCGTGAACACGGCCATCAGCTCGTTGTGGTCGCGGTACTCGCGCATGAGCACCGGCGGCAGCTTCTCGCTGACCTTCATGAGGTCGGCCAGGTCGGTGATGTTGTGCTCGGAGATGAGGTTCTCGACCAGCCCGATGCGCTCGAGCCGCGAGCCCGCGCGCAGCGCCTCGCCCACCTCGCTCGCGTTCACACCCGCGATGTCGGCAATGGCCGCATAGGCCTCGGGAGCGTTGTTGACCTTGAACTCGACCAGCAGCGAGCGCAGGTCGCGCTGGTAGCGCGCGAGCGTGCCGTAGAGCAGCAGCGCGCGCTCGGCCTTGTTGAGCTGCAGCAGGCCCGCGAGCGCGTCGATGTTCTTCTCGACCAGCGTCGATTGCTTGCGCAGCGCGTGCGTGAGCCAGTCGCGCGTGACGGCCAGCACCGAGAGCAGGTCCTTCGGCTGGTCTTTCGCGTATTCGTCGAGATAGAAAAAGAGCGTGCCCTCTTCATACGGGCCGCGCCACACGCCGTGGCGTTCCAGCAGCGTGCGGCCGTCGAAGTCCTCGACGCCCTTCCAGGCCTCGTTGCCCGCGCAGCGTCGCCCGAGGAATTCGCGCAGCCGCTGCAGCACGGCCGCCGGCCACACCAGGTGCCGCCCCGTGAGCGAGAGCAGGCCATTGATGTCGCGCCGCACATTGAAACGCGGCCCCTGCTTGGCCGCCAGCGTGAGCACGAAGTGCGAGCACATCAGCTCGAGCACCGGCGCCTCCTTGAGGCCGGGCGACGGCAGTGCCTGCCCGCGTACCGCAGCAGCCACGACATCGACACCCGCACGCTTGACCATCAGGCAACCTCCAACGAGGACAATCTCGGAGCGACCATAACGCAGACTTTTGGCTTCGGGAAGACCGGCGAACGGTAAAAACCCTCATGGGTGCGATTCCAGCCACAATGCGCGCCATGGTCGGAATCGATGAAATCCTGCGCGCCGCGGCGCGTCTCCAAGGTCAGGTGCTCAATACACCCTGCGTCGAGTCGCGCACGCTCTCCGAGATCGTCGGCGCACAGGTGTTCCTGAAATTCGAGAACCTGCAGTTCACATCCTCGTTCAAGGAGCGGGGGGCATGCAACAAGCTGGTCGATCTCTCGGAGAACGGTATACGCGGAGTGATCGCCATGTCTGCCGGCAACCATGCGCAGGGTGTGGCCTATCACGCGCAGCGGCTGGGGTTGCGCGCATTGATCGTGATGCCGCGCTTCACGCCCGGCGTGAAGATCGAACGTACGCGCGGTTTCGGCGCCGAGGTGGTGCTGCACGGCGATACGCTGGATGCGGCCCGCGCCCACGCACTGGAGTTGGCCCAGCGCGAGGGGCTGACCTTCGTGCATCCCTACGACGACGAGGCGATCATCGCGGGTCAGGGGACGGTGGCGCTCGAAATGCTCGACGTGGTGCCCGACCTCGACACGCTGGTGGTTGCGGTGGGCGGCGGCGGGCTGATCGCCGGCATGGCGGTTGCGGCGCGCGAACGCAAGCCGGGCATCGAGATCGTCGGGGTGCAGACCACGCGCTTTCCAGCCATGGTCAACGCCGTAAAGGGTACGCACCACGCGCAGGGCAAGAGCACCATCGCCGAGGGCATCGCGGTCGGAACGCCCGGCGTGCTCACGCGGGAGATCATCGCAAGCAAGGTCGACGACCTGCTGCTGGTGGACGAGGGCGACATCGAGCAGGGCGTGCTGATGCTGCTCGAAATCGAGAAAACCCTGGTCGAGGGCGCGGGCGCGGCCGGCCTGGCGGCGCTGATCCGGCACCCCGAGCGCTTCAGGGGCAAGCGCGTGGGGCTGGTTCTTTCGGGTGGCAACATCGATCCGCTGCTGCTCGCGGCCATCATCGAACGGGGCATGGTGCGGGCTGGCCGGCTGGCTCGCGTGCGCGTCAGCGCGCGCGATGTTCCGGGCTCCTTGGCCCAGATCACGGCCACCGTGGCCGAAGCGGGCGCTAACGTCGATGAAGTCCATCACCAGCGCGCCTTCACGATGCTGGCGGCGCAGAACGTCGACATCGAGCTGGTGCTGCAGACCCGCGGACGCGCTCACCTCGCCAGCGTGCTGGCCGCGCTGAAGGACGCCGGCTTCGAAGCCGAAGAGCAGCATTGAGCCGCAAGATCAACCCCGGACGGTTCTATTCAGGGGCTCGCAACCCCCTAGACCGGTCCCAGGCTGCCGGTCGGTAAAATGCCGGCAGTTTGTCAATTGCGTATTCGAGGTACTTCCCGATGTCCAACCCCACCCCCATCGAGCCGAGCCAGGGCGCCGCTGTCGAAAAAGACGCCGTCGAGTCGGTCGTTCACCTGATGCCACTGGTGCTGCCGCTGGCCGGCGGCGTGCTGATGCTGCTACTGGCATCCATCGCGGTCTACATGGCCTGACGCTGACAGGCGTTCGCGCCTTTGTCCGCGGGCGGTGCGGCCCGCGCTGACGCAGTCTCCCAAAGCGAAACGTTTTCTCAAACGGACCTCCGTGCCTGAGCGGCACGGCGCCCCGTTCGGAAAGACGATTTTTCAACTTAGGAGATTTTCCGATGAACGCACCCACGATGAAGGGCCTCACCATTCAGACGCCCTCATACGTCAAGAACGCGAAATTGATTGCCTGGGTGGCCGACATGGCCGCGCTGTGCAAACCCGAAGCCATTCACTGGTGCGACGGGAGCAAGGAAGAATACGACCGCCTTTGCCAGCGACTTGTCGACGCCGGCACCTTCAAGAAGCTCAACCCCGCCAAGCGCCCCAACTCGTTCCTCGCGGTGTCCGACCCGAGCGACGTTGCGCGCGTCGAAGACCGCACTTTCATCTGCTCCCAGGAGAAGGAAAACGCCGGACCCACCAACAACTGGATGGCGCCGGCCGAAATGCGCGCGACGCTGCAGCCTCTGTTCGACGGCTGCATGAAGGGCCGCACGATGTACGTCGTGCCGTTCAGCATGGGCCCGCTGGGCTCGCCGATTGCCCACATCGGCATCGAACTCTCCGACTCGCCCTATGTGGCCGTCAACATGCGCATCATGACCCGCATGGGCAAGGCCGTGTACGAGGTGCTGGGCGCCGATGGCGAATTCGTGCCCTGCATGCACACCGTGGGCGCGCCGCTCGAGGCTGGCCAGAAGGACGTGTCCTGGCCCTGCAACAAGACCAAGTACATCGTTCACTATCCCGAGACGCGCGAGATCTGGAGCTATGGCTCGGGCTACGGCGGCAACGCGCTGCTGGGCAAGAAGTGCTTCGCCCTGCGCATCGCCTCGAACATGGGTCGCGACGAAGGCTGGCTGGCCGAGCACATGCTCATCCTCGGCGTGACGAATCCCGAAGGCAAGAAATACCACGTCGCAGCGGCGTTCCCGAGCGCCTGCGGCAAGACGAACTTCTCGATGCTGGTGCCGCCGGCGGGCTTCGAAGGCTGGAAAGTCACGACCATCGGTGATGACATCGCCTGGATCAAACCGCAGGCCGATGGCTCTCTGCGTGCCATCAACCCCGAGGCCGGCTACTTTGGCGTGGCCCCCGGCACCAACATGCTGACGAATCCGAACTGCATGCGCAGCCTGGACGACGGCGTGATCTTCACCAACGTCGCGCTCACGGACGACGGCGATGTATGGTGGGAAGGCATGGAACAGGACGCACCGGGCAAGGCGCTGCCAGCGCACCTGATCGACTGGCAGGGCAAGGATTGGACGCCGCAGATCGCCAAGGAAACCGGTGCCAAGGCCGCGCACCCGAACGCCCGTTTCACCGTGGCGGCCACCAACAACCCGGCGCTCGACGAGGCGTGGGACGACCCGAAGGGCGTGACGATCGATGCCTTCATCTTCGGTGGCCGCCGCTCGACCACTGTGCCGCTCGTCACCGAAGCCCGCAACTGGGTGGAAGGCGTGTACATGGCCGCGACCATGGGTTCGGAGACGACCGCTGCCGCGGCTGGCCAGCAAGGCATCGTGCGCCGCGACCCGTTCGCCATGCTGCCGTTCATGGGCTACAACATGAGCGACTACTTCCAGCACTGGCTCGATCTCGGCAAGAAACTGGAAGCCTCGGGCGCCAAGCTGCCGAAGATCTATACGACCAACTGGTTCCGCAAGGGCGCGGACGGTAAGTTCGTCTGGCCTGGCTATGGCGAGAACATGCGCGTGCTGAAGTGGATGATCGATCGGGTCGAAGGCAGCAAGACCAATGGTGTGGAGCACATCACTGGCGTGAGCCCGCGCTACGAGGATCTGAACTGGACAGGCCTGAATTTCAGCGCCGAACAGTTCGCGACCGTGACCAGCATCGACAAGGCTGCGTGGGAGGCTGAATTGAAGCTGCACTCCGAGCTGTTCAAGCAGCTTGAGCACCATCTGCCGAAGGAATTGCCGGAAACCAAGGCTGCGATTGAGCAGCGTCTGGCAGCCTGACAATCGCTGATTGCGCCAACTAAAAAGCCCGGTGGATTGTCCATCGGGCTTTTTTATTGGCTGTTCGGTTTGGTTATTGACGGTGTCGCCATTTCCATTGCATTTCCATTTTCAAACTCCCCAAAGCAAAAAACCCCAGTCAGATTTCTGACTGGGGTTTTCTGGGCTGTAAGAGCCTGACGATGACCTACTTTCACACGGGAACCCGCACTATCATCGGCGCTGAGTCGTTTCACTGTCCTGTTCGGGATGGGAAGGAGTGGGAC
>NZ_JBFTJJ010000050.1:0-9199 GCF_056395365.1 Variovorax sp. 10L421
CCTACCAGAACTCAGCTCACCGCCTACCAGAACTCAGCTCACCGAACCGATGCCCTGGCGAGCTGGCAGCACCACTACAACTGGCATCGCCCGCACAGCGGCATCGGCGGTATCGCGCCTATGTCCAGACTCAACTCGTCAAGAAACAACCTCTTGACGCTTCACATCTAGAGCAGCGCGCCGGGCGAGATGCTCGTATACGCGCCGATGGCGCAGCCGGCATGCTCAGGCCTCGGGCGCGATGGCCTCGGCATATTCGTATAGCGCGCCGAGGATTTCCTCTCCGCGCTCGTCGGCGTTCTCGGAGAGCGCGTCAACCTCGCTGAACAGCATCTCGATGGTGCGCGCCCCGCCTTCGCCCTTGAAGAGCTTGGCCACGCGCAGAGCTTCCCAGCGCTCGTTTTCGTCTTCGTTCAGCAGTTCCGGCCAGTTGCGTGCGCGATAGCGGAAAAGAATCTCGTCGAGCCGGCCGTCGTCGAAGCCGGTGCGGTCCTTGGCCAGCTCTTCGGGCGACAGGTTGCGCAGCTGGTTCAGGCGCCGGCGGTCGGCGTTGCCGACGAAGCCGCCGTAGAGGTCTTCGTCGACGTCGGGCGTGGCCTCCTTGGGCCGGGCGTAGACCTGCGACCAGATGGCGCTCATGTCGGGCAGGTCGCGTGCGATCGCGGCGTGGCGCATGGCAGTGTCGAGATCGACGCCCCAGCGCCCTGCCATGGCCGGCGCGAGCGTGCGCAGGTTGCCGACCACCATCGGCGACTTGTTGAGGTGGATGCCCTTCAAGGGCAGGCGCACGACACCTTCGGGCAGGTCGGCCGTGCGGGTGAAGAGGCGCAGCCGCAGGGTCTCGACGTCGATGTCGCGCAGCTCGCTCGGGTCATGGGCCAGGTCCCAGGCCAGCAGTTCGTTCTTGTTGGTGGGATGGCTGGCCAGCGGCCACATCACGGCCAGGCAGCCGCGCTCGACCGGGAACATGCCCGACACGTGCAGGAAGGGCTTTGCCGTCTCGCGCATCGCGGGCAGGCCGAGTTCGCTGGCGACGCGGTCCTTCCTGTGCAGGCCGAAGGCGAAGTCGAACAGCTTGGGTTGCCTGTCGCGGATCAGCCGGGCCAACGCGATGGTGGCACGCACGTCGGACAGCGCATCGTGCGCCGATTCGTGCAGCAGGCCGTTGGCGCGCGCCAGGTCCTCGAGCTTGAAGCTGGGCTTGCCGTCTTCCTTCTTCGGCCATTCGATGCCGTCGGGGCGCAGCGCATAGGTGAGGCGGACCACGTCGAGCAGGTCCCAGCGGCCGCAATCGTTCTGCCATTCGCGCGCGTACGGGTCGATCAGGTTGCGCCAGAACAGGAAGCGCGTGACCTCGTCGTCAAAGCGGATGGTGTTGTAGCCCACGCCGATGGTGCCGGGCTGCGAGAAGGCGCGCTCGATGTGCGCGGCGAATTCATGCTCGGGAATGCCGCGTTCCAGGCATACCTGCGGCGTGATGCCGGTGATGAGGCAGGCCTCGGGGCTGGGCAGGTAGTCCGGCGCGGGCTTGCAATAGATCATCAGCGGCTCGCCGACTTCGTTGAGTTCGGCGTCGGTGCGGATGGCCGCGAACTGCGAGGGCCGGTCGCGGCGCGGCACCGCGCCGAAGGTTTCGTAGTCGTGCCAGAGAAAGGTGTGGTTCATTCAGAGCAAGGGTGAAAACAGGCGCGCAATCGCATCGCCGAGGCGAATCCAGAAATTCTGTGGCCGGTGGGCGCGCACCGCGCCGGAACTGTGCAGGTCGGTCTCGAACTGCGCCGCCAGCGGCCGGGCCAGTTCCGGACCATAAACCACCGCGCACACCTCGAAGTTGAGGCGGAAGCTGCGGTTGTCGAAATTCGCGGTGCCGATCATCGCGCAATGGTCATCGACCACCAGGGTCTTGGAGTGCAGCATGCGCGCCTTGTACTCCCAGACCTTCACGCCGGCGGCGATCAGCTCGTCGAAATATGAGCGCGCCGCCGCACTCACGATGGCCGAGTCGCTGCGGCGCGGCACCAGCAGCCGCACGTCGACGCCGCGCAGCGCGGCGCTGGTCAGCGCCATCAGCGCGGGCTCGCCCGGCACGAAGTACGGCGTGGTGAGCCACGCGCGGTGCGTGGCCGAATGGATGGCCTCGACGTGCATGCGGTGGATGGCCTCCATCGCGTTGTCGGGGCCGCTGGTGACGATCTGCACCGGGATATCGCCGGCTTCGAGCTGCGGCAGCATCGCGCTCATCGCGTCGTCCATGCCACGCGGGTCTTCGCCGGTGGCGTAGGTCCAATCTTCGAGGAAGGTGGTCTGCAGCCAGCGCACGGCGCTGCCCTCGATGCGCAGGTGCACGTCGTGGTACGCATCGGGCCGGGTGCGCTTGTCTTCCTCATCGGTGATGTTCACGCCGCCCGTGAAACCCACCCGACCGTCGCACACAACGATCTTGCGGTGCGTGCGGTAGTTGGTCACGGGGCGCAGGCGGCGGCCGATCTTGGTGTCGTGGAACAGCGCCACCTTGACGCCCGCCTCGTGCAGCGGCGCCATGAACTTGCGACCGACGCGCTTGGAGCCCAGTGCATCGATCAGCAGGCGCACCGTCACGCCCTGCTTCGCGCGCTCGACCAGCAGGTCGCGCAGCGCGGTGCCGATCCTGTCGGGCTCGAAGATGTAGTACTCGAGGTGGACGTGGTTCCGTGCGGCGCGCACGGCCTCGAAGATCGCATCGAAGGTGCGCGCCCCGCCCGAGAGCAATTCGACATCGACCGCGCTCGACACCGGCAGCCCGCAGGTCGCCGTGCCGAGCTTCGCCATCTGCTGCAGGGCCGGCGGGGCGTTCTGCGCCGCATCGCGCAGCCGCGCCACGTCGGCCTGGGCGAAGGCGCTGGCGCGGCTGCGCAGGCGCTTGAGCCGCTGCTTTCGCAGGCGCTGCGGCCCGAGGAAGTAGTAGATGACGAAGCCCGCGAACGGCAGCAGCGCGAGCGACAGGATCCAGCTCATGGTGGACACCGGCGCGCGCTTCTGCATCACGATCCAGATCGACAGCACTGCGATGTAGCCGCTCCACGCGAGGGAGAGGCCGGTTTTCCATTCGTGGCTGAGTTCGGGGAGGATCAAGGCGAAAAAGCGGTTGGAATGGCTGTGCGATATGGCTGGCCCAAAAGAAAAAGGCCGGTGGCGATGCTACCGGCCTTTGACTTCATTCCTGGAACCGCAGTGGGCTCACCCTGCTGCTGCTTCCTCTGCTTCGGGCTTCTGCTTGCCTTCCTTCTTCGGAAGCGGCTGGATGTCGAGCAGCACTTCGTCCTTGTCGTCGAGGTCGACTTCGAGGCGGCCGCCGTCGGTCAGGCGACCGAACAGCAGTTCGTCGGCCAGTGCACGACGGATCGTGTCCTGGATCAGGCGCTGCATCGGGCGCGCGCCCATCAACGGATCGAAGCCCTTCTTCGCCAGATGCTTGCGCAGCTTGTCGCTGAAGGTGACTTCCACCTTCTTCTCGCTGAGCTGCGTTTCCAACTGGAGCAGGAACTTGTCGACCACGCGCAGGATGATGTTCTCGTCGAGCGCCTTGAAGTTGACGATGGCATCCAGCCGGTTGCGGAATTCGGGCGAGAACAGGCGCTTGATGTCGCCCATTTCGTCGCCCGCCTGGCGCGGGTTGGTGAAGCCGATGGTCGCCTTGTTCATGGTCTCGGCGCCCGCATTCGTCGTCATGATGATGATGACGTTGCGGAAGTCGGCCTTGCGTCCGTTGTTGTCGGTCAGCGTGCCATGGTCCATGACCTGCAGCAGCACGTTGAAGATGTCCGGGTGCGCCTTCTCGATTTCGTCGAGCAGCAGCACCGAGTGCGGCTTCTTCGTGACAGCCTCGGTCAGCAGGCCACCCTGGTCGAACCCGACGTAGCCCGGAGGCGCGCCGATCAGCCGGCTCACCGCATGGCGCTCCATGTACTCCGACATGTCGAAGCGGATCAGCTCGATGCCCATGATGTAGGCGAGCTGCTTCGCGGCTTCGGTCTTGCCGACGCCCGTGGGACCGGAGAACAGGAACGAGCCGATCGGCTTGTCACCCTTGCCCAGGCCGGAACGCGCCATCTTGACCGCGGAGGCCAGCACTTCGAGTGCCTTGTCCTGGCCGAACACCACGCTCTTGAGGTCGCGCTCGATGGTCTGCAGCTTGCCGCGGTCGTCGTTGCTGACGTTGGCCGGGGGAATGCGCGCGATCTTCGCGACGATTTCCTCGACTTCCGTCTTGCTGATGGTCTTCTTGCGCTTGCTCGGCGGCAGGATGCGCTGAGCAGCACCGGCTTCGTCGATGACGTCGATCGCCTTGTCGGGCAGATGGCGGTCATTGATGTACTTGGCGCTGAGCTCGGCCGCAGCCTGCAGGGCCGCCACCGCGTACTTCACGCCATGGTGCTCCTCGAAGCGCGACTTCAGGCCCTTCAGGATGTCGACGGTTTCCTGCACCGACGGCTCGACCACGTCGACCTTCTGGAAACGGCGCGACAGGGCCGCGTCTTTCTCGAAGATGCCGCGGTATTCCGTGAAGGTGGTCGCGCCGATGCACTTCAGCTGGCCGCTGGAAAGCGCCGGCTTCAGCAGGTTCGACGCATCGAGCGTGCCGCCCGAAGCCGCGCCCGCACCGATCAGGGTGTGGATTTCGTCGATGAACAGGATGGCGTTCGGCTTGTCCTTGAGCGACTTGAGCACGCCCTTCAGGCGCTGCTCGAAATCGCCGCGGTACTTGGTGCCGGCCAGCAGCGCGCCCATGTCGAGCGAAAACACGTTCGACTCGGCCAGGATCTCCGGCACGTCGCCCTGCGTGATGCGCCATGCCAGGCCCTCGGCGATGGCGGTCTTGCCCACGCCAGCTTCACCCACCAGCAGCGGGTTGTTCTTGCGCCGGCGGCACAGGATCTGGATGACGCGCTCGACCTCGTACTCGCGGCCGATCAGCGGATCGATCTTGCCGTCCTTGGCCATCTGGTTGAGGTTCTGCGTGAACTGCTCGAGCGGCGATGCCTTCTCGTTGCGTTCGCCGCCGCCTTCCTCGCCCTCGCCCGAAGGCGCTTCACCGCTGCCCTTGACGGCTTCCGGCGGATCGCTCTTCTTGATGCCGTGGGCAATGAAGTTGACCACGTCGAGGCGGGTGACGCCCTGCTGGTGCAGGTAGTACACGGCGTGCGAGTCCTTCTCGCCGAAGATCGCGACCAGCACGTTGGCGCCGGTGACTTCCTTCTTGCCGTTGCCGGTGGACTGCACATGCATGATGGCGCGCTGGATCACGCGCTGGAAACCCAGCGTGGGCTGAGTGTCTACATCGTCGGTACCCGCCACCTGGGGCGTGTTGTCCTTGATGAAGTTGGTGAGCGACGCCCGCAGGTCGTCGACGTTGGCCGAGCAGGCGCGCAGAACCTCCGCGGCGCTCGGGTTGTCCAGCAAAGCGAGCAGCAGATGCTCCACGGTGATGAACTCGTGGCGCTGCTGCCGGGCCTCGACGAAGGCCATGTGCAAGCTGACTTCCAGTTCTTGGGCAATCATGTGATTTCCTTTTGCCTTGCTGTAAATAAGTTCTCAGATGGGTTGGAGCTTGCGCAATTCAACTGGTTCATGCAACAGGTTCACTGACGCATTGGAGTGGATGCCCGGCCTGCTGTGCGGCCTCCATCACCTGGTTGACCTTGGTGGCCGCCATGTCGCGGGAATAAACCCCACAGACGCCTCGGCCATCGAGGTGGATCTTGAGCATGATCTGAGTCGCGGTTTCGCGATCCTTGCTGAAATATTCCTGCAGCACGACGATCACGAACTCCATTGGCGTGTAGTCGTCGTTCAGCATCACCACCTGGTACATCTGGGGCGGCGCGGTTTTTTGCGGCCGGCGCTCCAGGACGACCGAATCCCCGTCATCCCCGGCCGGTTTTTGGGCCGGGGGGGTGCTGGGAGTTTTTGGAATTCTCGTTGCCATGAAAATGATTCTATAGAGCGTGCAAGCGCCGTGCCGGCGCAGGAAGACTTGGTGACGTGTATTCGACAAATCAAGGGTCTTGCACCGTGAATGACGACGGAATTTCCGGAGAATTCGCCAGGAAACGAGCTCAGGCGAGCACATGAATGAAAAAGCCCCTGAACGCCTTTCGGCAGCTCAGGGGCTTGATGCTCGACGCCGGCAGGCATCGACGAGCAACCATGGCAATTACATGTGATCGATCATCACCTGCCCGAATCCCGAGCAGCTCACCTGCGTGGCGCCGTCCATCAGGCGCGCGAAATCATAGGTGACTTTCTTGCTGGCGATCGATTTCTCCATCGAGCTGATGATGAGGTCGGCGGCTTCCTTCCAGCCCATGTGGCGCAGCATCATTTCAGCCGAGAGGATTTCGGAACCGGGGTTCACATAGTCCTTGCCAGCGTACTTGGGTGCCGTGCCGTGGGTGGCCTCGAACATGGCGACGGTGTCGCTCAGGTTCGCGCCCGGGGCGATGCCGATGCCGCCCACCTGCGCGGCCAGGGCGTCGGACACGTAGTCGCCGTTGAGGTTGAGCGTGGCGATCACGCTGTACTCGGCAGGACGCAGCAGGATCTGCTGAAGGAAGGCGTCGGCAATGCTGTCCTTGACGGTGATTTCCTTGCCCGTCTTCGGGTTCTTGAACTTCATCCACGGCCCGCCGTCGATCAGTTCGGCGCCGAATTCCTTGGCGGCGAGGCCGTAGCCCCAGTCACGGAAGCCACCTTCGGTGAACTTCATGATGTTGCCCTTGTGCACCAGGGTGACGCTGGGCTTGTCGTTGTCGATGGCGTACTGGAACGCCTTGCGCACGAGACGCTCGGTACCTTCCCTCGACACGGGCTTGACGCCGATGCCCGAGGTATTGGGGAAGCGGATCTTCTTGACGCCCATTTCGTCCTGCAGGAACTTGATGAGCTTCTTCGCCTTGTCGCTCTCGGCTTCGAACTCGATGCCGGCGTAGATGTCTTCCGAGTTCTCGCGGAAGATCACCATGTTGGTCTTGTGCGGCTCGCGCACCGGGCTGGGTACGCCCTCGAAGTACTGGATGGGACGCAGGCAGACATAAAGGTCGAGTTCCTGGCGCAGCGCGACGTTCAGCGAGCGGATGCCGCCGCCGACGGGCGTGGTCAGCGGGCCCTTGATGGAAACCACATAGTCACGCACGGCGTGCAGCGTTTCCTCGGGGAGCCAGACGTCGGGACCATAGACCTTGGTCGACTTCTCGCCGGCATAGACCTCCATCCAGTGGATCTTTTTCTTGCCGCCGTAGGCCTTGGCCACCGCCGCATCCACCACTTTCAACATCACCGGGGTGATGTCCAGGCCAGTGCCGTCGCCTTCGATGAAGGGAATGACCGGTTGGTCAGGCACATTGAGCGAGTTGTCGGCGTTGACCGTGATCTTCTGGCCGTCGGTCGGGACTTTGATGTGCTGGTAACTGGTCATGAGAGGGGATGGCTCCGGAATTGACGTAATTTTTGACGACTGTCAGCGAATTCAGACACGGCGTGGATTCGCTGTACAGACTGTGAACAAATCGCTGTACATTTTAGACGCAGCCCATCAGCAAGCGTTTGTCAACCGGCGAGCCAATGGGCTCGTTAGTGGCTGACCTTCTGCTCGCCGGGAGGCGTTTCCAACCAATTCTCGATAGAGGAATCATCAATGAGCAAAATTCTCGCAGTCATGATCGCTGGCCTGTTCGCCGCTGGCGCCTACGCCCAAAACCCGGCCGGTACGACGCCCGAACAAGGTAACGCCACCAACAGCAAGTCGCAGCAACGTGCTGAAGCCAAGAAGGCTGCCAAGCCCGCTGGCCAGGTCAAGGCTGCTGGCGGCGACGAAGCCAAGACGCCCGAAGGCGGCGCCATCGGCACCGACAAGGCTGCTGCCTCTGGCGAGAAGCGCGCTGAAACCCGCGACCAGCGTCGTCGCAACAAGGACGGCAGCATCAAGCGCAAGTCGACCCAAGGCGGCACCCCGCAGTAATTCGGTCTGCCTCCCAAAAAAAAGCGCTCTTCCGAGCGCTTTTTTTTTTGATCGAGGGAGCTGCGTGGCTGTCAACCGCGCGAAACGGCTTTCGTTGAATGTCTACCTTCCGCAGGGAGGGCAATCCAGATCAACGAATTTCAAAGGATATGTTCATGAACAAGCTGCTCGCAGCCCTGGTCGCCGGTTTCTTCGCCGTCGGTGCTTTCGCTCAACAAGCCGAACCCGCGGCCGCTCCCGCCGCAGCCGCTCCCAAGATGGCCAAGCACGCGCCCGCCAAGAAGCACGCCGCTGCCAAGAAGCATAAGGTTCGCCACGTGGCCAAGGCCCACACGGCTGCCGCCAAGAAGGTGTAAGCTTTCCAGCTCACCGGCAATGCCCGCATCAGCGGGCATTTTTATTGGTTACGGGCTGGGCTTCGCCCCGCTCTGAAAGAGTTGTCCCCGATGTTCCAGCGTCTCGCCGCCCTGCTCCTCGTGTCTGCGTCCTTTTTGATGCCGGCTCATGCCCAGCAGCAACCCCAGACCGACCTGCCACGCACGCAGTTGTCGGTCGGCCTGTACAAGATCGACGCGCAGATCGCGCAAACGCCCCTGCAACGCGAAATCGGCCTGATGTTCCGCAAGGAAATGCCGCAGGCTGAAGGCATGATCTTCGTGTTCGAGCAGCCTGCAACGCAATGCTTCTGGATGCGCAACACGATCCTGCCGCTGACCGCTGCGTTCGTGGCCGAGGACGGCCGCATCGTCAACCTGGTCGACATGCAGCCCATGACCGAGAACTCGCATTGCTCGCTGGAGCCGGTGCGCTACGTGCTCGAAATGAACCAGGGCTGGTTCGCCAAGAAGAACATCAAGAAGGGAGCCAAGCTCGGCGGCGAGTTGTTCGCAGCCGGCAAGCGCTGAGCATCTGCCGTCTCAAGCCCTCAAAAAAGCCGACCCATGGGTCGGCTTTTTGCTGGAGAAACCCGGGCTCAGCCGAAGTTCTTCGCCGCGAAGTCCCAGTTCGCCAGCTTGGCCAGGAAGGTCTCGACGAACTTCGGGCGCAGGTTGCGGTAGTCGATGTAGTAGGCGTGTTCCCACACGTCCACCGTCAGCACCGGGGTGTCGCCGGTGGTCAGCGGCGTGCCCGCGGCGCCCATGTTCACGATGTCCAGCGAGCCGTCGGCCTTCTTCACCAGCCACGTCCAGCCCGAGCCGAAAT
>NZ_JBFTJJ010000051.1:0-9720 GCF_056395365.1 Variovorax sp. 10L421
TTGCCGCTGAACGCCAACGGCAAGGTGGACCGCAAGGCGCTGCCTGCGCCCGAGTTCACCAGCGACAGGGCGTACGAAGCGCCCCAGGGCGAAGTCGAACAGGCCCTCGCAGCCATCTGGGCCGAAGTCCTGCAGGTCGAGAAGGTCGGCATCCACGACAACTTTTTCGACCTCGGCGGGCACTCGCTGCTGCTGGTCCGTGTGCACCGCCTGCTCGAAGACAGGCTGCGCACCACGGTCCCGCTGGTTCATCTTTTCAAGTACCCCACGGTCGATTCGCTGGCCCGGTGGATGGCACGTGGTGCTGCTGCACCCGCGTCCTCGCCCACGGCCGGCGACGACCGCGCATTGCGCCAGCGCGCCGCCTTGCTTCAACGCCGCCAATCCGCGGAAAGAGTCAACTGATGCACACCCTCGACGAACAGCCGGACCAACCCGAACAACCCGGTGCGACCGGCATCGAGATCGCCATCGTCGGTATGGCGGGCCGCTTCCCCGGTGCCGACGATGTCGATGCGCTCTGGCGCAACATCCGCGACGGCGTGGAGTCCGTGGACAGCTTCACCGACGAGCAGCTGCGCGCGCAAGGCGTCCCGCAGGAACTGCTCGACGACCCGGCCTATGTGAAGTCAGGCACCCGGTTCAAGGGCTTCGACCAGTTCGACGCAGGCTTCTTCGGCTACTCGCCGCGCGAGGCCGAGTACCTCGACCCGCAGCAGCGCATCTTCCTGGAATGCGCATGGGCCGCGCTCGAGCACGCAGGCTGCGACGCGCAGCGCTGGCCGGGCAAGGTCGGCGTGTATGCGGGCGAAGGCCCCAACCTGTACCTGATGCGGCACCTGTTGCCCGCATTCGGCCTGGGCGACGGCCGCGGCATCGCCGACCTGCTGGGCCTCATGAGCGGCAACTCCGGCGGCTCGCTGTGCACCCGCGTGGCCTACAAGCTCGACCTGCACGGCCCCGCCGTGACGGTGCAGACCGCGTGCTCGACATCGCTGGCCGCGGTGCACACCGCCTGCCAGGCGCTGCTGGGCTATGACTGCGACATGGCGCTGGCCGGCGGCGTGTGGCTCAACCTGCTGCAGGACGGCGGCTACCTCTACCAGGAGGGCGCCATCCTCTCGCCCGACGGCCACTGCCGCGCCTTCGACGAGAAGGCCGCCGGCACGGTGATCGGCAGCGGCGCGGGCATCGTGGTGCTCAAGCGCCTGGACGACGCGCTGCGCGACGGCGACACCATCCACGCCGTCATCAAGGGCAGCGCCGCCAACAACGACGGCGCCGACAAGGTCGGCTTCACCGCTCCCAGCGTGAACGGCCAGGCCGAGGTCATCCGCGCGGCGCAGCTGATCGCGGGTGTGAGCGCCGCATCGGTAGGCTATGTCGAGGCGCATGGCACGGGCACGGTGCTCGGCGACCCGATCGAGATGGCCGCGCTGACGCAGGCCTTCCAGGCCGGCTCCGACCGCACGAACTACTGCGCCGTCGGCTCCGTGAAAACCAACATCGGCCACCTCGATGCGGCCGCCGGCGTCACCGGCCTCATCAAGGCGGTGATGGCGTTGAAGCACCGCACACTGCCGGCCAGCCTGCACTTCGAGCGTCCGAATCCGCAGATCGATTTCGCGGCCAGTCCGTTCTACGTCAACGCCGCGACGAAGCCCTGGCCCCCCGGCCCCACGCCACGCCGTGCCGGTGTGAGCTCGTTCGGCATCGGCGGCACCAACGTGCACGTGGTACTCGAAGAGGCACCGGCCGCGAAGCCTGCCGAAAGCTCTTCCGGCTGGCAGGTGCTGCCGCTGTCGGCGCAGAACGCCGCCGCGCTGCAGGAGGCAGGCCAGCGGCTGGGCGCTCATCTCGAAGCATCCGCCGATCAATCGCTTGCGGACATCGCGCACACGCTGCAAAGCGGCCGCCGCGCAATGCCGCTGCGCGCCGCCATCGTCGCCAACGGCCATGCGATGGGCGCGCAGGCGCTGCTCTCGCCCGAGGGCGGTTTCGAGCAGGTGATGCGCGCGCCGGCCAATGCGCCCGAGCTCGCCTTCCTGTTCCCCGGCGGCGGCACGCAGCACGCGAACATGGGTGCCGCGCTGTACCGCGACGACCCGGTGTTCCGTGGCGAGGTCGACCGCTGCTGCGCCTTGCTGAACGACGCCATGGGGATGGACCTGCGCCAGCTGCTGTACCCCGCAGCCGGAGCGGAGGCCGCGGCCGACGAGAAGCTCTCGTGCATCGAGTACACGCAGCCGGCGCTGTTCGTCGTCGAGTACGCGATGGCCCGCGCATGGATGGCGCGGGGCGTGCGGCCCGCCGTGATGCTGGGCCACAGCCTCGGCGAGTACGTGGCCGCCTGCCTGGCCGGCGTGTTCAGCCTCGAAGACGCGCTGCGCATCGTCGCCGCGCGCGGTCGCCTCATGCAGTCGATGCCCGCCGGGGCGATGACGGCCATCACGCTGAGCGAAGCCGGGCTGAAGCCGTTCGTCGGCGCCGGCTGTGACATCGCCGCGGTCAACGGCGAGCAGCTCTGCGTTCTTTCGGGGCCGCTGCAGGCCATCGAGGCGGTCGAGAAGCAACTGCTCGCAAGCGGCCTCCTGCCGCGCCGCCTGCATGTCGCCATCGCGTCGCATTCGGCCATGACCGAGTCGATCGTGGCCGAGCTGCAGAAGGTGATTGCCTCGGTGCCGCGCCATGCGCCGCGCATTCCGTTCATCTCCAACGTCACGGGCGAACCGATCACCGCCGCGCAGGCCACCGACCCGGCCTACTGGGGCCGCCATCTGCGCGGCACGGTGCGCTTCGCCCACGGGCTGGCCGCGCTGCTGCGCGTGAAGGGGCGCGTCGTGCTCGAGGTGGGGCCTGGCGAAACGCTGGCCGGCCTGGCGCGGCAGCATCCGCAAGCCGATTCGGCCGTGGGCATCTGGTCGAGTCAGGCGCATCCGCAGCAACAGGCCCGCAACGAGCGGCAGCTGGCCAGCGTGACCGGTGCGCTCTGGTGCGCTGGCGTCGAGATCGACTGGGCCGCCTGCCGCGCGGGCCAGCCGCGCCGCCAGGTGCCGCTGCCGAGCTACCCGTTCCAGCGCCAGTCGTACTGGGTGGAGGCAGGCACCTTCGAGGGCAGCGCCAACTCCAGGCTTTCGAATCCGGCGGCCGACGCGTTCCACGTGCCGACCTGGAAGCGCACCGAACCGCTGCACGCCGTGCGCAGCCCCGCACCGGCCGGCACCTGCACGCTGGTCTTCGGCGAGGCAGGCGGCCTTGCCGGCCAGCTGGTCCGCCATCTGCGCGAAAGCGCCGATGCGCATCCCGTCGTGTGGGTGGAGCAGGGCCCGGGCTTCGTCGAGATCGGCCCGCGCCACTACGCCGTGCGCCCTGGCGAGCGCGCCGACCACGAGCAGCTGCTGCGCAAGGTGCAGGGCGGGATCGGCCCGGTGTCGAACATCCATCACCTGTGGGGCGTGGATGGCGAGTTCGCTGCGCCTTCCTCGTCGAGCGAGTTGCTGGAGCGCGGCTTCTTCAGCCTGCTGGCCCTGGCGCAGGCGCTGGACAGCACGGCGGGCGGGCGCGAGCGCAAGCTGTTGCTGCAGGTCGTCACCAACCGGATGGAAGACGTGTCGGGCCTGGAGCCGCTGTGTCCCGAGAAGGCCACGCTGTTCAGCCTCGCCAAGGTGATCGGGCAGGAGTATCCGCACATCGGCTGCCGCGTCGTCGACGTGGTGCTGCCCGTGTCCGGCAGCCAGGCCGAGGCATGGCTGGTGGCGCAGCTCGCGGCGGACGCGCCTGCCGCGCGCGACGAGCCGCTCGTGGCCTACCGCGGGCCGCACCGCTGGGTCAAGGGCTACGAGCCGCTGGCGCTGCCGGCGCAGGGGGCCGGGCCGCAACAGCGCCTGCGCACGCACGGCGTCTACCTGATCACCGGTGGCTTGGGCGGCGTGGGCCTGTCGGTGGCGCGGCACCTCGCCAGGTCGTGGCAGGCCAGGCTGGTGCTGCTCGGCCGCTCGCCGCTGCCCGAGCGCGCCGCGTGGGAATCGCTGGCAGCCTCGCCCGAGCAGCCCGCGGCCCTCCGCCAGAAGCTGCTGCAGCTGCTCGAACTCGAAGCCCTGGGCGGCGAAGTGCTCGTGCTGTCGGCGGACGTGGCCGATGCCGCGCAGATGCAGGCCGCGGCCGCGCAGGCCCGGCAGCGCTTCGGCGCCATCCACGGCGTGATCCACGCGGCGGGCCATGCCAGCAGCGGCATGATCAGCCAGCGCACGCGCGCCATGGTCGAGGCCGTGTTCGCGCCCAAGCTGCGCGGCACGCAAATCCTGCTGGAGGCCGTGCGCGGCGAGCCGCTCGACTTCGTGCTCTTCTGTTCATCGATCTCCAGCATGGCCGGCGGCCTGGGCATGAGCGACTACGCCGCCGCCAACGCCTACCTCGACGCACTGGCCGCACAGGCGCGGCGCAGCGCCGGCCACGCGGTCTTCTCGGTCAATTGGGACGCCTGGCGCGACCTGGGCATGGCCGCGGGCATGGTGCTGCCGGAGGGCGTGGGCATGGACGGCCCCGAAGGCGCGCTGGCGCTGGAGCGCATCGTCAACGGGCCGGCGCATGCGCAGGTCGTGATCTCGACGACCGACCTCGCGCAGCGGCTCGGCGAACTCGACAGCGGCATGCTGGCGCTGATCGAGAACAGCCCCCTGGCTCACGCTGCGCGCGCCACGCGCCGCAACCACCCCCGCCCCGCGCTCGACACGCCCTATGTCGCGCCCGGGGGCGATCTCGAAACCGGCCTGGCCGCCGTGTGGCAGGACATGCTGGGCATCACCGCCGTCGGCGTGAACGACAACCTGTTCGAGCTGGGCGGCGACTCGCTGCTGGCCATCCAGATCCTGGCGCGCGTGCGCAAGGCCTACGACATCGAACTGCATCCGGCCGCCTTCTTCAAGGCGCCCACCATCGCCGACCTGGCCCTGCTGGTCGAAACCCGCCTGATCGAAGAGATCGAGAACGCCGACTTGGCCGATGCCGTCGCCGCGGCCACGGATCGCCTGCCCGCCACCGCCTGAAGAACCCGCCATGCCCGAACTCCACGACATCTCCGAGCGTCGCGCCAGCCTGAGCGCGGAACAGCGCGCCAGGCTGAAGGAACGATTGCGCGGCGCAAGCGCCGGCATGCAGCAGCAGGCCGGCACGAGCACCATCCCCCCGCGCCCGCACCGCGACCGCGCGCCGCTGTCCTTCGCCCAGCGCAGGCAGTGGTTCCTGTGGAAGCTGGACCCGGCCCGCACGGCCTACCACCTGAGCGGCGGCCTCGTGCTCGGCGGGCAGCTCGACACCGACGCCCTGCGCGCGAGCTTGCAGGCGCTGGTCGACCGCCACGAGTCGCTGCGCACCGTGTTCCGCGAGGCGGGCGATGGCGAGGCCGAGCAGGTCATCCGGGAAGCGGTGGAGGTCGCGTTGCCCTGCATCGACCTGAGCACGCTCGACGCCGACGCGCGCGACGCCGCGATCCGGCGCGAGGAGCACCGCATTCGCGCCGAGCCCTTCGACCTCACGCACGGCCCGCTGATGCGCGCCGTGCTGCTGAAGACGGATGCGCGAACGCATCGCTTGCTGGTGGTGATGCACCACATCGTGTCGGACGGGTGGTCGGTGCAGCTCACGCTCGACGAACTGGCCGCGCTGTATGCCGCGCGCGTGCACGGCCAGGCCGCGGTGCTGCCTGCGCTGCCCGTCCAGTACGCCGACTACGCCGTGTGGCAGAACCAGTGGCTCGACGGCGGCGAGGGCGAACGGCAGCTCGTCTGGTGGCGCGACCAGCTGGGCACCGGGCAGCCGGTGATCTCGCTGCAAACCGATCGACCGCGCAACGCCGACGGCCGCTACGGCTCGGCGCGCGTCACCGTCGCCTTGCCCGGCGACACGCTTGACCGCCTGCGCCAATCCGCGGCGTCCGAAGGCGCGACGCTGTTCATGGCCCTGCTCGCGGGCTTCAACGCATTGCTGTTCCGGCACACCGGGCAGACCGATGCGCGCGTGGGCGTGCCCATTGCCAACCGCAACCGCGCGGACACGGCGGGCGTGGTGGGCTTCTTCGTCAACACGCAGGTGCTGCGTTCGCAGATCGATGCGAGGACGACGCTGGCGCAACTGCTGGCGCAGACGCGCGACACGGCCATCGGCGCGCAGACCCACCAGGACCTGCCGTTCGAACAGCTGGTCGGCGCGCTGCGGCCGGAACGAAGCTTGAGCGCGAACCCGTTGTTCCAGGTGATGTTCAACCACGTGCGGCGCGACCACCGTTCGCTGGCCGAGTGGCCGGGCGTGTCGGTCGAGCGGCTGGACTTCGAGGAAGAAGACGCGCAGTTCGAACTGACGCTGCAGACGCTGGAGTTCGAGGACGGGCGGGTCGAGGCGAGCTTCCTGTATGCGGACGAGTTGTTCGATCGTGAGACGGTCGAGCGGATGGCGGGGCACTATGTGGCGGTGCTGCAGGCGCTGGCCTGGCGGCGCGAACTGGCGGTGGGCGACGTGCCGCTGGTGGGTGCGGCGGAGCGCGCACAGYTGG
This sequence comes from Variovorax sp. 10L421, assembly GCF_056395365.1. NCBI lineage: Bacteria > Pseudomonadati > Pseudomonadota > Betaproteobacteria > Burkholderiales > Comamonadaceae > Variovorax > Variovorax sp. 10L421. The sequence goes on from NZ_JBFTJJ010000051.1 coordinate 6,548, forward strand.
CGGCGTGGAGCGGGAACAAGCACCGCCACGAAGGCGCACAGCCCGTGCATCGGCAGATCGAAGCGCATGCGAGGCTGAAGCCCTCGGCCCCCGCGCTGGTCTTCGGYGACGAGGCGCTGAGYTACTCGGAACTCAATGCGCGTGCGAACCGGCTGGCCCATCGCCTGATCGCCYTGGGTGTACGGCAGGACACGTTGGTGGGCCTGTGCGCGGAGCGCTCCACCGAGATGATGGTGGGCATCCTCGCGGTGCTGAAGGCGGGGGGTGCCTACGTTCCACTCGATCCTGAGTACCCCGCAGAGCGCCTGGCCTACATGGTCGGGGACAGCGGCCTCTCGCTGCTGCTCACCCAGCGCCACCTGCGCAGCCTCATCCCTGGCACCGAAGCCCTCCAGGTGCTCGAACTCGACACGCTCGATACCTCTTCGGAGTCCGACGCCGATCCGCAGATCGCYCTTCACGGCGAACACCTCGCCTACGTCATCTACACCTCCGGCTCCACCGGCCGCCCCAAGGGCGCCGCCATCCGCCACGCGGCGCTCTTCAGCTGCATGGCCTGGATGCAGGCGTTCTACACGCTCGAAGGTGCCGATACGGTCCTGCACAAGGCCCCGTTCGGCTTCGACGTGTCCGTCTGGGAGATGTTCTGGCCGCTGACCGCGGGCGCCCGGCTGGTCATCGCCAACCCCGGCGACCACCGCGACCCGGTGCGCCTGGTCGAACTGATCCGGAAGCACCAGATCACGACGCTGAACTTCGTGCCCTCGATGCTGCAGGCCTTCCTGGCCTACGAGGGCATCGAGGCGACGACAAAGTTGAAGCACATCATCTGCGGTGGCGAAGCGATGCCCGCGGCCACGCAGAAGGAAGCGCTGCAGCGACTGGGCGGCGCCACGCTGCAGAACCTGTACGGCCCGACCGAGACCACCATCCACGTCACCCAGTGGACGTGCCGCGACGACGGCAGCACGCAGGTGCCGATCGGACGGCCGATCAGCGACACGCAGGCGCATGTGCTGGATGCGAGCCTGAACGAAGTCCCGGCCGGTGTGGCCGGCGAGCTGTACCTGGGCGGCATCCACCTCGCACGGGGTTACCTGAGGCGAGCCGGCCTGACGGCCGAGCGCTTCATTGCCACCGACAACGGCAACCGGCTGTACCGCACCGGCGACCTGGTGCGCTGGAGCAACGAGGGGCAGCTGGAGTACCTGGGGCGCATCGACCACCAGGTGAAGGTGCGGGGCTTTCGCATCGAGCTGGGGGAGATCGAGGCACAGCTGCAGGCGCAGCCCGAGGTGAGGGAGGCGGTGGTCGTCGCGAACGAAGGCCCCTCGGGTGCAAGGCTGGTCGCTTACGTATCGGGCCAAGGCATCGACACGGCGGCGCTGCGCGAGCGCCTGGGTGAAGCGTTGCCCGACTACATGGTGCCCAGCGTGCTGATGGTGCTCGATGCACTGCCGCTGAACGCCAACGGCAAGGTGGACCGCAAGGCGCTGCCTGCGCCCGAGTTCACCAGCGACAGGGCGTACGAAGCGCCCCAGGGCGAAGTCGAACAGGCCCTCGCAGCCATCTGGGCCGAAGTCCTGCAGGTCGAGAAGGTCGGCTGGCGCTGTCCCATGCGCAGATGCGCCAATGGTTCCTGTGGCAGTTCGACCCGCAGAGCACGGCGTACCACATCAGCGGCGCGCTGAAGCTGGCGGGCCCGCTCGACGTGAGCGCCGTGCGCGCGAGCTTCGACGCGCTGGTGCAGCGCCACGAGTCGCTGCGCACCGTGTTCCGCACCGACGCGCAAGGCCTGGCCGAGCAGGTGATCCGAGAAGCCGCTCCGCTCGACATCGCGGTGGTCGATCTCTCGGCGCTGCGCAACGAGCGAGAGCGCGAAGCGCGCAGCAACGAAGAAGCCTCGCGCCTGAGCCACACGCCCTTCGACCTGGCCGAAGGGCCACTGCTGCGTGTTGGCCTGATCCGCCTGGCGCCCGAGGAACACATGCTCGTCGTGGTGATGCACCACATCGTGTCCGACGGCTGGTCGATGCAGGTCGTGGTCGACGAGTTCGTCGCCCAGTACGGCGCGCACATGCAAGGCGCGACCGCAGCACTGCCGCCGCTGCCGATCCAGTACGCCGACTACGCCGCATGGCAGCGCGACTGGCTGGAGGCCGGCGAGCGGGATCGCCAGCTGGCGTACTGGAAGCAGCACCTCGGCACCGGTCAGCCCGTGCTGCAACTGCCCACCGACCGCGCACGCAACGCGGATGGCCGCTACACCGCGGTACGGCACGGCTTCGAACTGCCGAACGATCTGGTTCGCAAGCTGCACAGGCGCTTGCAGGCCCAGGGCGCGACGCTGTTCATGGGCCTGCTTGCAGGCTTCCAGGTGCTGCTGAACCGCTACACCGGCGAGCCGGACGTTCGCGTGGGCGTGCCCATTGCCAACCGGCACCGGGCGGAGACCGAGAACGTCATCGGCTTCTTCGTCAATACGCAAGTGCTGCGCAACGTGCTGGACGGCCGCGAAAGTCTGTCGCAGGTGCTGGCCCGCGCGAAAGACGCGGCCCTCGGCGCGCAGGCGCATCAGGACTTGCCTTTCGAGCAACTGGTGGAAGCGCTGCAGCCGGAACGCGTTCCTGGCGCGAACCCGCTGTTCCAGGTGCTGTTCAACCATCAGCGGGGTGTCGCTGCTGCGCTGCAGGGTATACCCGGCCTGACGTTGGCCGAGTGCGACCTGGGGGCGCAGGCGGCGCAGTTCGAACTGACGCTGGAAACCACCGAGGACGCCGATGGCCGCGTGCGCGCGAGCCTGCGCTATGCAGCGGAATTGTTCGAGCCGCGGAGCATGGAGCGCATGGCGGACCATTACCTCGCCGTGCTGAACGCCTTTGCCGACCACCCCGAGCAGACGGTGGGCGACGTGGCGCTGCTGGGTGAGGCCGAGCGTGCGCAACTGGCCTCTTGGGGTGCTTGCAGGCAGGCAGCCGAAGCCGGCGAGCCGATCCATCGGCTGATCGAGAAGCAGGTCCGAGCACGCCCCGAAGCACCCGCGCTGTGCTTCGGCGAGCAAACGCTGAGCTACGGCGAACTCAACACACAGGCCAACCGCCTTGCACACCGGCTGATCGCCCGGGGCGTGAAGCCCGAGACCAAGGTGGGCATCGCGGTGGAACGCTCCATCG
>NZ_JBFTJJ010000052.1:0-6240 GCF_056395365.1 Variovorax sp. 10L421
CTGGACCTACCAGAACTCAGCTCACCGAACCGATGCCCTGGCGAGCTGGCAGCACCACTACAACTGGCATCGCCCGCACAGCGGCATCGGCGGTATCGCGCCTATGTCCAGACTCAACTCGTCAAGAAACAACCTCTTGACGCTTCACAGCTAGTCGAAATTTCAAGTCCGCCGCGATGCACGGCATCACCAGTGCACAAGGTGATCGTGACGGTCCCGGTTGGACCGTCCTCTTGAAACGCAACGGCGTGCGTTTCGCCAAGCCGTTCCCTTTTCCAGGTTTGGTGGCGAGGAGGCCGCGCTGGTACAAACCCAAGCCTGGCGCGACGAGATAGTCAAGGCCCATCCCCCGGCCAGCCGCCAGCAGAGGGCCAACCAGCTGCGAAGTACCAACAAAACCGGTATTTCGGGCGTGACCTGCATAATGGGCCCAGATGGAAAGCCGCGAAAGTGGGTCGCAAGGACCCAAATCGCGCCAGACAAGACACTGCAAGCCAAGTTCAGCATCGCTCACTATGGCCACGAGGCTTCTCGCCATCGCTGCGCGGCAGAAACAATTGCAGCAGCTGACAGGACTGGCGTTCGTTCACCGGTCAGAAGCGGTGGTGCGAGAGGCCGCCTCAAGACCGATTCCGCCTGATATCCAGACGCCCCTTCCCAAGGCCGAAATCGTAAGGAGCACCAACAAAAGCGGCGTCCCTGGCGTGCGACGCATCGAGGCCGTAGACCGATACCCGACGTACTGGGGCGCCATCACGGCTTCGGGCGACGGTAGGAAGAGCCTCGCGAAGTTTTTCTCTATCAAGACGCATGGCGAGGAGAAGGCCAAGGCGTTGGCGATTGCCGAGCGCCAGCGGCAGTTACTGAAGAGGGCAAAACTGCAACGCCAAAAGCCGCAGACTGAAAAATCCAAATGACAAAACGAAGGGCTACCGCATGCCGTTGAAAGAGGTTCTTGACATCCTTGACAAAGTTAATGCACGTCCGTTGCTATACGACTCGCTCCGAAGCGGACGTTCGACCGCCTTCCCGCAGTCCTCCTGTTGTTGACTATCGAGAGGGCAAAGCAGACTAATAATCCACTTCATGCAGATCACAACATCCATCAAGAAATCTTCTTTCTCGCTTGTTTGCTCCAGAGACCTCAAGGCACACGCATGTCGTCGCGGCGCCTTGACGTTGTTGTTCACGCTGGTTGCAGGGTGCTCAAGCTACAACTTGCCAAACAACGCTCCGCACGCCGAACTACACGGGACAATCACTGGCCTATCTGGGCGGCATTACGGTGGCCAGATCCAAGTTGCGGTTCCAGAATGCGGCGACAAGGCATGGTGGCCCAAGGAGCTTTTCAGCAATCAGGGATACAGCAACGCGACTCGCCCGCAACGGCCGGTAGCAGTAGAAGCCGGCCGGCCGATCGTCCTTCTGTATTCGCACTCATATCCGATCAGCACCTATACCAATGCGGTCTGCGGCGGGAGGCTCATCGTCACCCTTACGGAAGGCGGTGTGTACGAAGCGGTCGCTTCAATGGCGCCCAAGCTGGACGCCGGGCGCGGCGAAGCGCCAGCTTTCTGCAGCTTCAAGCTGACCGACAAGCGCACCGGCAGTCCCGTTGCACCAACAGTTCTGCAGTGCGGCACCAACACTCAATAGCTCAAGTCCGAATTGTTGTCACGAGAGGTGGCCCATCCGTTTGAACAGATTCCGAAGATTCTTAAGTGGAAGCTGCGGGGTCAGGCTGCCTCGGCCGAAGGTCGTGGCAGCGAGTCGAAGTACACCACATCGGGTGTGCGGGCCTGCAGGCTCGAATGTGACCTGCGGGTGTTGTAGAACTCGATGTACCGCCCAATTGCCCGGCGTCAACTACTTTGAGCGGGCAGCGTCAATTATCTTGAGCGGTGCGGTCGCCTCTTCGACGGCCTCGATGCAGAACTTGGTGTCCATCGAGATCGACACTCGCCAGGCCAGCACCCGCCGGCTGTACCAGTCGATCACCGCCACCAGATAGACGAAGCCCCGAGCCATCGGGATGTAGCTGATGTCCATCGCCCAGACCTGATTGGCCCGCATGATGGCAAGCGTGCGCAACAGGTACGGGTAGATCGTGCGCCCCGGTGCCTTCTTGCTGGTGTTGGGCTTCCTGTACAGCGCCGTGATCGCCATGCGCCGCATCAGCGTGGTCATGTGCTTACGGCCCACAGCAACGCCTTCTCCTCGAAGTAGATCGCGCAGCATGCGCGCTCCGGCGAACGGCAACTCCAGGCGCGATTCGTCGACGCGACGCATCAACTTGAGTTCGTCATCGCTGACGGGCTGGGCCCTGTAGTACGCCGAGCCTCGGCTGATGTTCACCAACTCGGCCTGACGTCGGATCGGCAAATCGTGGCTTCGATCAATCATCGCTTTGCGCTCAGCATGCCGGCCTTGATGAGCGCGCCTTCCAAAAAATCATTCTCCAGCGCCAACTGGCCGATCTTGGCGTGCAGGACCTTCATGTCGACCGCAGGTTCTGCTGCCGATGGCTCGCCGCCGAAGACGTCCACCGCTCGCGTGAGTAGCTGGTTCTTCCAGTCGGTGATCTGGTTCGGGTGCACATCATGCTGCTGCGCCAACTCGGCCAGCGTCTTGTCGCCTCGAACGGCGGCCAGCGCCACCTTGGCCTTGAATGCCGCTGAGTGCGTGCGGCGGGGTCTTCTGCTCATCTTTGCTCCAATCTTCACTGGCGAGGTCCTCGCCATCAGGAGCAGTCTCCACACTTATCGGCCTGTTCGGATTTCCGGGGCCACCTCTTCGGCACGGCTATGAGGACCATCAACAGCGGAGCGATAAAAGTGAGTGTGTAGGCCTCTGCCAAGCCCAGAGTCCTCAGGCCATAGACGAAGAGCACGAGCATTGTCATGTTCAGCGCGGTGCGCAGCAGATGCAGACGCCGACGAAGTCGGCGGCTGAAAACGCCGGCTGCCTCGCGCCGCCAGGCGATGTACAGGCACACCAGGGGCAGCGCCGTGAGACCGCGCAGCGCCATCACTTGCACCGCTGGGTAGTGCCCGGCCAGATTCTTGAGCAGTACGTCCATGCAGGCAAACAAGGCGCAAGCCAACAGCATCGCGGCGATGCCGCACAGGGTTCCCACCGACGGATGCGGCGATAGTCGCCGATCCTGCATCGATCCTGCTCCAACCGCTCTTTGGTCTCGTCGAGCTGACGCATCTGATCGCGCAACTTCCTGCACGGCACGACGGTGACCACGGCTTCAACTGCCGCCTGGTTCCGACGATCGCTTGATCCGCGTCCGGAACTGCCGTGCAACTGGACTATCGTCCCAGACGACGGCCCTGCCGTCGTCGACCGCCTGGCGTCCGTAGACGATCCATGCATCGCAGACGGTGCCGATGGACTGGACCACCTCGAAGCGCTCTGCATGCGCCATCGCGAAGGAAGTGAAGACGATACCCGCGCTGTAGCGCCCTTCTGTCAGACCGGACTGGACCGCGAGCACCGTCGGTTCGTAGACGATGATCGGCCAAGCGGAAAGGTCGGCATAGCTCTGCGTTGCAGTCTGCACGCCCACCTTGCCAGCGCCCTCCCCGCTTGCCATGGACCGCACCAGCGCCATGGGCTGGCTGGGAGAAATGAAGGCATCGACCACCACCATGGCCGTGCGATAGGTGCCCGTGATCTCGGCCGCGGCCGGATGCACGGCGCACTGAAGCAGGTAATCCGCCTCCCCGGCGATCAGCGCGCGCGCGCCACTGTGGAAGTCGTCGAACAAGACGATGCGGCAGGCTTGCGCAATGCCATGCGCGGCCAGGTACTGCTGGAGAACGAAGTGATGGTTGCTGCCCTCATGGCCCAGCGTTGAAAAGATCAGCATGTGTTGGCCTTGGCGGTGCCGCATGACCGGTGACAGTGGGTCGGCCTCGACGGCCGCCTGATGGGGATCGCGGCATGCGCGAGCGCCGGCAGAGCCGGAACCAACGCTTGCTCGAGCGCAAAACGAGCGACTCACGCAGGCGTCGAGGGCGCACCGATGATCTCATCCTCGAGCCGGCATGTCTCCGTGATGATCAGTTCGTAGAGGGCACGCAGGAACGCCGGGCTCACGCCGTGCTCGGCGGCAAAGGCGGCCGCACGCTCCTGCACCACGCCGATGCGATGGGGCTGCATCATCGGAATCGCATGGTCGCGCTTGTGCAGTCCGATCCGGCAACAGCAATCGAGCCTGCGCCTCACGGTCTCGAGCAGCGTTCTGTCCAAGCCGTCGAGTTCGTCGCGCAGCGACTGCAGGATCCGTTGGGCGTCCTCGTGGCTGCCGGCATCAGCTGGGGTTGTGTCATGGACCGCGGCCGCGGTTTCCTGGTACTCGCTCGGGCGCCCTTGTTCTGAACTCATGGGTATCTCCTTATTCGAGCTTGATGCCTTGGCTCGCGATGATCTCGGTGAGCGTGGCCGTATCGGCCTTCACCCGGCGCACCAGCGCCTCGCCCGAGATGCCAGCGGCCTCATAGCCATGTTGGAAGAGTTTCTGCCGCACCTCGGGCAGACGAATGACGTCCGAGAGAACCTGGGTCAGGCGCTGCACCATGGGAGCAGGCAGGCTGGCGGGCGCCGCCGCAGCAGTCCAGATCTCGAGTTCGAAATCCTTGAGGCCCGCTTCCTGCAGGGTCGGGTAGTCCGGCACGAGTTCGGAGCGGCGCGCCGAGGTCACGCCGATTGCGCGCAGCTTTCCGGCCTTGACCTGCTCCTGGGCAAGGCCCGGCGGAAGGAGCGCCAGTTGCAGTTGCCCTCCGACCAGACCCGTGATGACCTGCGGATTGCCCTGGTAGGGCACATGCACGGCGCCGATGCCTGTACGGGCCTTCAGAAGCTCCATGCCGAGGTGGCCGATCGTGCCGATGCCAGGCGTGCCATAGCTCCACTTGCCCCCCGCGACGCGCGCCGCCTCGAGGAAGCTGCGGGGATCGGCCTTCGAGACCTCCGACGTCGTAGCGAGCACCAGCGGCGCTGTGCAGATGATGCTCAGCGGCACCAGGTCCTTCTGCGGATCGTAGGACGTTGCCGGATTGAGGATCTTGGCGATCGTCATATTGCCGTTGATCAGAATGCCGACCGTGTGTCTGTCGGTGGACTTCGCGACGATGTCCGCCGCGATGTTGCCGCTGGCGCCTGGATGGTTCTCGACGATCACAGGCTGGCCCAGCGCCTTCGCCATCGGAGCGGCCAGGACGCGCGCCACGAAATCCGGCGACGAGCCGCCGCCGAAGCCGACGACCAGCCGCAGCGGTCGCGTCGGCCAGTTCAGATCCGCTGGCTGGGCGCCCGGGGCACCCGCCGGGCCGGGACCGGAGCGATTCGCGCCTGACGACTGCGCGCAGGCGATACCAATACAGGCGAGCGCCCCGAAAAGACATAGCAGACGAGCGGCACGCGTTCGAAAAACCAGGAGGGACATGGCAAGACCTGATGAAAATTGAAAGCCAAGTCTTGCTTCCACAACGCGCCGAATCAACTCCTGACTGGTGCGCAAAAAGCTCCGCCGGGCATCGAGGCTGCGAAAACCCGCCTTGCCCACGAGCGGGGCGAAGCCACGGCTCGTCGCACTTGCTTGCCATGCAAGATGGTCGTCGCGCGTCAGCGGTGCGCTGCCGCGTCTTCGCGTTGATTGGAGGCGTCGTGCTGTGGAGGCATCAGCAATTGCAGTTGACTGCTGCGATAACGTGTTGGTCCGTAGTGCACGTCCACGATCTGCAAATCGGTCCCCAAAGTCCGAACGCTCCTACATAGCCGCAATCCGCCACTTTTCGTAGTGCATGTCCACCTGTATGCAAAGGAGTTTCCCCGCCGGCGAGTCGTCCTTCAACTCCAAGACGACGTTCTGCGAGATGATTCGATTGAACTCATCCGACGAGAACTCCTGCTGCATCCCGCTCACGAAATCCGGATTCAGTGTGGCAATGATTGCCGATGCCCCTCGGCCTCGCGCGAATGGATACTATCGGCCAAACCAGTCGTTCGGATGGGCCACGGTCATGCGCCACCCTCCAACGCCCGCCGCAAACGACCCGGCGTCATCCCGAACTGCGCCTGGAAGTGGCGGATGAAATGTGACGCGTCGGCGAATCCGCATTCGAAGGCAATCTCGTTGATGCTGATGTCCGAGGTTGTGAGCAGCCATCGCCCGTACTTCAGGCGCAGGGTTCGGTAGTAGTCCGACGGGGTGAAGCCGGTTTCGGCGAG
>NZ_JBFTJJ010000053.1:0-6332 GCF_056395365.1 Variovorax sp. 10L421
CCAGCCTCGTGCACCACGCGGCCGACGGCCGCAGCCACGCCTACCCCGTGCTGGCCGTAGGCCAAGCCTACTTCGACCCGATCGAAGAAGTCCGCGTCTCGCGCCTGAGCGAGAGCCTGCTGGTGCTGGACTTCGGCAAGCCGCTGCCCGAAGGCGAGCCCAGCGAGTGGCGCGAGATCTACGAGTACGTCGACAGCAGGCAGCCGCACTTCAGGTTGGTCACGCAGCAGGCCAAGGACGGCATGGCCATCGGCCTGCGCTACGACCACGTCATTGCAGCGACGGGCGAGCGCGTGCTCAGCGACGTCATCAGCAAGCACGGCGAGGCCGTCATGGCGCATGTAGGCACGAAGCCTGATGCGCAGACCGGGCTCATCCAGTCGCTGTGGGAGCTCAAGGACGGCCAGGTCGTGCGCCAGTTGGCCGCCTACACCCACGATGGCGAGCGCGACCTCGTCGCCGCACAGGACGAAGACGGCGCCAGCTGGAGCTACACCTACAGCCACCATCTCGTGACCCGGTACACCGACCGCACCGGCCGGGGCATGAACCTGGAGTACGACGGCACCGGCCCTGACGCCAAGGCCGTGCGCGAGTGGTCCGACGACGGCAGCTTCGCGCTGAAGCTGGAGTGGGACAGGAACATCCGCCTGACCTACGTGACCGATGCCTTGGGCGGCGAGACCTGGCACTACTACGACATCCAGGGCTACACCTACCGCATCATCCATCCGGACGGGCTGCAGGAATGGTTCTTCCGCGACGACGCGAAGAACATCACGCGTCACGTGCACACCGACGGCACGACCGACGACTACACCTACGACGCCGACGGCAACCTGCAGACGCACACCCGTGCCGATGGAAGCCGTGTGCACTACGAGTACGACAGGCTGCACCGGCTCACCGGCATCCGCGATGCCGAAGGCGGCGTGTGGAAGCGCGACTACGACGCGCAGCTGCGTGCCGAAGGCAGCCTGCCGGGCCGGATCCACGAGATCGTCCTGGCCGACGGGACGCGCGAGCAGGCCCTGCACGACCCCGAGGGGCGCTTGCTCGCGCACGTCGATGGGCTCGGGCGCCGCACGCGCTACAGCTACAGCCGCGCAGGACTGATCTCGGGGCGCACCGATGCCGAGGGGCATTCGCTCAGGTACCAGTGGGACCTGCTGGGCCGTCTCGTCGAATTGCGCAACGAGAACGGCAGCCGCCACAGCCTGCGCTATGACCCTGTGGGTCGGCTGCTTGACAAGACCGACTTCGCTCACCAGACCACGCGGTACCGCTACGAAGAAGGCACCGGCCGACTCGTCGAGGTTGCGGCGGGCGGACGGGTCGTGCAACTGCAGGCCGATGCGATGGGCAGGATGACGCAGCGATCCGCGGGCAGCCAGGTCGAGCACTTCGCCTTCGACCGCAACGGACGCATGGTCGAGGCGTCCAACAGCGACGCGCGCCTGCAGTGGTTCTACGACCCGGCCGGTAACCTGACGCGAGAGCACCAGCACGATCTGCAGGCCGGTCGCACGGCGATATGGCAGCACCGCTACGACGCGCTCAACCAGCGCGTCGCCACGATCCGTCCCGACGGCCATACGACCCAGTGGCTCATCTACGGTTCGGGCCACGTGCACGGCCTGCTGCTCGACGGGCACGACATCCTCGGTTTCGAGCGCGACGACCTCCATCGCGAAGTGGTGCGCGAGCAGCGCAACGGCCTGACCCAGAAGCTGCGTTACGACAACGCAGGGAGGCGGCTGGAGCAGCAGGTCGTGCCGGGCCAGGCGAGCGCACCCGGCGCGCTGCAGCTGCAGCGCACCTACGGCTACGACAAGTCAGGGCAGCTGATCGCCATCGGTGACAGCCGTCATGGCAACCTCGACTACCGCTATGACCCCGTCGGCCGGCTTGTCGAGGCCAACGGCCGGCTCGGACGCGAGACCTTTGCCTTCGACCCCGCGGGCAACATCGTCGATCCCGACAGCACGGCCGGCGGCAGCCGGGTTCCCGTCTCCCCCTTGCTCGACAACCTGCTCAGGGCCTATGCCGGCGTGCGCTACCGGTACGATGAGCACGGCAACATGGTCGAGCGCGTGTGCAACGGCCGGGCGACCATCTTTGCCTGGGACGCCTTCGGGCGCCTGGGCTCGGCCACGGAGGAAGACGGCACGCAGACCTCGTTCGCCTACGACCCGCTGGGACGCCGCATTTCCAAGCGTTCGCGAGACAGCATCACCCGGTTCGGGTGGGACGGCGACACGCTCGCCTTCGAGAGCACGCAGAGCTTTGCCGGAGAGCACGAGGAAGCAGGCCGAGGCTGGAGCGTGCACTATGTCCACGAGCCGCGCTCCTTCGCTCCGCTGGTTCAACTGCGCCAGGCGCATGCGATCGTGCCGGGCAGGACGCCCGACGTGCGAGAGCTCATGGCCGCCAACGGCGGCGCCTACGACATCGAGCAAGACCCGCTGTGGAACGGAGAACTCCAGCCCGGACAACGCAGCTTCGAAGACGACGAGGTCGCCTTCTACCAGTGCGACCACCTCGGCACGCCACGGGACCTGACCGATCACGAGGGCCGCGTCGCCTGGTCGGCCCAGTACAAGGCCTGGGGCGAGGCGCGCGAAGTCATCAGCGAAGCGGGGCGACGTGCCGGTCTCTCGAACCCCATCCGGTTTCAGGGGCAGTACTTCGACGCCGAGACAGGGCTGCACTACAACCGCTACCGCTACTACGATCCGGCGAGCGGCCGGTATGTCTCGCCCGACCCACTGGGACTCGCGGGCGGTCTCAACCTGTATGCCTATGTCGGCGGCAACCCCGTGCGCGGCATCGATCCGCTGGGACTGGTCGACATCAACCTGTTCCCGCACAACGAGGCGATCCGGCAGTCGGCAGACAACATCCCGAGCCCGCCCGGCACTTTCACGGTCGGATCCCATGGCAACTCGAACATCATGACCGACACCGCGCTCAAGGGCATCACGCCCGCACAGATGGCGCAGCGGATCAAGGCGCACCCGTCCTATACGGAAGGCCAGAAGGTGCAGCTGATGTCGTGCGAGACCGGCAAGGGAACGGACCCCTACGCGCAGAAACTGGCCAACGAATTGAACGCACCCGTCGAGGCGCCCGACAAGCTCCTGTGGATCTGGCCCCACGGCGCCTACAAGCCTGCCGGCCAGAAGGCCGACGGCACCATGGACACCGCAGATCCCGGCGTCTGGCATACCTTCAACCCCAAGTCATGAAGAACATCGATCTCAGGTTCGGCGCGAAGCTGGCAGTGCTTCTTCCTCTTCTTCTGAACCTCTCAGTCTCTTACGCAACGGAGAACCAAACCATGGACACGCCCGACGCTGCACCAGCCTCTTCTTCTTCGCCCATCTCGGGTGCGCAGTCTTACGCACTGACAGATGCGCAACGAGCCGAACTGATCACGAAGGCCGAGTCCGGTGACGCCGAGGCCGCGTTCCGTCTCTCGCTGTACTACACCTTCACGTCTTCTGACGACGTTCAGCGCATCCGCTGGTTGACGATCGCGGCCAAGGCCGGACACGTGGTCGCTCAGCACAACCTGGCCTACGACCTCTACATGAGCGGCAAGGACCTCGCCGAAGCCGCGCATTGGGCAGCGGAGTCGTCGAAGAGCGGCAATGCGGAGGCAGGCGATCTGCTCAAGGAAATCGAAGCGGCCCGCGCGAAGGCCCGGGGCTCGCGTCCGTGAGCGACGGCCTCGATGGTTCGGCCGCGCCGCTCTTCGAGATCGAGTCGCCGGATCGGCTGCTGCTCAACACCCCGGTGGTGATCGCATTGGGCAACGCTTTCAGGCTGTTCGAGAAGACCGGGCAAGACCTGAATAACTTCGATGTCCGCATTGCCGAGAGGCGGAAAGAGAACGGCGAGGACGAAGACGGTGTCGACACCATCGGCATCGCCTTCTCGGCCAAGCTGCTGCCAGGACAGAAGGGACTTGGCAACGCCAGCAGGTTGGGGCGGTCGATCATGTACATCGCCTCGAGGATCACGGGCGAAATACTTCGGGAGCAAGGAAGCAGGTAGTGGTCCCGACGCTGGGACTGTTTCAAAAGACGCCGCGGCCGACTGAGTCTGCGGCTTTCAATTTTGCGAGGGAGAAAAGAATGAACGAAATCATCGAAGTCGATGGCCTGGTGGCACAGGCGATTGCAGTGGCCTGGGAGGATGGGCGGTCTTCAGGCCTGCGATTCGAGAACTACAAGCTCGTGTTGGTCGATGCATCCGACGGATACAGAGTTACGTGGGAAGCGTCGAACAAGCCGCAGGGTCATCGCGGTGCTCTGCCCGGCCTGGCTGAGCCGCAACTGCTGATCGACAAGTCCAGCGGCCGAGTCCTTCAGAAGCATCTGTCTCGCTGAAGAGATAGCGAACCGAGGGGCATCGAGTGTCTTCCCAGATCATCATCCTCGCCCACGACATGTGGCGCAAAGGCGCGGGCGGCGCTCCCGCCGGGCTCGTAGGCCAGGCCGACAGCTTCGCCTATGCCGGGCTCGACCTGGGCCTTGTCCAGTTCGCCGCGACGACCTTCGCAGGTACGAGCTTCACCGCCACCAGCTTCAAGCAGGCGGGCTGGAGCGGCTGCCAGTTCACGGGCTGCAGCTTCACCCAGTGCGACTTCAGCGGCATCTCGATCACCGGCTGCACTTTCGTCAACTGCAGCTTCACGCGCGCGAACTTCGACGGCTCAAGCATCGGCAGCAGCACCTTCAGGCAATGCCAGTGGGACGACATCAGCTTCGCAGGCGGCAGCTGGAACGACGTCGGCGTGCTGGACTGCAGCGGCACCGTGGTGCATGCGCAGGGGCTGCAGGGACGCAGCGTGGACTTCACCGGCAGCACCTTCGAGCAGCTCGCGTTCCAGGGCGCAAACATCAACTGAGGAACGACGACAGATGGCAGGGACGGAAGAAAAAAACGCGCCGACCACCGAGCGCGAACCGCAGACGGCGGTGGCACCGCTGAACACGATCGTGAAGGAGGACATCGCCGCGGCAAGCAAGGCGGTGGACGACTGGCTGCGCTCCTTCAGTGGCGGCTACGTGACGCTGGAGCGGCTGACGATGGTGCTGGGCAGCATCCCGATCGTGGGCAACATCATGGCGCTGGTGGATGTGTTCCTGGACATCATCAACATCGTCGAGAAGAAGGCCAAGGACAGCGTCGATGCGTTCCTGAACTGGGTGAGCCTGGGCATCAACCTGATCGGGCTGATCCCGATACCGCCGAGCATGGCGGCGGCGCGCATGAGCCTGAGGCCCACGCTGCACCTGGTGAGGCAGCAACTGACGACCGCAGCCTCCAACCTTGGCGAAGCCATCGTCACCACGCTGGTGGGGCATCTGAACGCCACCATCATGGGCGAGCTGGACACGTTCATCGATGGAGCCATCGCCAAGCTCGACGGCATCCTGAAGAGCTGCGCGGATCTTGCGGACAAGATCATCGACAACCTGGTGGACATCCTGCGGCGGGTGCTCGGGCAGAAGGATCTGTTCACGGTAGGCACGCCTGCAGTGGCAGAAACGAAGGTGCACGACCCGAAGACGCAGAGCACGTGGAGCCGGATGTGGGGCGCGGCGGTGCGCTACTCGAAGCAGTCGGCGAACTACGTGGCGAAAGCGGCTGCGAGCCAACTGCCGGACGGCATCGCGAGCAAGGTCGAAAGCGTGATCGCGCAGATGCTGGACTTCAAGCGGGAACTGCGGGAGCAGTTGTCGCGGCTGGCGGACAAGGAGGCGCAGGCCAGCATTATGTGGCTGCTGCACAAGCTGCGGGATGCGCTGCTGAAGAAGAAGGGCCAGCGCGCGGCGATCGTGGCTCCGCAGGCGGGAGCCAAGGCAGAAAAGGAAAATCCCGGAACGCAGCTCGGTCACATCAACAAGCAAGCCGATGCACAAGGGACCGCAGGCTGCAAGAACTGCCCTGCGCCGGCACGCATCGGCTCTTCCATCAGCCTGAGCACCGGCAACGAAAGCTTCACCCACACCGACTTCGTTCTCGCAGCGCCGCTGCCGATCGAATGGGCGCGCACCTACGCCAGCGACCTCGACGCCTTCGACCGGGGCAGCCTCGGTGCACGCTGGATCACTCCCTACAGCATGCGCGTGGACATCACCACGCCGACACGCGGCGCACGCCAGGGGCAGCCCAGCCTCGTGCACCACGCGGCCGACGGCCGCAGCCACGCCTACCCCGTGCTGGCCGTAGGCCAAGCCTACTTCGACCCGATCGAAGAAGTCCGCGTCTCGCGCCTGAGCGAGAGCCTGCTGGTGCTGGACTTCGGCAAGCCGCTGCCC
>NZ_JBFTJJ010000054.1:0-4013 GCF_056395365.1 Variovorax sp. 10L421
GATGTCGTCGGCCGGCCTTCGAGGCTTGCTCACTCTTCAGATGTCGTCGGCCGGCCTTCGAGGCTTGCTCACTCTTCATGGTGTGCACCATCTCCTTTAGCGCACACCTCCAAGCGGGTCTGCGATTGAGGTCAGATGCTTGCTGCAGCCTGAGCATCAGGCAAGGACGGCCTTCGTCGGACTATTACCATCTTTGCCTCATGCGGCCTATTGCTAGATTTGGCTGTAAGTCGACTGCTAGAGATTCCTGCGCGAAACACTGACCCGGCCAGATCGAGCCGTGCTTCAATCAATGGCGTCGTGCCCTGCGCACTTCAACCTTCTGCGCTCATGTCTCCTGGTCTTGAAGTTCTCATCGGTCACTGGAAGGTCGACCCACTAAGCACCTACAACTCGTGGTTTCTGTGGGAAGAGCGGCTGAAGAACTTCCGTTCCATCCGCCGTGGCCTGGCCTAGGTGGTCAAGGACATTGATGCTGGCACCTTCGGCAGCGCGTTCCGCGGCTCTTCGCTCGAGACGGTCGTGGGTTCGGTGGCAGAGCAGCGCCAGATCTTCAAGGGCGCCGAGCACGCGTTTCTCTGGAAGCCCAAGCTGCGCATCCCCGACATCTATGAGAACGCCGCCAACCAGCGCGCCTTCGCCCGACTGCTGCATGCGTGCGACTGTTGCGATAACGCCTAGGAGGTGATCGAGGCCATCCGCCGGATCGACGCGCATCAGATCAAAGGCCTTGGGCCGGCTGTGGCGAACTTGCTGTACTTCGTTCATCCCACGATCGTGATGCCGTTCAACACGGCGATTGTGAAGGGCTACAACGCGGTCACCGGCAGCAACGTCAAGCTCGGCAAGTGGGACCATTACCTTTCCATGCGCGACGGCTGCCTTCGGCTGAACGACCAGCACCGCCAGTTGCTGTCCAACGACATGGGCGCACTGGCAGGCCTCCTCTTCGATATCGGCTCAGGCCGGCACGCGGCGCCGCCGCGCACAAGCGCTGGGCCACCGATTTCTCGTCTGCTTTGACACATTGAAGATGTGTCGTCATCGCGGACGTTAACGCGGTGATGGATAACGCAACTGTAATCTTCGTGTGCGGTAACTCGCCGACCGGCGGCCTAGAGTTGATGCATCGGAAAGAGGCAAGCCACAGAGCTGTTCACTTCCGGATCGCCAACCCTCTCATTGCCAAAGGATCGAACATGAAGACTTCCCTCAAGACCTCCCTGACGCTGGCCGCATTGCTCGGCGCGATGGCTAGCCCCGCGCTGGCCGGCAACTATGCCGAAGGCGATCCCCGCCCGGCGCCGCTGAGCTCCAGCACCAGCCGCGCAGCCGTGGCCTTGGACACGCAGCGCTGGCTGCAGAGCTCGATGGACCAGGGCTACCCCGAGGGCAATCCGCGCGCTGTCGTGAGCGTGTCCTCCAACACCCGTGCCACGGTTCAAGCCGACACCCTGGCCTGGATGCGTTCGGGTCTGGCCGCGGCCACGAACGGCGAAGCGGGTGCAGACACAACCCGCCCCGCCTACCGGCAAGCCGCTGCCGAGTACGCGCGCCTGCGCGGTGAACAGCCCGAATTCGGCGCACCGGTGGAACGTCTCACCCAGCAGGGTCAACTGCCGGATGCACCCGCGACCGCTCGTCGCTGATGTACGGAGCCGCCAGACACAACGGATACCTTCCCGATATGGGGTCCGACATGAACAATGGCATGCCGCCACGATGACAGAACCAACGCGTGCCCACCGGTTGCGACACGCCAACGGCCTCGGCCGCCTTCGCACTCGTAATTCCGGTGGCAATCTGCTCCCAGAACCGCCGCTCTACCTCTCGCCGAAGCGAAGGAGCACCGGGTGAGCGCATTGCACCTCGCCCCGCTAACTTGTGCATCCACCCCGCGGGTCGTCCCATAAACACCTCCATGATTGAAAGTGTTGCGACGACCGGTTGAATCCGCCGCGGCTTTTTTCAAGATGTCGCGCTCCATCTTGAGCTTGGCCACTTCCTTGCGCAGCCTGGCCAACTCGGCGTCCTGGGCCGTCTGCCTGCCATTGCCCGGGAAGGCCTCCTGCGGCGCCTCACGCAACTCGCGAACCCATTTGCGCAGCACGTTCTCGTGCACATCCAGGTCCTTGGCTGCCTGGGCCACGGTCACCCCGCGCTCGGTGACCAGCTTGACCGCCTCGAGCTTGAACTCTCGGCTGAATGTCCTTCTTCTTCTCTCCATGAACCACATCCGGTTTCATCTTCCACCTGAACAAGGTGTCTTTGAAACCGGCAGCTGCCCACTTGCCGCACAGCCCGTACAAGTGCGAACTGACGACCAGTGAGCGGAACGGCAAGCGCTGGTCTTGGGGATCTACGGTAGATTGGCCGAGAAAAAATCTACTCAATTCGAGCGAAATGGCCAGAGTTCGCCTCCAGTCACAAAACTTTGTGGGGGAACGTGGAGCAACAAAATGGCCCCGGAGGGGATCGAATCTTCTGTCAGCAGGCGCATGAAAACTTGGTTTCCCGCCCTCGGTCCCTGGAAATACCGACAGAAATACCGGCGAATCCATCTGCCTTGACGGATGTGGCTGATTTTCCACAAGCAAGGCCAATACCTGACCTTCGCGTTCACCACCAAAATGCCAAGTCCTATGCGACCGAGCAGTTGCGGCAACGGATCCGGCTCCCTCAGAGCAAGCTCGAATCTGCGTCAAGCAGCTCGCGACCGCCTGATTTCAGTCAGGACCAGAAGCGCCGCGCCTGCACTGATGGCGCAATCGGCCAGGTTGAAGATGGCGAAGTCGTAGACGTCGCGCCAATGAAGGTGGATGAAGTCGACCACATGTCCCTGCCACGAGCGGTCGATCGCATTTCCCAGCGCGCCGCCGAGCACCAGTGCCAAGGCCGCTCTGAACAGCAACGTTCCGCTGGGCTGCACTAGCAGTTTGAGGATGAATGCAGCCGCCGCGAAGGCAAGCGCCGTAAACAGCCATCGTTGCCAGCCCGAAGCGTCGGCCAAGAAGGAGAAGGCAACGCCCCGGTTGTGCGCCAGGACGAGATCGGCAAAGGGCGTGATGGGAAGGATTTCGCCCCCGCTTAGGAATCGCGTGGCGAGCCACTTCGACGCTTGGTCTAGCAGCACAACCGTGAAGGCAATGCCCAGATAGGGCACCAGCCGAGCCGCCACGGCAGATATGCCTTCGCGGCGCCTGTCAGCAGACACGATGATCGTCATTGAGGGGTTCTCGTCGATGTTGCCGGGCGGGGGGCTCTGGGGGTACAAACTCTCGTGGTCCACCCCGATGGTCGATCGTCACGGTGCGGTTCCGGGCGGCATTTTCCAGTAAAAGCGCGAGCCGACGAGCGAGTTCCTCCAACTAAGCCGCAAAAAAATTCCCAGGGGCGTTTGTGAAGCGAGGCCTTGCCGTACAGCACAGTTATCAGATGCCAAGGGGGACCTCGCGTTGGTGTCACCGAGTGGACTGCTGACCGCCCATTGCTTGCAGTTCTGTGTGTCGGCCTTCACCGCGCCGACTGCAGAGAATGAGCACCCGCTATCGACACGAGCGGAGCGGTAGCTCCGGGCCCGTTCACGATGGAAGCGCGACCAGCTACCGGCGGCCACAAGGCGACGTTCCATGCTCCCACCCGTTTCGCCCGAAAGCAGACCTTACAAGTCACGCTCGGGTGGCTTTGACCGACTCTTTACGCTTAACGCCGAGCAATGCGTGTTCCGTCCCTTCAGCGATCTGGTCCGCGAAGGCGCCGTTCCCAACGGCACGTGCGAGCGTGACAGCGCCCGCCAGCGAAGAGAGCGCGGCGCATGCGGCTCCGATATCCCGTGGCGCACTGGGTGAGGCGGGGCCATCGACGATCGCCTGTGCAACGTCGCGCAAAGCCTTCTCAAACGTCGTACGGGAGGCTTCGTCCGATCGTGCCACTTCCGCCGGCATCGTCTGCAGCGTGCAGCTCTCTGACAGGTCACAGGTGCGCTTCGCGCTGAGGTAGAAGCGCACAAACTC
>NZ_JBFTJJ010000055.1:0-3734 GCF_056395365.1 Variovorax sp. 10L421
GGGCAGCGGCTTGCCGAAGTCCAGCACCAGCAGGCTCTCGCTCAGGCGCGAGACGCGGACTTCTTCGATCGGGTCGAAGTAGGCTTGGCCTACGGCCAGCACGGGGTAGGCGTGGCTGCGGCCGTCGGCCGCGTGGTGCACGAGGCTGGCCTGGCCCTGGCGTGCGCCGCGTGTCGGCGTGGCGATGTCCACACGCATGCTGTAGGGCGTGATCCAGCGTGCGCCCAGGCTGCCGCGGTCGAAGGCGTCGAGGTCGCTGGCGTAGGTGCGCGCCCATTCGATCGGCAGCGGCGCTGCGAGAACGAAGTCGGTGTGGGTGAAGCTTTCGTCACCCAGTGAGAGGCTGATGGAGCCGCCCTTGCGCGCAGGTGCAGGGCGATTCTTGAGGCTGCATCCCCGCCCGTTGGCCGGCGCCTGCTTGCTGATATGCCCGAGCTGGTCACCGGGCTTGTCCTTCTGGGCCACCGCGCCCGCTTGAGGCGGGACGATAGCCGAACGCCTGCCCTTCTTCTTCAGCAACGCGTCCCGCAGCTTGTGCAGCAGCCACATGATGCTGGCCTGCGCCTCCTTGTCCGCCAGCTTCGACAACTGACCCCGCAACAGCCGCTTGAAGCCCAGCATCTGCGTGATCACGCCATTGACCCGGCCCGCGATCCCATCGGGCAGCTGGCTTGCCGCCGCCTTGGCCACATAGTTCGCCGACTGCTTCGAGTAGCGCACCGCAGCACCCCACATCCGGCTCCACGTGCTCTGCGTCTTCGGGTCGTGCACTTTCGTTTCCGCCACGGCAGGCGTACCCACCGTGAACAGGTCCTTCTGCCCCAGCACACGCCGCAGGATGTCCACCAGGTTGTCGATGATCTTGTCCGCAAGATCCGCGCAGCTCTTCAGGATGCCATCGAGCTTGGCGATGGCTCCGTCGATGAACGTGTCCAGCTCGCCCATGATGGTTGCGTTCAGGTGCCCCACCAGCGTCGTGACGATGGCTTCCCCCAGATTCGAGGCTGCCGACTTCAGCTCCTGCTTCACCAGGTGAAGCGTCGGCCGCAGGCTCATGCGCGCCGCCGCCATGCTCGGCGGCAGCGGGATCAGCCCGATCAGGTTGATGCCCAGGCTCACCCAGTTCAGGAACGCATCGACGCCGTCCTTGGCCTTCTTCTCGACGATGTTGATGATGTCCAGGAACACATCCACCAGCGCCATGATGTTGCCAACGATCGGGATGCTGCCCAGCACCATCGTCAGCCGCTCCAGCGTCACGTAGCCGCCGCTGAAGGAGCGCAGCCAGTCGTCCACCGCCTTGCTTGCCGCGGCGATGTCCTCCTTCACGATCGTGTTCAGTGGCGCTACTGCCGTCTGCGGTTCGCGCTCTGATGGCGTCTTGCTTCCTTCCGTCCCTGCCATTTTCTGGTTTCCCTCAGTTGATGTTCGCGCCCTGGAACTCGAGTTGCTCGAAGGTGCTGCCCGTGAAGTCGACGCTGCGCCCTTGCAGCCCCTGCGCATGCACCACGGTGCCGCCGCAGTTCAGCACGCCAACGTCGTTCCAGCTACCACCCGCGAAGCTGATGTCGTCCCACTGGCACTGCCTGAAGGTGCTGGTGCCGATGCTGCCGCCATCGAAGTTCGCACGCGTGAAGCTGCAGTTGACGAAGGTGCAGCCGGTGATCGAGATGCCGCTGAAGTCGCACTGAGTGAAGCTGCAGCCAGTGAACTGGCAACCGCTCCAGCCCGCCTGCTTGAAGCTGGTGACCGTGAAGCTCGTGCCTGCGAAGGTCGTCGCGGCGAACTGGGCAAGGCCCAGGTCGAGCCCGGCATAGGCGAAGCTGTCGGCCTGGCCTACGAGCCCGGCGGGAGCGCCGCCCGCGCCTTTGCGCCACATGTCGTGGGCGAGGATGATGATTTGAGAAGACACTGTGGAGGTACCTCTGGACGTCGTTGGTTCAGCGAGACAGATGCCTCTGAAGGATTCGGCCGCCGCTCTTGTCAATCAGCAGACAAGCTTCCGGAAAGCTTGGCAAGGCCCAGCGATGGCCCTGCGGCAGGCCCGAGGACCTGGCATCTTCAAAGGCCACTGCAATCGCCTGCTCCGCCAAGCCATCGACTTTGATGGTTTCTTTCATTCTTTCCTCCCTCCGCGAGATTGAAGGTGCAGGGTCCTGTCAGGCGCAATGTCTTTCGAGACGTGCCCAGTGCCGGACCACTACCGACTTCCTTGTTCCCGAAGTATTTCGCCCGTTGTCTTCGAGGCGATGTACATGATCGACCGCCCAAGCTTGCTTGCGTTGCCAAGTCCCTTCTGTCCCGGAGGGAGCTTGGCCGAGAAAGCGATCCCGATGGTGTTGACCCCGTTTTCTTCTTCGCCGTTTTCCTTCTTCCTCTCAGCGATGTGGACATTGAAGTTGTTCAGGTCTTGCCCGGTCCTCTCGAACAACTTGTACGCGTTGCCCAATGCGATGACCACCGGGGTGTTGAGTAGCAGCTGGTCCGGCGACTCGACCGCGAAGAGCGACAAGACCGAGACATCGAAGTCATGATTCACGGGCGAGGCCCCCGAGCCTTCGTGCGGACCGCCTCGATTTCCTTGAGCAGATCACCGGCATCCGCGTTGCCGTTCTTCAGCGACTCCGCCGCCCAGTGCGCGGCTTCGGCGAGATCCTTGCCATTCATGTAGAGGTCGCAGGCCAGGTTGTGTTGCCCTAGGACATGGCCACCCTTGGCCGCGATCGACAGCCAGCGGACGCGTTGATCTGCGTCCGAGGACACGAAGGTGTAGTACAGCGAGAGACGAAACGCAGCCTCGGCGTCGCCAGTCGCGGCCTTTGCGACCAGCCCGGCTCGCTGTGCATCTGTCAGCTCGTAGGCCTGCGCACCCGAGACGGGCGAAGAAGTGGCAAGTGCGGCGCCGGGCTTGTCCATGGCGTGGTTCTCCGTTGCGTGATCCGGGAGCTCATCGGCCCGGCTGCCTGCTGGCCCCGGCGCGAAGGGCCTCGATCCGCTGCAGCAGCCGGCCCGCATCCGGATCGCCGTTCTTGCGTGCTTCGGCAGCCCAGCGCGCGGCCTCGGCCAGGGTGCCGCCGTCCAGTTGCAGCACGGCAGCGAGGTTGTACTGCGCCGTCGCATGGCCGCCCTCCGCGGCCCGGACGAGCCAGCGCCGACCTCCCACCCTGCCGTCCTGATGCACGAAGTGGTGGTACTTCGAGAGGCGGAACGCGGCCTCGGCATCGCCGCGGGAGAAAGAGAGAAGAGGACCAGCGCGAGCAGGGTCGGCATCGCGCTCAGGATGGTGTTGAGCGGCGCGACCGCTGTCTGAGGCTCTCGTTCGGACGTCTTCTGCTGCTGCGATCCTTCTGCCATTGCCTTGCTTTTCCTCTTGCCTGGAGCCGTCTTGTTGTTCGAAAGAAGCGCGCCGTGGCGCCGCGTCAGCCCATGAAACCGGGGGTGCGGCCCGCGAGCGCGGGCGTGCCGGCAGCGGCAGGCAATCCGCCTTTTGCGACCCCGCCTGCCATGTTCGCGATCGCCGTGACCGGGGCGCCCATCGGCCCGAGCCGCGCGCCGGCCGCCTGCGCCGCCATGCCGGTGGCCGCCTGTCTCGCCTGGCCGAGCATCGCCTTGGCGCCACCCTGCCGGATCGCCTGCGCCGCGCCCACGGCTTGCTGCGCCGTGGCYGCGGCCTCGGAGGCCTGGCCGAGCAGGCTCGCGGCCTTGCTGCCGGTGCCCGCGACGCCGGCCAGCGC
>NZ_JBFTJJ010000056.1:0-3182 GCF_056395365.1 Variovorax sp. 10L421
TCGACGGCCTGGGCGGGTTCGACCTTCGGCATGGCCGCGCTGCCACGCATCGGGCAGGAGGTCATCGTCGACTTCCTCAATGGCGATCCGGACTGCCCCATCGTCACCGGGCGTGTGCACAACGCCGACGAGATGCCGGCCTGGCAGCTACCCGATCAGAAGCACCTTTCGGGCCTCCGCAGCCGGGAACTGGGCGGCGGCCGCAGCAACCATCTCGCACTCGATGATTCGAGCGGCAAGGTCCAGGCCCAGCTCAAGAGCGACCATCAAAGCTCCAGCCTGAGCCTGGGGCACATCGCGCGCATCGAGGACGTGGCAGGCCGCAAGGACGACCGGGGCCAGGGCTTCGAACTGCGCACCGACGGGCACGGCGCGGTGCGCGCCGCGAATGGTGGAGTTCAGCGCGCTGAGCACGCCATCCGTGCGCGACGCCATCGAGCCGCAGATGCATGGGCTGATGGGAAGCAATGCGCAGGAGCGTGGTTGGGGCGACTATGACGAACAGGTTGAGGTGCAAAGTCCAGGCTATGACGTGATGGGAAACGCTACCGGCGTCACGGAGATCAGCACCGACACGAGGAGGCGCATCGGTCCAAGCTATGACAAAGCCCATGGAGCTCGCCTGGAGCGTATGCGCATTTTCCTGTTGAAGAACAAGGGGGCGGTGGTGGCATGCGACGATGCCGTGGGCATTGCCCAGGAGCTTGGGCACTTGCAAACAGAAGCTCAAACGCCCTACAGCCATTGGCAGATCGAGCAGGCCGGCGGGTTTTCCAAGGGCGTGACCAAGGAATGGGTTCTTCAAACGGCAGTGAGCGCCAAGAGCCTGCGAGACCTCGTCAAGAAAGGCGCGTTTCAAACGATTGGCAGCGGCTACGAAGAATCCAAGAGCTTCCGTGCGCCGTTGCCCAACGATCCTCAGGCACGCGTCCTGGAGCTTGCTGCACGAAATGCCAGCAGAGAGCGAAACAGAGCGCAGCAGGAAACGACCGCCACTCAAAAAATAGACGCGCAATTCATGCGGCTGTTCGATGAATCGACGGCCAAAAGCTTTGTCGATACCGTTCACAAGCCAGCGCATGACAAGGTCCAAGCCTTGCGCTCCAAGCTCGGAGAGGATCAGGGCCGCTGGCTGGGCAGCTCATCTCTCTTCAATGTGATGGGTCGCTACAGTGGCAAGGACGCTCGCGTAGATCGCCCCGGTGGTGGAGCAAACCTGAGTCTTCAACTGGCCCAATGCCTGGCAGGCACCGAAAGCAATGACTGGGGCCGCAAGTGGCTGGAGCAGTTGGATCTCTGGGGTGACAACGCCCTCTCTCGCACGCTGTGCTTCAACAACTTGGCGTACCTGGCGTCGCTCCGACCCGCGGTGGAAGAGGAAGGACAGGCCGGACAAACGACGGCGTTGCCAGCGCCGGACCCCAGCGTTC
Organism: Variovorax sp. 10L421; assembly: GCF_056395365.1. Lineage (NCBI taxonomy): Bacteria > Pseudomonadati > Pseudomonadota > Betaproteobacteria > Burkholderiales > Comamonadaceae > Variovorax > Variovorax sp. 10L421. The sequence continues at coordinate 1,431 of NZ_JBFTJJ010000056.1, forward strand.
GATTGCTGGAAAGCCTGGCAGTCAAGCTCAAACTGCTCGCTGGGCGCGTCGGCCTTGGCGACAAGGCCCTTGCATTCATGAGTGAGTTTCCCGCCCTCGGAGAAAGCGGCAGGTTGCGCAAACTGGCGTGGCCCGCGCATGTCATGACACTGATGAGTGTGAAGATGGTCGCGGGCCTTTCCGCATTGCCTGTGACCCGCAAGGAAGCGCAGTTGGTCCGCTATATGGCGTTGACCGGCATCACCACGCTAGGGCGAACCGTGGAGAATGAAGGCGAGCGCTTGCAGTTGCGCGCCAATGACGTAAGGCGCGCACAGATGCTGGGGCGTGCCGAGAAGTTGACCAAGCTTTCCACTGCTCAGAAGGGCAAGGCCGGCGAAGCGGCGATGGATCGAGCGAAAGGTGCAGCGCCTGGTTCACGCGCAGCGATGCTGGCCGGTGTCTTTGACTTCGGAGCCAGCTTGTTGAAGGGTGGACAACTTATCGTCAACCCTGATGGGCGCACCGCGGTGGAAATGGCGGGCAACGTCTTGCAAAGTATCGGCTCGATTGCAGACTGGCGCGCCAAAGCGTACGAAGAGACGATCTTCAAGGGCATCAAAGGCGCCAACGTATACAAGGAGAAGGTCTTGGAGATCGGTTTGGACACGTTGAATGTCGCGCAGCTGAGGAATCTGCAAAAAATGGCATTCAAGTTCTTGCTGCCCGCGGCGATGGTTTCTGTTTGGTTTGATGGGATAGATGCCGCGCAGTCGATACGGAGAGAGCAAGATGCATTGGCACTGGCGCAGATCACGAGTGTCTTCGGTACCATTTTCACAATTACTGGAACAGCAGTGATTGCGTTCGACATTTCCATTCTTGGAATCACTTCGGCAAGCCTTGGTGCTGTGCTGGGATTAGTCGGAGCGGTGCTTGTCGTTGCTTCTGTCGTTGCAATCGCAATCTTTAAGGAAGATGAGTGGATTAACTGGTTGACTGACTGTTCTCTGAACAAGAGTAAAAAGCCAATTCATGGTGATCTGAAAGAAACTTTGCAGAAATTGTCGAACGTGCGAGCTGAGCTGCAGCCAGCACATTAGGGAGTAGAGAATGTTCCCAAACGAACACGTCTATCAACGTGCGCGCAGGCGTTCGATTGCTGAGGGACGCAGGTGTGTGCAAGCCGACGGCAGCAAGAGATTGCTGATGGTCGATGAGTGTCTCGATTCCGTTGGCACAACAATACCAGGTCGATCCCTCTACGCGCAGAACGAAACCTATCTGGAGTTTTGCAATTCGGGGTGGGAGCAACAGTGGAAAGCCGGCATCGGTTCGTTTTTTGTCTTGCTGCCTTGTTTGCTGGTTTTTTGGGGGCTCTACGGGTTTGCAATACACCCGTTCATCACCGGAAACATGCTCTTCCTTTGGTTTGGAGCATTTGAAGCACGGTCAAATTTTGTCTGGTTCGGCTGGCTGCTGCTTTTCCCTTTATCCCTCGGCTGCTGCGTCCTGTTGTGGCTGTGGTTCGACATCATGGGTGCGCGTACGTGCTTCTTCACCTATGCACGAGGCCGCATTCGCTTTAATCGAGTGACGCGCAAGGTCTACCTGCTGAGGCCAAGAGGTTGTGGTGGCAACGCCGTGTTCGACTGGGACCGCCTGCGCGCCATCGTCGACATGGATGGATATGACCTGCTGGCCAGAAAGAATGGTGCGCCCGGCAAGGCTGCTTACTACTCGCTCATCCTCTACCACCCACCGCTTGATGCA
>NZ_JBFTJJ010000057.1:0-3129 GCF_056395365.1 Variovorax sp. 10L421
GTAATAGTCCGACGAAGGCCGTCCTTGCCTGATGCTCAGGCTGCAGCAAGCATCTGACCTCAATCGCAGACCCGCTTGGAGGTGTGCGCTAAAGGAGATGGTGCACACCATGAAGAGTGAGCAAGCCTCGAAGGCCGGCCGACGACATCACGACCGTGCGTTCAAGCAGGAGCTGGTACGGCAGAGTTTGGAGCCGGGCGCGTCCGTGTCGGCAATAGCGCTGCGCAGTGGCATCAACGCCAACATGCTGTTCAAGTGGCGCAGGGAGCATGTTCGAGCCGCAGGCGACGCGCTGCCGGCTTTACTGTTGCCGATAGAGGTGGCACCGGCGAGCGAAGTCATGTCGATTCCGACGTCGACCGGGCCGACCCCGTCGCCATCGAGGCCGGCACCGCGCAACGGCGTCATCGAACTGGAGTTCGCCGGCGCGCAATTGCGACTGCGTGGGACTGTCGACGAAGACAGCCTGTGCAGTGTCTTGCGCGCACTGCGCCAGAGTGCATGATCGGCCCGCGTGCGGGCACCCGCGTCTGGCTGGCCGCTGGCGTGACGGACATGCGTTGCGGCATGGACACGCTGGCGGCGAAGGTGCAGACCGCTCTCACCGAGGACGCGTACTCCGGCCATGTCTTCGTCTTCCGCGGGCGGCGCGGCGACCTGGTCAAGCTGCTGTGGAGTGACGGCGACGGCATGTGTTTGCTGGCCAAACGCCTGGAGCGTGGCCGCTTCATCTGGCCGCAGGCCGAGTCGGGCTCGATCTCGCTGAGCGCCGCACAGCTGTCGATGCTGCTCGAAGGCATCGACTGGCGCCGACCCGAGCGCACCTGGCAGCCACGCGCAGCGGCGTAGTGGAGCATCGGCCAAGTTGACAGGACAACTCCTGTTGTAGGGCCAGGTACCGACCGGCACAGTCGTGCCCATGACCTCACAGGAACTGCTTGCCGCCAACGCCGCGCTCAGCGGCGAAGTGCAGCGCTCGCAAGAGGCATTGAAGATCGCGCTGCTCACCGTCGAGAAGCTCAAGGTCGAAGTGGCGTACTTGCGACGCATGAAGTACGGCCGCTCCAGCGAGCAACTCGAGCACGCCCAGCTTGAGCTGGTGGGCGGCCAGCTCGCGCAGCCGACATTGATGCCGACAACACAGGCCGAGAGCGCCGACGCCGAAGACGGCGAGCACTCTTCCAACGTCACGTCCATCGAGCAGGGCCGCAAGAAGCGCCAGGCGCGACAGCGCACCGGCGTGCGTGATCTGCCAGAGCACTTGCCGCGGCGCACCGTGATGCATACGCCGCACAGCGGTTGCGACTGCCAGGCCTGCGGCCGCGGCCTGCGCGAGATCGGCCAGGACGTCTCGGAGGTACTCGACTACGAGCCGGGCAGCTTCCATGTCGTGCGCCACGTTCGCCCCAAGCTCGCTTGCGTGAACTGCAGCACGATCACGCAGGTGCCCGCGCCGAGTCGCCCCATCGATCGCTGCATGGCCGGCGCCGGGCTGCTCTCGCACGTGTTGGTGAGCAAGTATTGCGATCACACACCCTTGTATCGGCTGTGTCAGATCTACGGCCGTGAAGGCGTCGAACTGCAGCGCTCGACCCTGGCCGACTGGGTGGCGCAGGCGGCACGCTTGCTGAGCCCGCTGGCCGAAGCCATCGGCCGCTACGTGTTGGCCGCCAACAAGATCCATGGCGACGACACGCCGATCCGCGTGCTCGGCGGCGCAGGCGTGAAGGCTCGAACAGGCCGTCTGTGGGTGTATGTGAGGGATGACCGGCCCAGCGGCGACACAGCGCCGCCAGCAGTGTGGTTCCAGTACTCAGCAAACCGCAAGGGCGAGCATCCAGTGCGCCACCTGCGGCACTTCAAGGGAATCCTGCAAGCTGATGCCTTCGCTGGCTACCACCCGTTATATGAAGACGGCCGGGTGGTCGAGGCGGCTTGCTGGAGCCATGCACGGCGCAAGCTGTGGGACATCCACGAGCGCCAGCACAAGCTCGGCGGAACGCTGGCGCACCAGGCGCTGCAGCGCATCGGCAAGGTCTTCGGGGTGGAGGCCGAGATCCGAGGCAAGCCGCCGCACGAGCGAATGCGGGTTCGCCGGGAACGCACCGCTGCAATGCTGGGCGACCTGAAGGCATGGTTCGACACTGCGCTGTCTCAGGTCTCGGCGAAGTCGCCGATGGCATTGGCGATCGGGTACTCGCTGAGCAACTGGACGGCGCTGACGCGCTTCGTCGACGACGGTCGGATCGAAGCGCACAACAACGCGGCCGAGCGCGCGCTGCGCGGCGTGGCGATCGGGCGCAAGAACTACCTGCATCTTGGCTCCGACAACGGCGGGCACAGCGCGGCGGCGATCTACACCTTGATCGGCTCGGCCAAGCTGGTCGGCATCGATCCACAGGCCTACTTGCGCCACGTGCTGGAGCGCATCGCCGACCATCCGAGCAACCGTATCGACGAGTTGCTGCCGTGGGCGGTCGCCAGTGAGCTTGCCAAGGCTGCGCCGACGAGCTCACAGCCTACCGACAAGCTCGCGGCCTGAGCGCATCGCCACTGGCAAAATCGCCAGCATGCGTGTCAAGCAGATCGAAGATCTTCCCATGGCCACAAGCGCCGAGCTGTACCAGCTCAGCTGGGTCATCGAGCAACTCATGGCCGACCCGAGGCGCATCGTGCAGGCACGCTCGCAGTTGCACATGGGCCAACTTGTGAAGTACTGGGACTGGGGCTCTGGAAAGCTGCGCGAGGCTCGCATCGCGGCGATGAAGGACCGCCAGGTCACGCTGCTCGACGAACAAAGCAAACAGCGCTTCAGCGTGCTGTACGCGGCCGTCGTGCCTGTCGATGATCAGCAGGCAGGCGCGTCACCCTCACCGGCGCCTGCCGCACCGCTGAGGCCGCCGCCGGAGATCCATCACAAACAGGACTTCCGCGTCGGCCAGCGTGTGAGCTTTACCGACCAAAGCCTCAAGCGCCACGTCGGAGAAATCGTTCGGATCAACCAGCGCACAGCCACCGTTCACTGCGACGGTCGCGCATGGCGCGTGGCGTTCGCTCTGCTTCAACACGTCACCGACATCACGCCTTAAACCACCCGGCCGTCAACAACGGCCTCGAGCGGACTATTAC
>NZ_JBFTJJ010000058.1:0-2746 GCF_056395365.1 Variovorax sp. 10L421
TCCGTCCACTCTTCGGTCCACTCTTCGATCGGCATCCAAACGGATACGCCAGCGTTGAGGAAGGCGATGTCGAGCTGACCATAGTGAGCCTGGACGGCTTGCGCCAACTCCTTCTGCGCAGCCACGTTGGCTGAATCGGCGCGCAGCACCAGAACTTCGCTGCCCAATTCCGCCTGGGCCTTGGCGAGGGAATCCGGATTGACGCCGGTGACGATGACACGCGCGCCCTCGGCGAGGAATTGCTTGGCCGTTTCGAGGCCAATGCCGCTGGTGCCACCGGTGATGAGAGTGCGTTTGCCTTGCAAGCGGGACATGAAATTCTCCTTAGGTGATCCGTGATCAACCAACCTTGGCTGACCTGCCGTGTGAAGAACTATGCGCTCATGTCCAAATCTTTATAAGATCGCATTTTTGTATATTATTCATGCTTCAGATGCATGAATCGGAGTTCGCTTTGGATCGGTTCCTGTTAATGACTTGCTTCGCTCGCGCCGTGGAGACGGGCAGCTTTTCCGCTGCGGGTCGCGACTTGGGCTTGGGACAGCCGAACGTCAGCCGGTACGTGGCGGCACTGGAAGATCATTTGCAAGCCCGGCTGCTGCATCGATCAACACGCAAGCTCGCCCTCACGCCGGAGGGGGAGCGCTACTACGCGGAGGTCCGGCGAATTCTTGACGCAGTGCACGAGTCAGAGTCGTCGTTCAAGGAGAACGTGGATCCGTCCGGATTGCTGCGCGTTGCCTGTCCGACCGCGCTGAGCTTTGCATTCGTGTTGCCGCATGTGCCCGCTTTCCTGGAACGCTACCCGGGATTGACGCTGGATCTCCAGACCAATGATCGATATGTCAATCTGGTCGATGAAGGGGCCGAACTCGCGATACGGATCGGACATTTGGCAGACAGTGCACTGCGCGCGCGCCGCATCGGTTTGTTCGAGCGCGTGTGCGTTGCCAGTAAAAAGTATCTGGCTCAACGCGGTGTCCCCAACACTCCCGAGGACCTGCGCGGGCACGATTGCGTGATCTACACCCTGTTGTCGTCCGGTGCCACTTGGCGTTTCCGGGATGCCGACGTTCCGGTAACCGGCAGACTTCGGGTCAGCTCACCTGAGGCCGCACGCGAATCTGTCAATGCGGGGCTAGGCGTCGGGTACGGGCCGGAATGGCTGTTCGAGGAAGGGCTGAAGAGTGGCAATTTGCAATTGCTGCTGACGGCATATGCCACGCCGCCCGTGCCTATACAAATCGTTTATGTGGCGAACAGACTCCTTCCGAAGCGGGCCGTCGTATTCATGGATTTCATCGCTGAAGCATTTTCAAAGGTTCCAGCACTCAACGTCCTCGAGTGAGTTGCCTTATATGTAATGAATCTGAGAATTGGCGTCAGTCCAATCGTCACAGGTGGGTCGACTACACACGTCAGCGGCAATCTGGTAAATGAGGGCGTTGGCATCCGCTTCGAAAGGCAGGGCGCGCCTCGCCCGCAGCCACTCGTCGGCCTCATCGGGATGAGAGAGGGCCGATTGCAACGCCTGGGTCCCACCATTGGTGGCTGCGCTGAAAAACTCCCATGCCCGTCGCGCGCCGACGGGTTGCTCGATGTAGTTTCCCTGGCACCACTGCGGATCGCTCTGGATCTGGTCGATCAGCAGCGGGCGCAGTAGCCAGTTTCGGCCGGACATTGGCGCTGGCAGCGATGCCAGGGGCAGTAGTGCGTCTCGCCGCCTTTACGCTGTCGCGCGCTTGCTCCAAGGCAGTGAGCACGCGCGGCACATGTTCAAGGAACAGCTTGCCCGCCCGTGTCAGCCGCGTGCTGCGGCTGGTGCGGATGAACAACTGGTCGCCAACCTCTTCTTGCAGTTCCTTGGTTGTGCGAGAAAGGGGCGATTGCTCGATATGCAATCTCTCCGCTGCGCGGGCGAAGTAGAGTTCTTCAGCGACCGCAAGAAAACAACGCAGGTGCCTTATCGCCACCGTTCGGTTCTCCTATTGCTCGCGACTCAATTGGCCGCTGATAGGCATCAATGGGAGCCCACGTTTTGCAAAGCGGATGCAAGCCGCCTCGGGGAAGGTTTGAAAAGATGAAAAGATCACCCAGGGGGCAGCCGCAACGTTCCCAAGGTGTCAGCGCTTATCGGGGGTGATCTTTCTCCCTGCGTTAACATCGGCATAGTCACGCCAGCCGACGATACGGCCCCCTTCCACTTCGAAGATCCCCATCACTCTGATCGCAGCGATCTCGCTGCCGTCGGCGCGTACAAAGCGATCCAGTCTCTCGGTGAGCACGCGATTCCCGTCCGCAGCGATGGCAAGGATGTCGAAATGCACGGCCGCGATGCTCGGCGATCTGTTCGGCCGCTCGAGAAAAGCGATTGCCTCTTCGATGCCCGTGGTTTTGGAGATACCTTCATTGATCCAAACCGTGTGCGGTACGAAATATCGCCTGATGGCAGCCTTCCCATCATCCTCAGGGAAGGTAGCGCAGAAGGCAGTGACGATTTCAATGGGCGTTGACACTCGCCTGTCCTCCGTCCTGTCAGATGCTGCGGGGGATTGAGCCCAGGCGACGCTAGAAAAAATCACCGCAGCCAAAGTTACTAGCACGGATCTCATGTGACCAACCTCCAATTCTCAAAGCATGAAATTGACGACAACAAGGAAGCCCAGCATTCTGCCCAGCGTCAACTACTTTGAGCGGCCAGCGTCAATTATCTTGAGCGGTGCAGTCGAGCAAGATCATTGAGTAG
>NZ_JBFTJJ010000059.1:0-2698 GCF_056395365.1 Variovorax sp. 10L421
GCGGCCAATGGCGGGAGCTACGACATCGAGCAGGATCCGCTGTGGAACGGGGAGCAACTCAACACGCCTGCCCCGTTCGCGAAGGAAGAGATCGCGTTCTACCAGTGCGACCACCTGGGCACGCCGCAGGAGCTGACGGACCACGAGGGCCGCATCGCCTGGTCGGCCAGCTACAAGGCCTGGGGAGAGGCCAGGCAGGCAATCAGCGAGGCGGGGCGGAAGGCCGGGTTCAGGAATCCGATCCGGTTCCAGGGGCAGTACTTTGACGACGAGACGGGGCTGCACTACAACCGGTATCGGTACTACGATCCGAACAGCGGACGGTTCGTCTCGCATGACCCAATTGGGTTGCTCGGTGGATATAACACGCATTTATATGCCAGCAATACAACCGAATGGACTGACCCACTTGGATTAAGTGGAAATTCGGCGCAAAGACGCCAACAAAAACGCGCTTCTACCGGGAAAAAATGCTGCACCCCATGCCCTGATTCCGGACATTTATATCGCGGCGTCGCCGCCAATCATCCTGCCTTGGCAGATGCCAAAAGAGGTATTGCCACTCCCGCCCTTTCTTCTGGCGGTGCATCAGCCGCTCAGCACAACGAGGGTGGGTACTCTGGAGAAAGTCAATATACCTCTTGGTCTCGCGACAAGGAGATTGCTCGATATCACGCGAATAAAGACGGCCCTGGCGGCGTTTTAATGAGCGCTCCATTCGGAGCACCTAAGACCGGTGACTGCTGGTCCTGGGAATTTTCCGATGACGCATGGGGCGAATCCGAAGTCTTGCTCAAAGGGCGTCGTTCGGGTCTTGGAGTTCATAAACCATGATTCATTTGCTTAAGCTTAAAGAATTCCTTTCAAATCAACCTGAGGAAGAATGGCGCACCATCCTCTCTGAAGTAGCTTCAAATTCGAATGCGCTAATGGATCTTAATCGCAGAGCGACCGCCATCTCCATAAAAAATGAATTTAAAATCAAGGAATTTAGTACGGCTCGATCAAAAATACCCGCCATCGGGTTGACTGACCTAATCGAGGAATTAGAAAAAATAAACGGAGCAAATCTCTTGGATATTCAAGAAGTGCGAACAACAAAATGGGTTGGCTTTTGCGTTTCCGACGAATCCGAGAAAATAATAGGATGCGCTTTTGTCAGGAACGCAAAAAGTGGCAAAAAAACGCCCCCGAACTGGGATGGCACCATAGAGGAGTTGAATAAATTTAACTCCTAAGTCCGGCTCGGTGCCAACCCGTTGTGCTGAAGACCATTTATCGTGCTGCATTTTTTGTAGACACGTACGACTGATCTGCAAGGCGCAAGCCGGTGAGAAATTGCACAGTTCTGCCTCAGCGGTGCTGAGCCACCCTGCTCCGCTACGCCAGGCCCGCGACCAGGCCAAGCGCTTCGCCTACGACCGCAACGGCCGCCTGGTCGAGGCCACCAACGCCGAGGCCAGGCTCCAGTGGTTCTACGACCGCGCAGGCAACCTCGTGCGCGAGCACCAGCACTACCTGGACCATGGCCACACGGCGGTCTGGCAGCACGGCTACGACGAGCTCCACCAGCGCGTCGCCAGCGTCCGCCCCGACGGCCACATCACCCAATGGCTCACCTACGGCTCCGGCCACGTGCACGGCCTGCTCGTGGACGGCCAGGACATCCTGGGCTTCGAGCGCGACGACCTGCACCGCGAGATCGGCCGCGACCAGGGCAACGGACTTACGCAGAAGCTGCACTACGACCCSGCCGGSCGGCTGCTGGAGCAGCAGRTCTCGCAGACGAAACYCGGCGCGGTCGAGGCCGTGGGCATCCGCCGCAGCTATGCCTACGACAAGGCCGGCCAGCTGGTGGCCATCGGCGACAGCCGCCGCGGCAACCTGAGCTACCGCTACGACCCGGTGGGACGCCTCTTGGAAGCCCACAGCCGCCTGGGCCGCGAGACCTTCGCCTTCGATCCGGCGGGCAACATCGGCAACCCTTCCGACACCGATGCGGACACACAGGCGGCCGGCCGCATCACCACCCGCGTCGCGGTGCGCCTGAACGGCGATGGCCGCAGCATGGCCGGTCGGCTGATGGACAACCTGCTCAAGGACTATGCGGGGACCCACTACACATGGGACGAACGCGGCAACCTGGTCGAGCGGACCTGGAACGGCGAGAAGACCGTGTTCACCTGGGACGGCCTCAACCGCATGCGCAGCGCGAGCACCTACGGCAAGACCACGGCCTTCAGCTACGACGCCCTGGGCCGGCGCATCGCCAAGCGCTCCGAGCATGAGATCACCCTCTTCGGCTGGGACGGCGACACGCTGGCCTTCGAGAGCACGCAGAGCACCGAGGCGCGGCAGGAGCAACAGGCCTGGCGCGGCGACAGCGTGCACTACATCCACGAGCCCGGCTCCTTCGTGCCGCTGGTGCAGATCCGGCAAGCTCAGGCCGTGGCGCTGAGCCAGACCACCGACGTGAAGGCGCTGATTGCGGCCAATGGCGGGCGCTACGACATCGAGCAGGATCCGCTGTGGAACGGGCAGCAGCCCAGCACGCCCGCCCCGTTCGCGAAGGAAGAGATCGCGTTCTACCAGTGCGACCACCTGGGCACGCCGCAGGAGCTGACGGACCACGAAGGCCGCATCGCCTGGTCGGCCAGCTACAAGGCCTGGGGGGAAGCCAGGCAGGCGATCAGCGAGG
>NZ_JBFTJJ010000060.1:0-2536 GCF_056395365.1 Variovorax sp. 10L421
TGCATCAAGCGGTGGGTGGTAGAGGATGAGCGAGTAGTAAGCAGCCTTGCCGGGCGCACCATTCTTTCTGGCCAGCAGGTCATATCCATCCATGTCGACGATGGCGCGCAGGCGGTCCCAGTCGAACACGGCGTTGCCACCACAACCTCGTGGCCTCAGCAGATAGACCTTGCGCGTCACCCGATTGAAGCGAATGCGGCCTCGTGCATAGGTGAAGAAGCACGTGCGCACGCCCATGACGTCGAACCACAGCCACAACAGGATGCAGCAGCCGAGGGACAAGGGGAAAAGCAGCAGCCAGCCGAACCAGACAAAAAATGACCGTGCTTCAAATGCTCCAAACCAAAGGAAGAGCATGTTTCCAGTGATGAGCGGGTGTATTGCAAACCCGTAGAGCCCCCAAAAAACCAGCAAACAAGGGAGCAAGACAAAAAACGAACCGATGCCGGCTTTCCACTGTTGCTCCCACCCCGAATTACAAAACTCCAGATAGATCTCGTTCTGCGCGTAGATGCACCGCCCTGCTGGTAAGACAGCATCACTGAGCTCGACACACTCAACGGGCTTCAACAGTTTCTTGCTGCCGTCGGCCTGCACGCATCTGCGACCCTCCTCGATTGAGCGTCGGCGTGCACGCTGATAGACATGCTCGTTTGGGAACATCCTGTAATTCCTAGTGGCCCGATTGCAATTCAGCTCGCGCGTTGGCGAGCTTCTGCAGCGTCTCTTACGGCATATGACGGGCAAGCATGGGGCGATTCGTGCCGATGGCTTGCCGCTCGCGCCCGCAGTCTGCTCACTTCTCGCGCGACATTGCTTCCTGTACCGCCTCGGCCGTTCCCCATCGCTGCAGGAACTCGATCTCATCGGCCTTGCTCAGCTTGCCTTGGGCCCGATAGACGAGCGCTGTCATCACGGCGCCCGTTTGCACCGGCTTGTCCTCTGGTTCGCCAATGCCCGAATCGCTTTGCCACTCTTTCGGGAATGCTGGCCAAGAGCAGGTGATCTGGCTCATCATGTGGAAGCTCGTCTCCATGAAGCCCGGTTTTTGTTCCAGCCCGTACTGGCGCGAGTCGGGTTTGCCGCAATAGGTGGTGTAGTCAGGCTGCAGGTAACGGGCAATGCCCTTGTAGGTAGAAGATGCGTCGGCCGGAATGTGATCGGTCGTAGGGCCGACCTCCATGTACTGGCGGATGTACTCCCACAGATACGCTGCTTCTTGTGGGCCCGGCAGGGCGGGGCCGACGAAGATGCAGTCTTCGCCTTTCGCGTTCGGATCGGTTGGGTCGAAGGGCGGGTGATGTAGCGCCAGCGCCTTGATGGTCTGCTTGGCGCCCGCGCTTGAGCCTTCCGGTTCGAACAGCGCCGCCAGGCGCTCCCAGTCCAGCACCACGTTGCCGCCGCAATAGCGGGGGCGCAGCACGTACACCTTGCGAGTGAGCCGATTGAAGCGAATACGTCCGCGCGCGTAAGTAAAGAAGCAGGTTCGCATGCCCATGCAGTGGAACCACGCGAAGATCATGAAGGCGCTAGCCAAAGCGAGAGGGAAAAGCAGGAGCCAACCGAAGACAAGATAGGGCCAGTCCTCGCTCCCGTAGGCCATGGTCGGCCAGAAAAAGATGATCGTCTTGAAGACAAGAGGATGGACTGCAAATCCATACCAAATCCAGATCAATACGGCGGCGGGCAAGATGACGTAAAGATTCCCCATACCTGCACGCCACTGAAAATCCCATCCCGGATTGCACAGTTCCAGGTACGCGTCGTTCTGGGCATAGGCGGCCCGGCCCGGGATCTCGATGCCACGTGCGCCGGTGCGATATGTCGGCCAGCGCTTTTGCCCATCCAGGTTGATGTGAGTGCGGCCTTTTTCGGAGGAGCGGCGCTGGGCCAGTCGGTAGCTGTTTTCGCGAACGAACATGGATTCTTCAGATTGATCGCAGGTCACCTGCAAAGCTAGAGCCCTGCAAGCCCCCAACAGATGTTCGGCTACCGGTCGTCGTACTCATTTATGCTTTTTGTGACCTTGCTTCTTGCACTGTCTGGGCTGCTCCCCATCGCTTCAAGAACTCGATCTCGTCGGTCTTGCTCAACTTGCCTTGTGCTCGATGGACGAGCGCCGTCATTACGGCGCCCGTTTGCACGGGCTTCTCTTCAGGTTCTCCCATTCCACTGTCGCTTTCCCATTCCTTCGGAAATCTGGGCCACGAGCAGGTCCCCTGACTGAGCATGTGATACATGGTTTCCATCACTCCGGGACGTTGTTCCAGTCTGTACTGGCTGGGACTGGGCTTGCCGCAATAAGTAGTGTGTTGCTGCTCTATCCGTTCGGGGATGCCTTCCTGGCCAGGACCGTATTCCATGTAGCAGCGGATGTACTCCCATAGCGGGGCCGCGTCCTGCTGCATGGGCAATGTCGGGCCAACGAAGATGGCGTCTTCGCCCTTGGCAAGCGGGTCGGCTGCATCAAGCGGTGGGTGGTAGAGGATGAGCGAGTAGTAAGCAGCCTTGCCGGGCGCACCATTCTTTCTGGCCA
>NZ_JBFTJJ010000061.1:0-2478 GCF_056395365.1 Variovorax sp. 10L421
TGCCCAGCGTCAACTACTTTGAGCGGCCAGCGTCAATTATCTTGAGCGGTGCAGTCGAGCAAGATCATTGAGTAGTTGTCGTTGCGCAGCGTTTCCGGCGAGCCGGCAACGCAGCGCGGCGGCGGTAGCTGTCCACGTTCATCTCCAGGATCGTGGCGTGATGGACCAAGCGGTCGACCGCGGCGATCGTCATGGCCTTGTCAGGGAACACCTCGTCCCATGCCGAGAAGGGTGCGTTGGCCGTGATGGCGATGCTCTTTCTCTCGTAGCGCTCGGCGATGAGCTCGAACAGTACGGAGGTCTCCGCCTGGTCCCGCCGCGCATAGCTCAGATCGTCCAGGATGATGAGGTCGAAGCGATCGAGCTTGGCGAGTTCATTTGGCAAGCGCAGGTCCCGGCGCGCCGCCTGCAGGCGCTGCACCAATTCGCTCGTGCGCACGAAGAGCACCTTGTAGCCGTGATCGATGAGAGCATGGCCGATGCCGGCAATGAGATGGGTCTTGCCCACGCCCGGCGGCCCGAAGGCGAGCAAGTTGTGCCCTTGTGCGAGCCAGCCATCGGCCTCGGCCAAGGCGGTGACGTGAGCCTTGGAGACCGCCGGAACTGCGTCGAAGTCGAAGCTGGCCAAGCTCTTGTCCGGTGGCAGTTGGCTATCGATGCGAGCGCGCGCAAGCCGACGCGTCTCGCGTTCGTTGACCTCCTGCTCGAGCAGTACGCCGAGGAAGCGTTCTGCCGGCCAGCCTTCGCGGTTGGACTGCTCAGCCAGATCGGCCCATAGCCGCTTCATCGTTGGAAGCCTCAGTTCTGCCAGCATGAGGGGCAGGCGCGCTGCATCGGCCGCGGTGCGCGCGGATGCAATCGTGTTCATGCGGCCTCCAGCAGATCGTCGTACACCGCGGTCGCCGGCAACAGGACCTCCACGAACGGCATCAATGCCGGGCGCGGCGCGAACTGCGCTCGCAACACCTCGATGTCGGGGAGTTCATTGCGCTCGCCCAGGGCGCTGAGGATTGCGGCGAGCTCGGTCACCACATTGGCCCGATCGGCCAGATCGAGCAGGTTCACCATCAATCGGCAGGCCTCCCGCTCGCTCAGGCGCTGGCTCATGTGCTCCCAGGCTTGGGCGTATTCGCTGCGCGGGAACATGGCATCGCGCAGCATCCATCGGGCGAAGGCTCCGGGCTTGCGTCGCAGTGACGGGAGCATGTGGCGCCAGTCGATGCGCTTGGGATGCTTGGTCTGCACGCTGCTGCGCAACCGCTCGCATTCGAACACCTTCACGCCGCCCAGCCAGGCTTCGAGGTGGGCGCTGTAGAGCCGAACCTTCAGCCGATGGCCAACCAGCCTGGACGGCACGCTGTAGTGGGCGGCCTTGATGCTGATCAGACCGAACTTGCTGACCCGCGCGTCGACCTCTTCGAAGTCCACCGTCCGTCGAGTTGGCAGGGGTCGGAGGCTGGCGCGCTCGATCTCCCAGGTCCGAGCACAACGTGCGTTCAGCCGCCGCACGGTATCTGCGACGAACTGACCGTAGCTCTCGAGGTTCGCGAACTCACGTGTGCCGCGCAGCAGCAGCGACTGATCCAGTGCGGTCTTCAGGCTGCCCTGGCGCGCTTCGATCGAACCGTTCTCGTGGCTCACGCCCGGATTGTTGCGGCTCGCGCGCAGGCCGTAGTGCGCGCACAGCTCGCGGTAGCGGGCGGTGAGTTCCTCCTGCTCGGCCAGGTTGTTGAACGCCGCCGACAGGCTGTCGGTGCGATGCTCTTCGGGCACGCCGCCGGCCATCCACAGCGCCTCCTGAAGGCCGCTCGCCAATGCCTGGAAGCTCTCGCCGCCGAGCACGATGCACGCGTGACGCCAGCCGCTGTGTGCGAACGCAAACTGATAAAGCCGGTGCGGCAAGACCACGCCGACGATGGTGATGGCCAACTCGTCGCACACCGTGAAGTCCGACAGGCCGAGCCGGCCAGGCGGATGCTCCTGGGCGAAGAAGATCTCGCGATCACCACCATGTTCGGCGCGCCACTGGCGTACCCGACGCTGCAGGGTGCGCAACACCGCACCATCGAAGCGCTGCGGATATCGAAGCTGCAGTTCCTCCAGCACTGTCACCGCCATCAGGCCAGGGGCAGCCTCCAGCATCGGCACGACCTCCGCCGCCCACACCTCAGTCAGCGGATCGGCGCGCGTGCGCCATGTCCGCGCAGGCTTCTGGGAGGGCAGAAGAACCGTCGATTCGATCCGGCGCGCGCTGGCCACACTCACCCCCGCCTTGGCAGCCGCAACCTCCTGGCTGTGCTTGCCGCGCAGTTCCTTGTACTTGGTCACTTGATGATCCGATATGCGTTTGCCGGGCAATGTGGCTGCCTCCTCTTGAGGCAAACCACTTTAAGACCCGACCGCAAACGCACCCCGGGCGCGTGCGTCAACCGCTCAGGATAGTTGTCGTCGACCGCTCAAGATAATTGTCGCTGGCCA
>NZ_JBFTJJ010000062.1:0-2363 GCF_056395365.1 Variovorax sp. 10L421
GGGTCCTGGAACACCATCTGGAAATCGCGCCGCGCGGTGCGCAGCTCGGCCTTCGACAGCGTGTGCAGGTCGCGGCCTTCGAGGCGCACGCTGCCCGAAGTCGGCGTGTCCAGCGCCATCACGAGACGCGCGATGGTCGACTTGCCCGAGCCCGATTCGCCCACGATGCCCACGCTCTTGCCGGCGCGCACCTCGAAGCTCACGCCATTGAGCGCCTTCACGGTCGGCGGCGGGCCGAAGAGCTTTTCGCGCGGCAGCGCGTAGTGGCGCACGAGGTCGGTGACCTGCAGCAGCGGTGAAGCGGTGGTCCCACTCATGGTGCGATGGCCCCTTGCGCGGCGATTTCCTCGAGCCGGATGCAGCGCACCGCGTGATCTGGCGGCAGCATCGTGGCCGGCGGCCGCGTGGTCTTGCAGGCGTCGATGGTGTAGCTGCAGCGGCCCGCGAAGGGGCAGCCCGGCGGCAGGTCGACCAGCTCGGGCACGCTGCCCCTGATGGTGGCCAGACGCAGGCCACGCGGCGCGCCGATGGCGGGCCGCGCGGCGAACAGGCCTTGCGTGTAGGGATGCCCACGGCGCGCGAACACGGCCTCGGTCGGGCCGCTCTCGACCACGCTGCCGCCGTACATCACGAGCATCTTCGAGACCGTCTGCGCGATCACGCCGAGGTCGTGCGAGATCAGGATCAACGCCATGCCGCGCTCGGCCACGAGGCCCTGGATGAGTTCGAGGATCTGCTTCTGGATCGTCACGTCGAGTGCAGTGGTGGGTTCGTCGGCAATCAGCAGGTCGGGCCCGCAGGCGAGCGCCATCGCGATGCCGATGCGCTGGCGCTGGCCGCCGGAGAACTGGTGCGGGTAGGCGTCGAGGCGCGAAGCCGCGTCGGGAATGCCCACGCGGTCGAGCAGCGCGAGCACTTCCTTGCGTGCGTCGGCTTGCGAGAGCCCGCGATGCAGCCGCAGCGGTTCGCCGACCTGGCGCGCAATCGTGTGCACCGGGTTCAGCGCCGTCATCGGCTCCTGGAAGATCATGCCGATGCGGTTGCCGCGGATCCGGCACATGGCCCTTTCGTCTCGGCCGACGAGCTCGGTTCCATCGAAACGTATGCTGCCGGTGACCTTCGCGGTCGAGGGCAGCAGGCCCATCAGCGACATCACGGTGATCGACTTGCCGCAGCCCGATTCGCCGACGATGCCCAGCGTCTCGCCACGCTCCAGCGTGAAGTCGATGCCGCGCACGGCCTCGGCGGGACCGCGCTGCGTCTGCAGTTCGATGTGGAGGTCTTCGACTTCGAGCAAGGGCATGGCGCTTCTTATCTTGCGCGTGCGAGGCGCGGATCGAGCAAGTCGCGCAATCCGTCGCCCAGCAGGTTCAGGCCGAGCACCGCGAGCGCGATGGCCATGCCGGGGAACACCGCGAGCAGGGGCGACTGGAACATCATCGTCTGCGCCTCGCTGAGCATGCGGCCCCACGAAGGTTGCGGCGGCTGCGTGCCCAGGCCCAGGTAGGAGAGGGCGGCCTCGGCCAGGATGGCGATGGCGAATCGGATCGTGATCTGCACGATCAGCACGGCCGAGATGTTCGGCAGCACGTGCTGCATCGTGATCGCGAAGCTGCCCTTGCCGCAGGCGCGCGCGGCGGCCACGTACTCGCGCGACCAGATCGCGTTGGCCGAGGCGCGCGTGATGCGCGCGAAGGTCGGGATGTTGTAGATGCCGATGGCAATGATCGCGTTGACGATGCCGGCGCCGAACACCGCCGTCATCATGATGGCCGAGAGGATTGCGGGGAAGGCCAGCGAGAAGTCGGTGAGCCGCATGATGGCTTCCTCGACCCAGCCGCGCTTGGCGGCAGTCAGCAGGCCCAGCGCCGTACCGACCACGAGGCCGATGCCGACCGCGATCACGCCGACAAGGATCGATGCGCGCGCACCGACCAGCAGCAGCGAGGCTACGTCGCGGCCGTAGGTGTCGGTGCCCAGCCAGTGCGCGCCCGTCGGCGGCTTCAGCTTGTTGGCCATGTCCATGTCGTAGGGCGACCACGGTGTCCAGACCAGCGAGATGCCGGCGGCGAGCAGCAGGAGCAGCGTCAGCGCGCCGCCCAGCACGAAGCTGCGGTGGTGCAATGCGCGGCGCCAGAAGCCCGGCACCTTGAGCGCCGCAGCGCTCGGAGCGGTGATGACGGAGCTCATATGTCGCTGGCCTTGATGCGCGGRTCGATCACGGCATACAGCACGTCGACCACGAAGTTCACGATCACCACCATGGCCGCCAGCAGCATCACGCAGTTGCGCACCACGATCAGGTCGCGGTTGCTGATGGCCTGGAAGATGAGGCGGCCCAGGCCCGGCAGATAGAACACGTT
>NZ_JBFTJJ010000063.1:0-2359 GCF_056395365.1 Variovorax sp. 10L421
TCGATGGAGCGTTCCACCGCGATGCCCACCTTGGTCTCGGGCTTCACGCCCCGGGCGATCAGCCGGTGTGCAAGGCGGTTGGCCTGTGTGTTGAGTTCGCCGTAGCTCAGCGTTTGCTCGCCGAAGCACAGCGCGGGTGCTTCGGGGCGCGCACGCACTTGCCGTTCGATCAGCCGGTGGATCGGCTCGCCCGCTTCGGCTGCCTGCCTGCACGCACCCCACGAGGCCAGTTGCGCACGCTCCGCCTCGCCCAGCAGCGCCACGTCGCCCACCGTCTGCTCGGGGTGGTCCGCCAGAGCCTGCAGCACCGCCAGGTAGTGGTCCGCCATGCGCTCCATGGTCCGCGCCTCGAACAGCTCCGCCGCGTAGCTGAACGTCGCATGCAGCCGACCGTCAGGGCTCTCGTCGGTGACCAGCATCAGATCGAACTGCGCGGCCTGCGCCCCCAGGCCGTAGGGTTCCAGCGCAAGGCCCGGCAGCCCATCCAGTCCCGAGAAATCTCCGCGCTGATGATTGAACAACACCTGGAACAACGGCTGGATGCCCGGCACACGCTCCGGCTGCAGCGCTTCGACCAGTTGCTCGAACGGCAGGTCCTGATGCATCTGCGCACCCAGCGCCGCTTCGTGCGCCTGCGCCAGCACCTGCAGCAGGCTGGTGCGGCTGTCCACCAGCGCGCGCAGCACCTGCGTGTTGACGAAAAAGCCAACCACGCCTTCGGTCTCCACGCGATGGCGATTCGCGATCGGCACGCCCACGCGAATGTCTTCCTGGCCGCTGTAGCGGCCCAGCAGCACCTGGAAACCGGCCAGCAGCACCATGAACAGCGTGCCCTCCTGATGCCGGGCCCGCTTCTGCAGGCCCTGAACCAGCGACGCGGGCACTTCGAACCGGTGGGTGGCCGCACCGTACCGGCCATCGGGCCTGCGGGCGTGGTCGAGCGGCAGTTGCAGCACCGGCTGCGTCCCGCCGAGCTGCGTCTTCCAGTAGGCGAGCTGGCGCTCCAGCTCGCCGGCCTCCAGCCAGTGCCGCTGCCACACTGCGTAGTCGGCATACTGGATCGGCATCGGCTGCAACACCACTGCTTCGTGCTGCACGCAAGCGCGGTACTGCGCCGCGAACTCGTCCACGATGATCTGCAGCGACCCGCCGTCCGAGACGATGTGGTGCATTACCAGCACCAGCACGTGCGTTTCGGGCGCCAGGCGGATCAGCGCCACCCTCATCAGCGGTCCCCGCGTCAGGTCGAAGGGCGTGTTGCCGATGCGCCGTGCCGCTTCGCGGGCCATGGCCTCGCGAGCGCCGGCGTCCGCCAGGCTCAGGTCCAGCAGCGAGAAGTCGAGTTGGCCGTCCTCGCGAATTACCTGCTCGGCGAGTCCGTCGGCATCGGCGCGAAACACCGTGCGCAACGATTCGTGGCGTGCCACCAATGCCTCGAAGCTGGTTCGCACCGCGTCCACGTCCAGCGCCCCCGTGAGCTTGAGCGCATCGCTCACGTGATAGGCCGTGCTCTGCGGATCGAGCTGCCACAGGAACCACTGGCGCAACTGCGCGTAGGAGACATGGCAGCGGTCCTGCGCGGCGTCTTCGCGCGGCAGGATGGGAAACTGATCGAGCGTCAGGCCCTTGGAACGGATGCCCTCGTACACCACGCGGCGCTGCTCGGCCGGCAACCGGGAGAAGCGCTCGGCGATGCGGCGGGCTGCGGTGGTTTCCATCAAACGGTCTCCATGCTGTCGATCAGCGAATCGATTTCTGAAAGGGCCTGGACCACGGGGCTGTCCCGGAGGGCCCCGGCGATCCGGGCAGCCATGGCAGCCAGGGTCGGGTACTGGAAGACGTCGCGGATGGTGAGTTCACTGTGCATGGCGGCATGCAGGCGCGCCACGAGCCGCGCGGACAGCAGCGAATGGCCGCCGAGTTCGAAGAAGTTGTCGTTGCGGCCCACGCGCTGCACGCCCAGCACTTCCGCCCAGATCGCGGACAGCTTCTCTTCCGTCTCTCCCAGTGGCGTTTCATATGCGTTGCCCGCCGAGAACTCCGGCGCCGGCAACGCGTTGCGGTCCACCTTGCCGTTGGCGTTCAGCGGCAGTGCATCGAGCACCACCAGCACGCTCGGCACCATGTAGTCGGGCAGTGCTTCGCCCAGGCGTTCGCGCAGTGCCGTCGTGTCGAGGTCTTGCCCCGACACGTAACCCACGAGCCGCGTGCCCGTCGGGCCTTCGTTGGCGATGACCACCGCTTCCCTCACCTCAGGCTGCGCCAGCAACTGCGCCTCGATCTCCCCCAGCTCGATGCGGAAGCCCCGCACCTTCACCTGGTGGTCGATGCGGCCCAGGTACTCCAATTGGCCTTCCGC
>NZ_JBFTJJ010000064.1:0-2071 GCF_056395365.1 Variovorax sp. 10L421
CCTCGCTGATCGCCTGCCTGGCTTCCCCCCAGGCCTTGTAGCTGGCCGACCAGGCGATGCGGCCTTCGTGGTCCGTCAGCTCCTGCGGCGTGCCCAGGTGGTCGCACTGGTAGAACGCGATCTCTTCCTTCGCGAACGGGGCGGGCGTGTTGAGTTGCTCCCCGTTCCACAGCGGATCCTGCTCGATGTCGTAGCGCCCGCCATTGGCCGCAATCAGCGCCTTCACGTCGGTGGTCTGGCTCAGCGCCACGGCCTGAGCTTGCCGGATCTGCACCAGCGGCACGAAGGAGCCGGGTTCGTGGATGTAGTGCACGCTGTCGCCGCGCCAGGCCTGTTGCTCCTGCCGCGCCTCGGTGCTCTGCGTGCTCTCGAAGGCCAGCGTGTCGCCGTCCCAGCCGAAGAGGGTGATCTCGTGCTCGGAGCGTTTGGCGATGCGCCGGCCCAGGGCGTCGTAGCTGAGATGCGCTACGTGGTGATATGGACCTGCGCAGTCTTGAACGCTTCGCTCAGCGAAAAACGCAATCTTGCAGCGGGATATAGCCCGTGCCCGAGGCAAATGCGACGGTGCATGTGGCCTTGAATGCACTGCCGACCGTCAGAGTTCCCATGTGGGCTTCATTGGCGGCATCGCGTGCAACCATACGAACCAGTTCGTTTTCCGAACCGGCAACGCCCGCTTTGAGCAATGCACTGCCATTCGCGCTATCCGGGCCTCTGTTGAAGCCTCTGCTCGATCCTCCGATCACCACCCCGGAAAATGCAATCCTCTTATTGAATTCTGGCAAATCTAGGGTCGAATAACCTGCTTTGACGTAGCGTTGGTGCAGTTTTCTTAAATTGATTTCTTTTGAGGTGATCTCCGCGGCAAAGCTGATGCTGGCAGCGAGAAGCAGCAGTGGAAATATAAGTAGTCGCATTGGAGATCTTGGCTGGCGATAGTGGAAACGGGGCTTAAGAAGTACTGGTGCTTGGGATGTCTAAGATCTAAATTGTTTTGTCAACCACAAATAGCTTGATGTCGTATTCCAATTCTTGCACTTCAAAAACAGCATCCGGGTGAATCTTGAAGATGGTCAAATCTTTTGTCCTTTGATTCTTGTAGAGGCTACGAATAAAGCTCTCCGGTTCTCGAATTTTTATTTTCATAACAAACGGTTGCTCGAATCGAATTAACAGTTCAGCGCCATGCTTTTTTGTGAATTCCTCAAATTTTTTGCATATTGCTTCGAGAGAATTATTTATTGGAAAGAGTAGTGTGGGCCTTGATTCGTATGCGCTATTTTCTTTTGTTGCTGTCGTGTGCCACGATAGATCATAGTTACTGGATTTGGTCAAGACTCCGGCTTCTAATCCTTCAAGCCTTTGCAGTAGTTCGTTGCCTCGGCGTTGAGTAATTTTTTCCCTAATTTTGTCCGCAGCCGTAGTCGGCATGATGGTCTCCAGTTTTTGGGTCATCGATTTTTTGATATCTTTGATTTCTGAAATCGTAATTCCTTGGATCGCTTCCCTTTGCTTCGCCCGCATGTGCATGCGGGCCTCGCCTCGGGTCACTCGTGTGTTCAACAACTACTTTTCTCGCACCGGTTGCGTCTGCATATTCATAAAATCGACCGAACTCTGCAGGATTTTCGGAGTAGACGTAGTTTTTACTGCCTCGCCTTCTTGGATCATTTCCAACTTGCCATTGACCGGCAGCTTGTTGTGAGCGAGGTATTCCTGCCAAATCTTTGGCGCTATTCAGCGCTTGGCGACGATTTCGGCAAACGGGGGTTGACGGAGATTGGACATTGTTTTTCTTTGAGCTCAGGCCAAGCGGATCAGTCCATTCAGTCGGATTGGAAGCATAGACGTGTGTATTAAATCCGCCTTCCAATTTAATCGGATCTGTGCTAACAAACCTCCCACTCACCGGGTCGTAGTACCGATACCGGTTGTAGTGCAGCCCCGTCTCGTCGTCAAAGTACTGCCCCTGGAACCGGATCGGATTCCTGAACCCCGCCTTGCGTCCCGCCTCGCTGATCGCCTGCCTGGCTTCCCCCCAGGCCTTGTAGCTGGCCGACCAGGCGATGCG
>NZ_JBFTJJ010000065.1:0-1856 GCF_056395365.1 Variovorax sp. 10L421
GCCTCGCGCAGAAGGGCCCTGTTTTCCCGGGTATCCGGCATCTCGAGCTTCAGCAGTCCGCGGATGTGCCCGGAGCCCAGGAACATCGACAGGAACAGGTCCGCCGCCTGAAGCGGGTTCCGCACCTTCAGCGTGCCCGCCGAGTTGGCACGGCGCAGGTATGCAGCCAGCGCRTCGTTCACACGCTCCGGGCCCTCCTTGTACAACGCGCGGCAGACTTCCGGCTGCGCCCCCGCGACGCCATAGACAGCGCGCAACGCGCCCAGTGCGTCACCGCGCACCAGTGCGAGAAACCGTGCGCCGATCGCCAGCAGCACCTTCTCCGGCTGGTCCGGGTCCAGCGTCCCGGCGCCAGGGAAGCCAGCCATTACGGCTGCCGTCCTGTCGCGCACGACCGCCTCGAACAACCCCTCCTTGGAGCCGAAGTTGCTGTACACGGTCATCTTGGAGACGCCTGCGTCCGCGGCGATGGCATCCACGCTGGCACGCTCCAGGCCATGCTCGTTGAAGTGCCTTTGCGCCGCTTCCAGGATGCGCCGCACGCGCTCGGGATCGCGTGGCCGCCCGCGTTGGGGCTTCGGATCAGAAACTGGTAGACGGGTCATGGGCAGATTTAGTGGACTTGACAGTTTACTATATCGACTCTACATTACTGTACTTKATAGTCCAATAATCGACCAGCCCACACGGAGCCCATCACCATGAATGACGTCATCATCATCGGCGGCAGCTTTGCCGGCCTCGCCGCCGCCCTGCAACTCGGCCGTGCCCGCCGCAAGGTCACCGTTCTCGATACCGGCCGGCCGCGCAACCGCTTTGCCGGCCACTCGCATGGCCTGCTCGGCCACGATCACAAACCACCGCTGGACATCCTGGCCGAGGCGCGGCAGCAGCTGGCGCGCTATCCAACGATCAGGCTGGTCAATGCCCGGGCCGAGAGCGTGTCTGGCGCCATCGACGATTTCTGCGTCGTCACTGACGATCACGAAAGCCTCGGGGCGCRCCGCGTGATCCTGAGCTACGGCGTCGCCGACCAGATGCCTGAGGTTCCAGGCTTTGCCGAAAGCTGGGGCACGTCCATCGTGCCCTGCCCCTATTGCGACGGCTTTGAAGTCGCCGACCGGCATTGGGGCCTCGTCTGGTCCGGCCCGCAATCGCACAATCAGGCCAGGCTGTTCCGCGATTGGACCGACAAGTTGACTGTCTTCGCCGATGGTCACGACATCCCACCCGATATCCAGGCCGATCTGGCGCGCCGCAACATACCTGTCATCGATGGCCGGATCGTCGAGATCGCCCATCACAAGGGCCATATCTCCACAGTCAATCTCGATACCGGCCGCAATGTCGCGGTCGACGTCCTGTTCGCCCATCCGCGCAACAAGCCGTCCGCAAGCCTGCATGAATCACTGGGCCTCGCCACGGTGGATACGCCCACCGGCATCGTCCTCAAGGTCGACGAGCGCCGCCAAACCAGCATGCCCGGCATCTACGCCGCCGGCGACCTGACCACGCCCTTCTTGCCCTCGGTCACCCAGGCATCGTCGCAGGGCGCGATGGCGGGAATCTTCGCCCAGCAATCGATGCTGGCTTGAGGGCATGGATCCGCACGCGGCGCCTGAGGAAACGCACTTTTAGAGAAGCCTGATGCACATGGACTTCGAACACGTCACCTTCGACCTGCCACACGGCACTTTTCACGCGCTGCAGGGTGGTGATCCCGAAGCTCAGCCGACGCTTGTCTTGCACGGTTTCCCGGACCATCCGCCGACGGCGAAGCCCTTCCTTGCCGAGCTCGGTCGCCGTGGGCGTCACGTCGTCGCCCCATGGCTTCGCGGTTACGCCCCGTCCCCGAC
>NZ_JBFTJJ010000066.1:0-1433 GCF_056395365.1 Variovorax sp. 10L421
TCGTTCCGCACCACGCTGCTGGCCGATCCGCGCAGCAACTCATTGATCCTGCGCGCGGCCAATCCGGCGCGCGTGGCGCTGGTGCGCACGCTGGTCGACAAGCTCGACCGCGCGCCCAGCGAAAGCAGCAACGGCGCGGCCGGCAACATCTACGTGGTCTACCTGAAGAACGCCGATGCGGTGCGGCTGGCAGCCACGCTGCGCGCCGCGATGGCGGCGAACCAGCAGAGCACCAYGCCGGGCGCAGCCGGTGGCGCRGGCGGCGGTGCCGTGCCGCARCAGAGCGCGCCGCAGGCCATGCAGGTGAACCTGAACAACAACCAGGGCGGCGGCTCGGCCGCGGCCAACGCCCCGCTCAACAACGCCAACCAGCCCTCCACCGGCGGCCAGATCCAGGCCGACCCGTCGACCAACTCGCTGATCATCACGGCGCCCGAGCCGCAATACCGCCAGATGCGCGCGGTGATCGACCGGCTCGACGGGCGCCGCGCCCAGGTCATGATCGAGGCGCTCATCGTCGAGGTCAGCGCCAACAAGGCCGCGAACTTCGGCGTGCAGTGGCAGAGCGCGCTGGGCAACAAYGCGGTCATCGGCACCAATTCCAGCCTGAACAAGACGAACATCCTGGCGCTGACCCAGGCGCTGGCCACCCGGAAYGCCGCCGGCCTGGCGACGTCGATCCAGCCGGGGCTGAACCTGGGCATCGCCGGCAAGATCGGCGGCCAGTACATCCTGGGCGCGATCGCGAACTTCTTCAACAGCGACGGCGACGCCAACGTGCTCTCCACGCCCAACCTGCTGACGCTGGACAACGAAGAGGCCAAGATCATCATCGGCCAGAACGTGCCCTTCCCCACCGGCTCGTATGCCAGCACCTCGGGCTCGGTGGGCGTGAACCCGTTCACCACCGTCGAGCGCAAGGACGTGGGCCTCACCCTGCGCGTGCGCCCGACCATCAACGAGAACGGCACGGTGCGCATGACGATCTTCCAGGAGACCTCGACCGTCGACCAGAACTCGCTGAGCAACCCCAACGGCCCGACCACCAACAAGCGCTCGATCGAGTCGAGCGTGCTGGTGGAAGACGGGGGCCTGGTCATGCTGGGCGGMCTGCTGTCGGACACCTACAACAACAACATCGAGAAGGTGCCGCTGGCCGGCGACATCCCGGTGCTGGGCAACCTGTTCAAGAACGAGAACCGCACGCGCAGCAAGAGCAACCTCATGATGTTCCTGCGCCCGGCGGTGATGCGCGACGGCGCTTCGTCCGAGGCCTTCGCCTACGACCGCTACGACGAGATCCGCGGCCAGCAGCTGCAGACGCAGCCGAACACCGACAACGTCATGCTGCGCGGCGTGAACGCCGCGCCGGTGCTGCCCGACTCCGCACTGCAGCGCTCGAACAACCGCGGCAGCGGCAGCACCCGCATGGA
>NZ_JBFTJJ010000067.1:0-1425 GCF_056395365.1 Variovorax sp. 10L421
CGGCCGTTGCGGTCGTAGGCGAAGCCCGTTGCGGTCGTAGGCGAAGCGCTCGGTCTGGTCACCGGCCTGGCGCTCGCTCAGGCGGCCCAGGGGGTCGAATTCGAGCCGGGTGCTGTGGCCGGCTTCGATGACTTCG
This sequence comes from Variovorax sp. 10L421, assembly GCF_056395365.1. Taxonomy (NCBI): domain Bacteria; kingdom Pseudomonadati; phylum Pseudomonadota; class Betaproteobacteria; order Burkholderiales; family Comamonadaceae; genus Variovorax; species Variovorax sp. 10L421. The sequence continues at coordinate 137 of NZ_JBFTJJ010000067.1, forward strand.
GCCAGCACGCCGCTGGCTTCGTCGTAGCGGTACTGCGTGGCCTTGCGGTCGAAGCCGGTTTCCTCGAGCAGCCTGCCGACCGGGTCGTAGCGGAAGTCGTAGCGGCTGCCGTTCTCGTTGTGCAGTTCGTGGAGGCGCCCCAGCAGGTCCCAGTGGTACGCGTTTGATTCCAAATCGATCACAGCGATCTAGCGGAGTACTTCGCCGTCGACACCATCGGAAACATCACATCTAGTCATCAACCGTCTAAATATTTGACAACCGTGCTTCACCAAATTTTTAGACTGGGCGAGCAAAACCCACGAACTATGTCCAATAGCTCGAGTATTGCGTCCTCTCTGGATTCGACGGTCACAGAGTTCCTAAGTTGTTCTAGCTCGTGTGCAACCTCGTCTGCGGTTAGTCCCTTTTTCTTGTACTGACTGAGCAGCCCGTGGAGTTGCATGAAGTCGGCGCCTCTCTCTAGTTGACATGCAACTTCTTTTTGAATTTCCTGGGAGGGGAATGCATCGTGTGTCATGGCTTTCTCCATCTTGTCTTCGTTCGCTCTAGGGCGGCTTGGTATTCGCCGGCTGGCATCGTGCGGCTGGGCTGAATAGTTCCGTGCGTTGGGCAGTCCTGCACATACCGCAAGTCCGGCCCAAGATTTTCTGAGTTGATGCCCCACACCTCGTCTTTGCCTGTTCCTCCAAGACTTGCTGGCCGGCGATGGCTAGGCAGATTCCCCGGCGTATGCGGAGCGACTGATATACCACCGGTGTTGGGATGAACGTTTCCGTGCTCATCAGCAGATAGATCGCCTGGAATACGCGCCCCCAAGCCTCTTGCAGTAGGTTCAGGTAGTGGCAATCCATCTGCTCCCGTTTTCATCGATCTGTAAAGCGAGCAGCTTGCAAGCCCCCACGGATCGATCCACTCTGTCGGACTCGGCGCATACAACTGAAGGTTCAAGCCTCCCAGCAACTTGATTGGATCCTTCGATACAAACCTCCCACTCACCGGGTCGTAATACCGATACCGGTTGTAGTGCAGCCCCGTCTCGTCGTCAAAGTACTGCCCCTGGAACCGGATCGGATTCCTGAACCCCGCCTTGCGTCCCGCCTCGCTGATCGCCTGCCTGGCTTCGCCCCAGGCCTTGTAGCCGGCCGACCAGGCGATGCGCCCCTCGTGGTCCGTCAGCTCCTGCGGCGTGCCCAGGTGGTCGCACTGGTAGAACGCGATCTCTTCCTTCGCGAACGGGGCAGGCGTGTTGAGTTGCTCCCCGTTCCACAGCGGATCCTGCTCGATGT
>NZ_JBFTJJ010000068.1:0-1051 GCF_056395365.1 Variovorax sp. 10L421
CGGCTTAGATGTCGAGGATTTTCGCCACGACGCCCGAACCCACGGTGCGGCCGCCTTCGCGGATGGCGAAGCGCAGGCCTTCTTCCATCGCGATCGGGTTGATCAGCTTCACGGTGATGCTGACGTTGTCGCCGGGCATGACCATTTCCTTGTCCTTGGGCAGCTCGATCGCGCCGGTCACGTCCGTCGTGCGGAAGTAGAACTGCGGACGGTAGTTGTTGAAGAACGGCGTGTGACGGCCGCCTTCGTCCTTTGACAGGACATACACCTCGGCGGTGAAGTGCACGTGCGGCTTGATCGAGCCGGGCTTGCACAGCACTTGGCCGCGCTCGACTTCTTCGCGCTTCGTGCCGCGCAGCAGCACGCCGACGTTGTCGCCAGCCTGGCCCTGGTCCAGCAGCTTGCGGAACATTTCCACGCCGGTGCAGGTGGTCTTGACGGTCGGGCGGATGCCGACGATTTCGATTTCCTCGCCGACCTTGATCACGCCGCGCTCGACAGCGCCGGTCACCACGGTGCCGCGACCCGAGATCGAGAACACGTCTTCCACGGGCATCAGGAAGGTGCCGTCCACGGCGCGCTCGGGCGTCGGGATGTAGGTGTCGAGGGCTTCGGCCAGCTTCATGATGGCACCTTCGCCCAGCTCGCCCTTGTCGCCTTCGAGGGCGAGCTTGGCCGAGCCGTGGATGATGGGGGTGTCATCGCCGGGGAATTCGTACTTGTCGAGGAGTTCGCGGACTTCCATTTCGACCAGCTCGAGCAGTTCCTTGTCGTCGACCATGTCGCACTTGTTCAGGAACACGATGATGTAGCCCACGCCCACCTGGCGAGCCAGCAGGATGTGCTCACGGGTCTGGGGCATCGGGCCGTCAGCGGCCGAACACACCAGGATGGCGCCGTCCATCTGGGCGGCGCCGGTGATCATGTTCTTCACGTAGTCGGCGTGGCCGGGGCAGTCGACGTGTGCGTAGTGGCGGTTGGCCGTTTCGTACTCGACGTGCGCGGTGTTGATCGTGATGCCGCGGGCCTTTTCTTCGGGCGCAGCGTCGAT
>NZ_JBFTJJ010000069.1:0-1045 GCF_056395365.1 Variovorax sp. 10L421
CGCGCGACGCGGCCACCGGCGCATCGGTGAAGTCCAGCAAGACCAGCCTGGCCAACTCCGGCTACAACTCCAGCCGCATCGGCTTTCGGGGCACCGAAGACCTCGGCGGCGGCCTGGCTGCGAGCTTCTGGCTCGAAGCGCCCATCACCAACGACGACGGCGCCACCGGCATCTCCACCTTCGCGCGCCGCTCCACCGTGAGCCTGTCGGGTGGCTTCGGCGAGCTGCGCCTGGGCCGCGACTACACGCCCACCTTCTGGAACGACACCGTGTTCGACCCGTTCGGCACCAACGGCTCGGGCACCAACGTCATCAGCACCGTCAGCGGCAACACCGYCATCAACAACGCCAACTACGTGCGCGCGAGCAACTCGATCGGCTACTTCCTGCCGCCGAACCTGGGCGGCTTCTACGGCCAGGTGCAGTACAGCCTGCACGAGAACGCCAGCACCGATGCGACCAGCACCACGGCTGCTTCCAGCAGCACCGCCGGGCGCTACGTCGGTGGGCGCTTCGGCTACGCCAACGGTCCTCTGGACGTGGCGCTGGGCGTGGGCCGGAGCACGGCGGTGGACACCACCGCGCTGGAGCGCAAGGTGCAGACCATCAACCTGGGCGCTTCGTACGACTTCGGTCCGGTGAAGCTGTTCGGTGAGCTGTCGAACGTGAAGAACAAGTTCGACACGGCGCTCACGAGCACGCACGACAGCTACAACGGCTACCTGGTGGGCGCGACGGTGCCGGTGGGCGCGGGGCTGATCCGCGTGGCGTACTCGCAGGTGCGCTACAACGAAGGCGCGGCCGGCACCACGGGCGAGGACCCGCTGGCACGCAAGTTCGCGATCGGCTACGTGCACAACCTGTCCAAGCGCACGGCGCTGTATGCGACGGTGGCGCGCGTGAACAACCGCAACGACGCGAACTACACGGGCAGCCTGGTGTCGGCCAGCACCACGGGCTACGGCAGCGCGGGCGTGAGCTACACGGGCCTGCCGCGCTCTTCCACCGGCTACGACTTCGGTATCCGCCACGCGTTCTGATGCAG
>NZ_JBFTJJ010000070.1:0-998 GCF_056395365.1 Variovorax sp. 10L421
TTGAGAGACTGGAAGTCGCCAAACACCCAATCCACTCAGGACGCCCAACCGGATGAACACCCATAAGCATGCCCGACTTACCTTTGCCCGCCGATTCGAGATGGTCAAGCAGATGACGCTGGAGGGCTTGGATGCTGTGCGCGCAGCTGCCGCACACGGCGTCACTGCACCCACAGCCAGGAAGTGGCTTGGTCGCTATCTGGCGGGCGGAGAAGCCGCCTTGGCCGATGCCTCCTCCAAGCCAACACGCTCGCCCAGGGCCATCGACTCGGGCAAGGCCTTGCTCATCCTCGAGTTGCGTAAACGTCGGATGCTGCAGTCACGCATTGCTCGCAGCGTGGGCGTCTCGGCCTCGACTGTCAGCCGCGTGCTGACCCGAGCAGGCATGTCCAAGCTGAGCGACCTGGAGCCTGCCGAGCCGATCGTGCGCTACGAGCACGAAGCTCCTGGAGATCTGCTGCACATCGACACCAAGAAGCTTGGGCGCATCGTGCGTCCCAGCCATCGCGTCACGGGCAACCGACGCGACTCGGTCGATGGTGCTGGCTGGGAGACATTGTTCGTGGCCATCGACGACCACGCAAGGCTGGCGTTCACCGCCATGCACCCCGACGAGAAGCAGGTGCAAGCGGTCCTGTTCCTGCGCAATGCGGTGAACTATTACGCCCGCCTGGGCATCACTGTGCGGAGACTGCTGACTGACAACGGCCCGGCGTTCCGCTCGCGCGAGTTCAAGGCGACTTGCACTGAACTGGGTATCAGGCACAGCTTCACGCGACCCTACCGACCGCAGACAAACGGCAAGGCCGAGAGGTTCATCCAGTCCGCGTTGCGCGAGTGGGCCTACGGCTGGACCTACCAGAACTCAGCTCACCGAACCGATGCCCTGGCGAGCTGGCAGCACCACTACAACTGGCATCGCCCGCACAGCGGCATCGGCGGTATCGCGCCTATGTCCAGACTCAACTCGTCAAGAAACAACCTCTTGACGCTTCACA
>NZ_JBFTJJ010000071.1:0-567 GCF_056395365.1 Variovorax sp. 10L421
CAGCAACCAGCAACTGCGCCTCGATCTCCCCCAGCTCGATGCGGAAGCCCCGCACCTTCACCTGGTGGTCGATGCGGCCCAGGTACTCCAATTGGCCTTCCGCGCTCCAACGCACGAGGTCGCCTGTGCGGTACAGGCGCTGTCCGCCTTCTGCCGTAATGAAGCGCTCCGATGTCAGTCCGGCCCTGTTCAGGTAGCCGCGCGCCAGCCCGGCGCCCGAGACATACAGCTCGCCGGCCACGCCCACCGGTACCGGGTTGAGTTGCCCATCGAGCACGCGCAGTCCGAGGTCCGGGATGGCCACCCCGACCGGACTGCGCTGCCCCTCGAGGTCCGCCGCCGTGATCCGCCGGTAGGTCACATGCACCGTGGTCTCGGTGATGCCGTACATGTTGATCAGTTGCGGGCTGTCATCGCCATGGTGCTCGATCCACTGGCGCAGGCGCTGCGGGTCCAGTGCCTCTCCGCCGAAGATCACCACGCGCAGGGACAAATGCTCTTGGTAGGCTCGCGGCAGGCTGGTCAGCTGGCCGAAGGCCGAAGGCGTCTGGTTGAGCACCGTCACCT
>NZ_JBFTJJ010000072.1:0-567 GCF_056395365.1 Variovorax sp. 10L421
CAGCAACTGCGCCTCGATCTCCCCCAGCTCGATGCGGAAGCCCCGCACCTTCACCTGGTGGTCGATGCGGCCCAGGTACTCCAATTGGCCTTCCGCGCTCCAACGCACGAGGTCGCCTGTGCGGTACAGGCGCTGTCCGCCTTCTGCCGCAATGAAGCGCTCCGATGTCAGTCCGGCCCTGTTCAGGTAGCCGCGCGCCAGCCCGGCGCCCGAGACATACAGCTCGCCGGCCACGCCCACCGGTACCGGGTTGAGTTGCCCATCGAGTACGCGCATCCCCAGGTCGGAGATGGCGATGCCCACGGGACTGCGCTGCAGGCCCAGGTCCTCGGCGGTGATCCGCCGGTAGGTCACATGCACCGTGGTCTCGGTGATGCCGTACATGTTGATCAGTTGCGGGCTGTCATCGCCATGGTGTTCGATCCACTGGCGCAGGCGCTGCGGGTCCAGTGCCTCTCCGCCGAAGATCACCACGCGCAGGGACAAATGCTCTTGGTAGGCTCGCGGCAGGCTGGTCAGCTGGCCGAAGGCCGAAGGCGTCTGGTTGAGCACCGTCACCTTCTGCAC
>NZ_JBFTJJ010000073.1:0-524 GCF_056395365.1 Variovorax sp. 10L421
AAGGCCAGCGTGTCGCCGTCCCAGCCGAAGAGGGTGATCTCGTGCTCGGAGCGTTTGGCGATGCGCCGGCCCAGGGCGTCGTAGCTGAAGCTCGTGGTCTTGCCGTAGGTGCTCGCGCTGCGCATGCGGTTGAAGCCGTCCCAGGTGAACACGGTCTTCTCGCCGTTCCAGGTCCGTTCGATCAGGTTGCCGCGCTCGTCCCATGTGTAGTGGGTGCCGGCATAGTCCTTGAGCAGGTTGTCCATCAGCCGGCCGGCCAGGCTGCGGCCGTCGCCGCCCAGGCGCACCGCGACGCGGGTGGTGACGCGGCCGGCCGCCTGCGCGTTGGCATCGGTGTCGGAAGGGTTGCCGATGTTGCCCGCCGGATCGAAGGCGAAGGTCTCGCGGCCCAGTCGGCTGTGGGCTTCGAGCAGGCGCCCCACGGGGTCGTAGCGGTAGCTCAGGTTGCCGCGGCGGCTGTCGCCGATGGCCACCAGCTGGCCGGCCTTGTCGTAGGCATAGCTGCGGCGGATGCCCACGGCCTC
>NZ_JBFTJJ010000074.1:0-524 GCF_056395365.1 Variovorax sp. 10L421
AAGGCCAGCGTGTCGCCGTCCCAGCCGAAGAGGGTGATCTCGTGCTCGGAGCGTTTGGCGATGCGCCGGCCCAGGGCGTCGTAGCTGAAGCTCGTGGTCTTGCCGTAGGTGCTCGCGCTGCGCATGCGGTTGAAGCCGTCCCAGGTGAAGGTGGTCTTTTCTCCGTTGCGGCTGCGCTCGATCAGATTGCCCCGCTCGTCCCACCTGTAGTGGGTTCCCGCATAGTCCTTGAGCAGGTTGTCCATCAGCCGGCCGGCCATGCTGCGGCCATCGCCGCCCAGGCGCACCGCCACGCGGGTGGTGACGCGGCCGGACGCCTGTGTGTCCGCATCGGTGTCGGAAGGGTTGCCGATGTTGCCCGCCGGATCGAAGGCAAAGGTCTCGCGGCCCAGTCGGCTGTGGGCTTCGAGCAGGCGCCCCACGGGGTCGTAGCGGTAGCTCAGGTTGCCGCGGCGGCTGTCGCCGATGGCCACCAGCTGGCCGGCCTTGTCGTAGGCATAGCTGCGGCGGATGCCCACGGCCTC
>NZ_JBFTJJ010000075.1:0-514 GCF_056395365.1 Variovorax sp. 10L421
TGAGGGGCCAGGCCTGCTGAGGGGCCAGGCCTGCTCTTCTATGCCTCAGACAACGAAGACGCTGAGCCGATGCGGGGCTCCGCGCACTTGCTCGCGATGGACGACCGAGATTCCACGGACAAGCTCTTCCTGGCTCTGGGTGCCGGCGGGACAATCACGACCCCTTGGGCATCCAGTCCTGGGGCGACTACTACGGCAAATTGACCGATCGTTTCGGTGTTCAGTAGACCGGTCACTCGACAGTGAAACAGAATGCAGTCATTCCGGACCTGAATTGCTGCATTCATGTCAATCTCGGTCTACTACAACTTTCACCACGAGAGCAACCTTGCGGCAAATGGTGCACTTCACCTTCGCCTCTTCAACGTCCTGCGGCAGGGCGGTGGACTTGTTCAGATCATTCTTAGCTCGTAGATCGCAGCAGCTGCTCCATCCTCGAGCCGCGCTRCATGACCGCGCCGGCCTTCTGCATCCGCTCCTTCTCGCTCAGCCCGGGGTCGCRCATGATCTGCTG
>NZ_JBFTJJ010000076.1:0-494 GCF_056395365.1 Variovorax sp. 10L421
GTGCCGAAACGGCCAAACGGAATGGTTGCGGCGATGTCCTTGTTGACCTGCGTGCGGTAGGCATCGGGAATGCCGAGCTTGTCGTACAGCGGCGTTTCGACCGGGCCGGGGCTGACGGCGTTGACGCGAATGCCGCGTCCGAGCAGTTCGCTCGAAAGCGTCTTCGACATGTTCAGAAACGCAGCCTTGGTCGCGGCATAAACCGACGAACGCTSCGCGCCGACGTGCGCATTGATCGAYGTATTRAGCACCACCGATGCGGGGCTCGCRAAGACAGGCAGCAAGGCCTGGATCAGGAAGTAYGGCCCCTTGACGTTGATAYCGAACGAGCGATCGAACATTWCTTCCGTCCACTCTTCGATCGGCATCCAAACGGATACGCCAGCGTTGAGGAAGGCGATGTCGAGCTGACCATAGTGAGCCTGGACGGCTTGCGCCAACTCCTTCTGCGCAGCCACGTTGGCTGAATCGGCGCGCAGCACCAGAACTTCGCT
>NZ_JBFTJJ010000077.1:0-492 GCF_056395365.1 Variovorax sp. 10L421
CAGTACCGCTACGACGAAGCCAGCGGCGTGCTGGCCGAAGTCATCGAAGCCGGCCACAGCACCCGGCTCGAATTCGACCCCCTGGGCCGCCTGAGCGAGCGCCAGGCCGGTGACCAGACCGAGCGCTTCGCCTACGACCGCAACGGCCGCCTGGTCGAGGCCACCAACGCCGAGGCCAGGCTCCAGTGGTTCTACGACCGCGCGGGCAACCTGGTGCGCGAGCACCAGCACTACCTGGACCATGGCCACACGGCGGTCTGGCAGCACGGCTACGACGAGCTCCACCAGCGCGTTGCCAGCGTCCGCCCCGACGGCCACATCACCCAATGGCTCACCTACGGCTCCGGCCACGTGCACGGCCTGCTCGTGGACGGCCAGGACATCCTGGGCTTCGAGCGCGACGACCTGCACCGCGAGACCGGCCGCGACCAGGGCAACGGCCTGCACCAGGGCTCGAAGTACGACCCGGCCGGCCGGCTGCTGGAGCAGCAG
>NZ_JBFTJJ010000078.1:0-483 GCF_056395365.1 Variovorax sp. 10L421
CAAACGCTGAGCTACGGCGAACTCAACACACAGGCCAACCGCCTTGCACACCGGCTGATCGCCCGGGGCGTGAAGCCCGAGACCAAGGTGGGCATCGCGGTGGAACGCTCCATCGAGATGGTGGTGGGTATCCTCGCGATCCTGAAGGCYGGCGGCGCCTACGTGCCGCTGGACCCGGAGTACCCCACAGATCGGCTGACGTACATGGTCCGCGACAGCGGCATCGCGCTGCTGYTCACGCAGAGCCACCTGCAGATGCCGGGCATCGAGGCGCTGCAGGTGCTGGCACTGGACACGCTCGACCTGTCCGGCGAACCGTCGCACGATCCGCAGCTCGACCTGCACGGCGAGAACCTCGCCTACGTGATCTACACCTCCGGCTCCACCGGCCGTCCCAAGGGCGCGCAGCTGTGCCACCGCAACGTGACACGGCTGCTTGACGCCACCGATGCCTGGTTCGGCTTCGGCCCCGAGGACGTGTGG
>NZ_JBFTJJ010000079.1:0-473 GCF_056395365.1 Variovorax sp. 10L421
GCAATCACCTTGCCCTGCGCGGTGTTGGTGTAGCCGCCGAGGCCGCCGCCCGCGCTGCGGCCGGCCAGCGCGCCGAAGGCGCCGAAATCGGTCTTGGAGGCGCTGCCTTCGGAGGCCGCGACCTGCACGCCCGAGCGGTTGTCGATCAGCGTCAGCAGTGCGCTGGCTTCCTTGGTCTGCATGCTCGCGCCGAGCTGGGCGATGGCGCGGCCACGGCCGCCACCTACCAGGCCGCCCAGCGCCCCGCCGATGCCGCCGGCGTCGCTGTTGCTGAACACGATCTCGGGCGACAGGCCGTAGTCGGAGGCCACCATTTGCCCACGACCGAAGTTGCTGCCGCCGCGCATTTCACCCGACTGCATCAGCGCGCGCTCGCGCGTCATCGCGTTCATGCCGGCCGCGCCGCGCTCGACCACGATGAAGCAGTTCGATTGCTGCACCAGCAGGCGCAGCAGGTTGGCCGTGGGCGGCAG
>NZ_JBFTJJ010000080.1:0-473 GCF_056395365.1 Variovorax sp. 10L421
CTGCCGCCCACGGCCAACCTGCTGCGCCTGCTGGTGCAGCAATCGAACTGCTTCATCGTGGTCGAGCGCGGCGCGGCCGGCATGAACGCGATGACGCGCGAGCGCGCGCTGATGCAGTCGGGTGAAATGCGCGGCGGCAGCAACTTCGGCCGCGGCCAGATGGTGGCCTCCGACTACGGCCTGTCGCCCGAGATCGTGTTCAGCAACAGCGACGCGGGCGGCATCGGCGGGGCGCTGGGCGGGCTGGTGGGTGGCGGCCGTGGCCGCGCACTGGCGGCCATCGGCGGCAACATGCAGACCAAGGAAGCCAGCGCCCTGCTGACACTGATCGACAACCGCTCGGGCGTGCAGGTCGCGGCCTCCGAAGGCAGCGCCTCCAAGACCGATTTCGGCGCCTTCGGCGCGCTGGCCGGCCGCAGCGCGGGCGGCGGCCTCGGCGGCTACACCAACACCGCGCAGGGCAAGGTGATTGC
>NZ_JBFTJJ010000081.1:0-458 GCF_056395365.1 Variovorax sp. 10L421
CCCTCGTGGTCCGTCAGCTCCTGCGGCGTGCCCAGGTGGTCGCACTGGTAGAACGCGATCTCTTCCTTCGCGAACGGGGCAGGCGTGTTGAGTTGCTCCCCGTTCCACAGCGGATCCTGCTCGATGTCGTAGCTCCCGCCATTGGCCGCGATCAGTGCCTTGACATCCGTGGTCTGGCTCAGCGCAACGGCCTGCGCCTGGCGGATCTGCACCAGCGGCACGAAGGAGCCGGGCTCGTGGATGTAGTGCACGCTGTCGCCGCGCCAGGCCTGCAGCTCCTGCCGCGCCTCGGTGCTTTGCGTGCTCTCGAAGGCCAGCGTGTCGCCGTCCCAGCCGAAGAGGGTGATCTCGTGCTCGGAGCGTTTGGCGATGCGCCGGCCCAGGGCGTCGTAGCTGAAGCTCGTGGTCTTGCCGTAGGTGCTCGCGCTGCGCATGCGGTTGAAGCCGTCCCAGGTGAA
>NZ_JBFTJJ010000082.1:0-452 GCF_056395365.1 Variovorax sp. 10L421
TACGCCCTCGACGCACTGGCGCCCGAGTATTCGAAGGAAACCCTCGAATACCACTACGGCAAGCACCACAACGCCTACGTGGTGAACCTCAACAACCTGCAGAAGGGCACCGAGTTCGAATCGATGACGCTCGAGGAGATCGTCAAGAAGTCCAGCGGCGGTATCTACAACAACGCCGCACAGATCTGGAACCACACCTTCTTCTGGAACTGCATGAAGCCCCAGGGCGGCGGCGCTCCGACCGGTGCCCTGGGCAAGGCCATCGACGCCAAGTGGGGCAGCTACGACGCGTTCAAGGAAGCCTTCGTGAAGTCGGCCGTGGGCAAYTTCGGCTCGGGCTGGACGTGGCTGGTGAAGAAGGCCGACGGCTCGCTGGACATCGTGAACATGGGCGCCGCGGGCACGCCGCTGACCACCGGCGACACCCCGGTGCTGACGGTGGACGTGTGGGA
>NZ_JBFTJJ010000083.1:0-422 GCF_056395365.1 Variovorax sp. 10L421
TCGACCTGCACGGCGAGAACCTCGCCTACGTGATCTACACCTCCGGCTCCACCGGCCGTCCCAAGGGCGCGCAGCTGTGCCACCGCAACGTGACACGGCTGCTTGACGCCACCGATGCCTGGTTCGGCTTCGGCCCCGAGGACGTGTGGACGATGTTCCACTCCTACGCCTTCGACTTCTCCGTGTGGGAGATCTTCGGTGCGCTGTGCACTGGCGGCAAGCTGGTGGTCGTGCCGTTCTGGGTCAGCCGTTCGCCCGAGGACTTCCTGCAGTTGCTGCAAGTGCAGAAGGTGACGGTGCTCAACCAGACGCCTTCGGCCTTCGGCCAGCTGACCAGCCTGCCGCGAGCCTACCAAGAGCATTTGTCCCTGCGCGTGGTGATCTTCGGCGGAGAGGCACTGGACCCGCAGCGCCTGCGCCAG
>NZ_JBFTJJ010000084.1:0-398 GCF_056395365.1 Variovorax sp. 10L421
AGGTGGGCATCGCGGTGGAACGCTCCATCGAGATGGTGGTGGGTATCCTCGCGATCCTGAAGGCTGGCGGCGCCTACGTGCCGCTGGACCCGGAGTACCCCACAGATCGGCTGACGTACATGGTCCGCGACAGCGGCATCGCGCTGCTGCTCACGCAGAGCCACCTGCAGGTGCCGGGCATCGAGGCGCTGCAGGTGTTGGCCCTGGACACGCTCGACGTTAGTGCGGAACCCCACACCAACCCCGATATCGACCTGCACGGCGAGAACCTCGCCTACGTGATCTACACCTCCGGCTCCACCGGCCGTCCCAAGGGCGCGCAGCTGTGCCACCGCAACGTGACACGGCTGCTTGACGCCACCGATGCCTGGTTCGGCTTCGGCCCCGAGGACGTGTGG
>NZ_JBFTJJ010000085.1:0-385 GCF_056395365.1 Variovorax sp. 10L421
TGAACTTCTCGGCGCTGCCCAGCGCCCGGCCACCCGAGACGATGATCTTGGCGGCCGTCAGCTCGGGGCGTTCGCTCTTCGTGACTTCCCGGCCCACGAAGCTGCTCTTGCCGCTGTCGGCCACGCCTTCGGCCGTTTCGACCGCTGCGCTGCCACCCGTGGCGGCTGCGGCATCGAAGCCGGTGGTACGCACGGTGATCACCTTGGTGGCGTCGCTGCTCTGCACGGTGGCGATGGCGTTGCCCGCGTAGATCGGGCGCTCGAAGGTGTCGGGGCTGTCGACCTTGGTGATGTCGCTGATCTGGGCCACGTCGAGCTTGGCGGCCACGCGCGGCGCGACGTTCTTGCCGTTGGCGGTCGAGGGGAACAGGATGTGGCTGTAGTT
>NZ_JBFTJJ010000086.1:0-385 GCF_056395365.1 Variovorax sp. 10L421
AACTACAGCCACATCCTGTTCCCCTCGACCGCCAACGGCAAGAACGTCGCGCCGCGCGTGGCCGCCAAGCTCGACGTGGCCCAGATCAGCGACATCACCAAGGTCGACAGCCCCGACACCTTCGAGCGCCCGATCTACGCGGGCAACGCGATCGCCACCGTGCAGAGCGCAGACCCGATCAAGGTGATCACGGTGCGCACGACCGGCTTCGACGCCGCAGCTGCGACCGGTGGCAACGCAGCGGTCGAAACGGCCGAAGGCGTGGCCGACAGCGGCAAGAGCAGCTTCGTGGGCCGGGAAGTCACGAAGAGCGAACGCCCCGAGCTGACGGCCGCCAAGATCATCGTCTCGGGTGGCCGGGCGCTGGGCAGCGCCGAGAAGTTCA
>NZ_JBFTJJ010000087.1:0-361 GCF_056395365.1 Variovorax sp. 10L421
AGGTGGGCATCGCGGTGGAACGCTCCATCGAGATGGTGGTGGGTATCCTCGCGATCCTGAAGGCTGGCGGCGCCTACGTGCCGCTGGACCCGGAGTACCCCACAGATCGGCTGACGTACATGGTCCGCGACAGCGGCATCGCGCTGCTGTTCACGCAGAGCCACCTGCAGATGCCGGGCACCGAGGCGCTGCAGGTGCTGGCACTGGACACGCTCGACCTGTCCGAAGAACCGTCGCACGATCCGCAGCTCGACCTGCACGGCGAGAACCTCGCCTACGTGATCTACACCTCCGGCTCCACCGGCCGTCCCAAGGGCGCGCAGCTGTGCCACCGCAACGTGACACGGCTGCTTGACGCCAC
>NZ_JBFTJJ010000088.1:0-357 GCF_056395365.1 Variovorax sp. 10L421
CTGGCGCAGGCGCTGCGGGTCCAGTGCCTCTCCGCCGAAGATCACCACGCGCAGGGACAAATGCTCTTGGTAGGCTCGCGGCAGGCTGGTCAGCTGGCCGAAGGCCGAAGGCGTCTGGTTGAGCACCGTCACCTTCTGCACTTGCAGCAGCTGCAGGAAGTCTTCCGGCGAACGGCTGACCCAGAACGGCACGACCACCAGCTTGCCGCCGGTGCACAGGGCCCCGAAGATCTCCCACACGGAGAAGTCGAAGGCGTAGGAGTGGAACATCGTCCACACGTCCTCGGGGCCGAAGCCGAACCAGGCATCGGTGGCGTCAAGCAGCCGTGTCACGTTGCGGTGGCACAGCTGCGCGCC
>NZ_JBFTJJ010000089.1:0-341 GCF_056395365.1 Variovorax sp. 10L421
TCGGGCAAGTCGACCATCGCGCGTCTCGTGATGGCGCTGGACACGCCGACTTCGGGCAGCGTGCGCCTCGAAGGCCGCGACCTGCACACGCTGTCGAAGGCCGAGCTGCGCACCGCGCGGCGCGATTTCCAGATGGTGTTCCAGGACCCCTACGGCTCGYTMGACCCACGCCAGACCGTCGCGCGCATCGTCGCCGAGCCCCTCGAGGCGCTGGCCGAAACGAGCCGCGCCGTGCAGCGCGAGCGTGCCAACGAGGCGCTCGCCGCAGTCGGCCTGCGCACCACCGACATGGACAAGTACCCGCACGAGTTCTCGGGCGGCCAGCGCCAGCGCATTGCGAT
>NZ_JBFTJJ010000090.1:0-324 GCF_056395365.1 Variovorax sp. 10L421
GCGGAAGGCCAATTGGAGTACCTGGGCCGCATCGACCACCAGGTGAAGGTGCGGGGCTTCCGCATCGAGCTGGGGGAGATCGAGGCGCAGTTGCTGGCGCAGCCTGAGGTGAGGGAAGCGGTGGTCATCGCCAACGAAGGCCCGACGGGTACGCGGCTGGTGGGCTACGTGTCAGGGCAGGACATCGACACGGCACAGCTTCGGCAGAAGCTCGGCCAGGCGCTGCCCGACTACATGGTGCCCGCCGCGCTGGTGGTGCTCGACGCACTGCCGCTGAACGCCAACGGCAAGGTGGACCGCAAGGCCCTGCCGGCGCCGGAGTTC